>RFXC01000193.1 GCA_009921765.1 Betaproteobacteria bacterium | reverse complement strand
GCGCACCCGCCGACCCCGCTGCCGGCACAGCCGCCGAACCCGTGGCCCCGCCGGCACCCTGATCGGCTGCCGCCGCGGGCGCGGGGTAAGACTCGAGCAGTCGCCGCGTCAGGGTTGATTCAAGCTCAGGCGGAAGGCCAAGCAAAGCGAGCAACCGGCGAAAGGCTGCGGCCTGTTTCTCCACGGGCTTGCCCTCATGCACCAGGTTGCTCAGATTGAGTCGCCCCTGGGCATCAAAGATCTGTCCGGCGATCAGGGCGGAGCGGGTGCTGCCGGAAATACGAGCCCCTGCGGTCACGGTTTCATCGAGCCGGGTTTCAGCCACCGGCACGGCCCAGGTCTCCTGGAGATGATCAACCTGACCGCTCGAGCTCTGATCTGACCGAAGCACCACCGCCGCCCAGTCGAGCACCGCGGTCTCGATCCAGCGCAGCTGCGCGCTCGCGAAACGATTCTGCACCGACCGTGTGGCCAGATGCTGACGCCAGAACAGACTGGCCACCAGCAGCGTTGCGATCGAGACCAGCACCAGCACGCTCACGATTGCCGCACCACGTTCATGTCGGGAGTCACGGCGCATGGTCAGTCCCGGATCGAAAACACGCGCACGAGCCGCTCGCCGCCACGGATCAGGGACAGCTCAACTCCGGTGACGCTTTCGCCCGTTCCGTCGACACGCTGGCCAGGCGGCAACCAGCCCTGGCCGGGTCGGTAAAGACGCCAGCTGATGGCGTCGACCCGCTCGACCAGGGGCTGCCAGGTGGTCGCATCGACCGTGGACCGCGCACCGAATGCAGTGTCGGCGAGCGCATCGGGGCTACCTGGCCACCACAGTACGAATCCGCGCTCAAGCCGGCCGCCTTCGAGTCGCCAGACCACACGCTGCAGCCCGCTTGCGCGCGAAGGATCGCCTCCAGCCCGGCCCGCGGGTGCGAACGCTGCCACGGCGGGTGCCTCGCGAATCAGATCAAGCTGCCCCCCCGTGGTGGTGTCGCGTCCGCCCGGCGCTTCGGCGAGCGCCACCGGTCCCCGTCCGGTATCAAGCAGCCGTACAGGCCAGGAGCGCCGCAGATCCTCCTCGATCTGGGCAAAGGCCACCACCAGCGCGCGCAGTTCATCGCCCGCGCGGGTGATGCGTTCGCGCGCATCGATCAGCGCATCAAGCGCCCGCCAGGACATGAGTGCAAGCACGGACATCAGGGTCACGGCAATCAACAGTTCAAGAAGGGTGAATCCCCGTATCGACCTGCGCCCGCGAACGCGCGGCGCCCGCGCAGGGAGCGGCACCCTCGCGGCGAGCGGCCAACCGCCATCGGTAGCGCCCTCAACAGCAGGTCTCCCGCGCGCAGCATTCATCGCTGGTTCACCGCGAACCCGGTCAGGCGGGCGAGCCGGTGCCCATCAACGGGATTTTCGACACTCAGTTCGATCCGTCTGAATGAAGGATTGGGCGTTGAAAACACGTCTTCGCTGCACCGCAGCGCCACCGCCCCCATCGGGCATTCATAGGTGCGGCGGCCAACCGGCGGGAACTCGCCCATCAGGCGGATGGCAGACAACCGGTTCTCGGCACTCCATTGGGCATGGGTACGCAGCCGCATCTCGCCCGAGGCCTGCGCGAGCGAAGCGCCCGCGCGCATCGCCGCCACCAGCGCGATCGAGGCGACAGTCAATGCGATCAGCACCTCCAGAAGCGTGAAACCCCGCTCCCGGGACTGCAGGTGAAAAGCCAGTGCGGTCCTGGGTGGCCGGTGGCGCGGGCTCATGAGACGCTCATTCAACAGAAAAGATGCCAAGCCCATTGGCAACGATCGATGCCTGAGCCCCCTCTCGCAGGAGCCGCAGGCGAAAAGGCACATCGACCTGTTCGCGCCCGAACTCGATCACCCGCTGCCCGTCGGCGCGTTCGAGCGCGAGCGTCGTGGGCGCGAGCCATGCGCGCTCGCGCAGCGCGGGATCGTCGGCAAGCGGCCACCAGGCGCGATCAAGCCACACCACAAAGCGGTAGCGCTCGCCGTTGGCCTCAAAGCGGACGGGTGCGCTGCGCAGCAACGCTTCTTCGCGGGCTATCGCCATGAGACGGGCGAGCCGATCGGCCTCGTAACGCAGGCTTCTGGACTGATCGGGCACGGCGAGCATCAGCGTCCCCGCGAGGACCGCTGCAATCAGCAAGGCCACCAGCATTTCAACCAGCGTGAAGCCGGCCTGGCGGCAGCGCACCCCGCGCCCCCGTTTCAGGGGGCGGCATGCTTCAGCGATTGAGAGACCAGTTGCCGATATCGGCATTGACGCCCTCGCCTCCCGGCTGGCCGTCGGCTCCCAGGCTGAAGACGTCGATTTCGCCGCGAACACCCGGGCTCAGGTACTGATAGGGCCGCCCCCACGGATCGTTGGGCGCCTGTTTGAGATAGGCCTTCCAGTTTTGCGGGACCGGTTCAACCGAGGGCCGCACGGCGAGCGCCGTCAGCCCCTGCTCGGTACTGGGATAGCGCTGGTTGTCGAGCCGATAGAGGTCAAGCGCCTGCAGAATTTGCGCCACCTCGGCCTGAGCCGCACGTACCCTCGCCTCATCTGGCTTGCTCATGATCCTGGGCACAGCAATTGCCGCGAGAATGCCGAGAATGACGATAACGACCATGAGTTCAATCAGCGTGAATCCGCGCTGCCGAAGCTGGTCTCCGAACAATTTTCGCTGCCTGCCAAGCCGCCGCTGCATTTGGGAAATTCCGATAAAGAACCCGGGCTATGATATCAGCGGCCATGGCAACCGCTGCCACCCGCCGCTTGACCTTGGACATTGAACTGTCGCACTGCCATGAGTCGCTTTCGTTACGGCCCGTCACGGATCTCATCCGCCAGCCTGGTGGGCGCACTCACGATCGTCGCCTGCGTCGGTACGGCAATCTGGTGGGGAGTATTGCTGAGCGCCCCGAAACCGGCCATCGCACCCGCCGTTGAACCCACGCTCACCCAGCCCGATCCGGCGGCTGCATCCGCGCTGTTTGGCACGGCCGGCCGCGTGGCCGCCGGCACACCTGATTCGCGGCTGGGTTCGATCCGGGTGGTGGGCGTGGTCGTTCACCCCCGACTGGGGGCCGCCCTGCTGTCGGTGAACGGGGCGCCGCCCAAGGCCTACACCGTAGGCGAAAGCATCAGCCCGGGGCTCAACCTGCGTGAGGTCAACGCCGACGGCGCGGTGTTTGATCGCTTCGGCGAGCGCATCGAGGTTGCTGCACCACGTCGCACCAGCGTCGATCTGCTCAACCGCAACGCCCCCCAGCCCTAGCGGGCCAGTCAGGCTTGCCAATGCCCCTCACTGGGCTCTGATACTCCGCTCGGACGGCGGCACGTTCGATAGAATCCGCGCCATTCAATAACGACAACCGCGCAACGGATCGATCAGGACAGTGCGCGGACAACGACCCGGATCGTGACAGAGCAACTTTCCACCCGCTCGGCAGGCATGCATTCCGCGCAGGAATCGGCATCGCTGTCGCCGCCGCGAAAATCCTTCAGGGCGACGCAGTTCGAGGCACGCGAAGAGGCCATCCTGGACGCCACCAACCGGCTGCTGGCTGTGCGTGGCTACGAACTCATGTCGATGGACGACATCGCAGCCGAGGTCGGTATTGCGAAAGGCAGCCTCTACAAGCACTTTGCCTCGAAAGACACGCTGGCCGTTGCGGTGATGCTGCGGCTTCTGAGGCGCACCAGTGAAGCGCTTGATGCGCTTCCGGACTCGCTTGCCGCCGTGGCGCAACTCCGGGCGCTGCTGGAATGGGTACTGCGCGAGCGGCTGGCAGGAGGCGTTCCGCACCTGCCCTCCACCAGCGCCGCGGTACGCGAAGCGCTCACCCGATCGCGCGAATATGTTGATCTGCTGATCGCGGTGTCCGAGCGGATCGGCACGCTGATCCACCGCGCGCAGGCCGACGGCGCAATCGACTCGCACTACCGGGAAGAGTTCCTCCTCTATCATTTCTATGCGCGCTCTTGCGACCCCACGCTCGATTTCCTGCGTGAGTCGGGCGCGCTCAGCGAAGACGACATCGTCGAACAGATGACCTCGGCCACTTTCGAAGGCCTCGCCCCGTGAAGGCCTACCTGGATCTGATGCGTCACGTGCTCGAGCGAGGCGAGCCGAAATCCGACCGCACGGGCACCGGCACACTGTCGGTGTTCGGCTGGCAGATGCGCTTTGACCTGGCAGAGGGTTTCCCGCTGGTCACCACCAAAAAGCTGCACCTGCGCTCGATCATTCACGAGCTGCTGTGGTTCCTGCAGGGCTCCACCAACGTTGCCTATCTTCGCGACAACGGTGTCACGATCTGGGATGAATGGGCCAACGAACAGGGCGAGCTGGGTCCGGTCTACGGCCATCAGTGGCGCAACTGGCCCGCGGGCGACGGCAGCACCATCGACCAGATCACCGATGTGGTGGACCGGATCCGCCGTGATCCCTCCTCACGGCGCCTCATCGTGTCGGCCTGGAATGTCGCCGACCTCCCCAAAATGGCGCTCGCGCCCTGTCACGCGTTTTTCCAGTTTCATGTGGCCGGGGGACGGTTGTCTTGCCAGATGTATCAGCGAAGCGCCGACATCTTTCTGGGCGTCCCCTTCAACATTGCATCGTATGCGCTCCTCACGCACATGGTGGCGCAGCAATGCGATCTGCAACCCGGCGATTTCATCTGGACGGGCGGCGACTGTCATCTTTATCTCAATCATCTCGATCAGGCCCGCACACAGCTTGAGCGTGAGCCCTTCCCGCTGCCACGCCTCACGATCCTGCGCCGTCCGGATTCCATCTTCGACTATCGGTTTGAAGACTTCGAGATTTCCGGCTATCAGTCGCATCCTCACATCAAGGCCCCGGTCGCGGTATGACGCAGGGCGCCCGCGCGGTCGCGCCGCGCCCCCTGATCACCCTGATTGTGGCCCGTGCCGCCAATGGCGTGATCGGTCTCAACAACACCCTGCCCTGGCAACTGCCCGAAGATCTCAGGCACTTCAAAGCCACCACGCTGGGCCATGTGCTGGTGATGGGGCGTAAGACCTTTGAGTCGATCGGCCGGCCGCTCCCTGGTCGTCGCACCATTGTGCTCACCCGCGATCCGGGATGGACAAGCCCGGGCTGCGAGCGTGCAGGCTCACTCGACGAAGCAATCAGGCTCGCCGGCGCTGTCAGCCATGTTTTTGTTGCCGGTGGCGGGGAAATCTATCGCGCCGTGCTCGACCAGGTCGATCAGGCGATCATCACCGAGATCGATCTCGCGCCTGAGGGCGACGCCTTCTTCCCATCCCTCGATCCCGCGAGGTGGCTGCTGCAGTCGCGACAAACGCATACCTCGGCGAGCGGCGTTCACTACGCTATCGCCCATTACCGCAACCGCGAGCGGGCGCGCGAGACAACAGGCGGCTCGGCTACAATCGACGGCACGCCCCCGTAGCTCAGTGGATAGAGCATCCCCCTCCTAAGGGGAGGGTCACACGTTCGATTCGTGTCGGGGGCGCCAGCATCTTCGCGGGCAATCGGCGCACTCACTACTCCGCTTACTGCCGATGCGGCATATCGGGAAGTTCGTTGCCCGCACTGTCCTCCGGCAGGCCAGCCTCCCGCAGCAGGTCTCTGCACCGCGCCAGACTCTTCAAGAGCGCCCGCGAGCCCTGCCCCTCCCGCAAGCCCAGCGCCGTGTCTTCCGCCAGGGCCTGCCAGCAGCGGGCGTCCACGCGGCGCAAGCCGCGGTCGACCACAATTTCGATGGCTCTCTCGGACAGGAGCATGTAGATCAGAACGCCGCTGTTGTTCTCGGTATCCCAAACCCTCAATTGGGCAAAGAGATGCGACGCGCGCTCGCGGACCAGCTGATCGAACCCAAGCCGCCACCCCCGCACGACGTCGGCCCAGGGCAAGGCTGCTTCAACACATAGCCTCACCTCGCCCGAGCCCCCCGCTTCGGTGATCTGGATCTGCTCGGCCAGACGCTCGGTCCAGCCGGCGCCCAATAGCCGATCGATATCGGTTTCGTCGAACCATAACTGCCGGCCAGCAAACCCCAGCCACTGCGAGAGACTCATTGCTCGCGGTGTCACGTCACCACCTCCCGGAGGCGCCGCCGCCACCGAAATTTCCGCCGCCGCCGCTCCTGAACCCACCCTCCGACCACGTGCCGGACCGGTCGTTCGGGTTGCCCCAACTTCCGTGTTGTCGACCTGGATGAACCCGCCAGACGGCCATGGTTGCGATCAACCCCCAGAGGACTGCCAAGGGCACGGAAAGCAGGATCAGGATCACGCCCGCGCCTGAGGCCCAGGTGAGGACCCCCGCACCCAGTCCGGTAAGCAGACACGCCAGTTTGCGTCCGAACCAGTTCGCCAGCCGGCGGGCAATGACCGGGATGGCCACCAGCAACAGGACCAGGGCATTAGTCCAGTCGGAAGCGAGTCTCGCTGTGCCGCCTGCCCCCCGCGGCTCGGGCAGCGCTTCGCCAGCGATGAGTGCCATCAACCGGCTGAGGCCTGCGTCAATGCCGCCCGCGAAGTCCCCCTCGCGAAAGCGTGGCACGATGGTTCGATCAATCACCTGTCGCGCCGCGAGATCGGGTATGGCGCCCTCCAGGGCTTTGGCTGGTGCGATGCGAAGCGTGCGGTCATTTCTCGCGACAATGAGAAGCAGGCCGTCTCCGATGTCCCTGCGTCCGATCTTCCAGGCGTCACCGACCCGCTGGGTGAAGTCGGCGATGTCTTCCGGCGCCGTGGTGGGCACCATGAGTACGACGATCTGGGTGCCGCGGGCCACTTCGAACGCTCGCAGCCTGGCCTCGATCGCCTGTACCTGTTCGGCCTTGAGGGTGGCCGTAGTATCGATGATGCGAGCACTCAGTGGGGGAATTGCCTGGAGCGCCTGACCGTACGCAAGGCCGTACAGGCTCGCCAGCATGAACGCCCAAAGAGCCATGCGCAAAACACTGCGCGCAAGGGCTGGGCTGCGCATCATGTCGAGGCGCTTACTTCTTCTGGAAGTCGACAGCAGGGGGCTGGCTGAGCTGCGCTTCGTTATTCACGCTCAGGTTGGGCTTGATCGAATAATTCAACGCAAGCGCTGTGAGATTGCTCGGAAAACTGCGCGCGAGCGTGTTGTACTGCTGCACCGCCTGAATGTAGCGATTGCGGGCGACGGTGATCCGGTTTTCCGTGCCCTCAATCTGCACTCGCAAATCCTGAAAGCCCTGATTGGATTTGAGCGTGGGATAGCTTTCGCTCACCGCCAGCAGACGCGACAAGGCCGACCCCAGAGATCCCTGGGCTTCCTGGAAGCGTTGCAAAGCCTGCGGATCGTTGAGCGTCTCAGGCGTGACCTGGATCGCGGTTGCACGAGCGCGCGCCTCCACCACCCGCGTGAGTGTCTCCTGCTCGAACGAGGCTTCCCCCTTGACGGTGGCCACCAGATTGGGCACCAGATCGGCGCGCCGCTGGTACTGGTTGAGCACCTCCGACCAGGCCGCCTTGGTCTGCTCGTCGAGTCGTTGAAAATCGTTATAACCACAGCCACCCAGCAACAGGCTGAGCAAAGCCACCATGAAAATCGGGACTGCGCGAAGCGACCGGGCGAGGCTCATGAGATACCTTTCGTCATTCGCTTCAAGATACCTGAATTCGCGCTCAGTACAGCGGACATAGGTCAGCGAATCAGACCGGCGAAAACAAGGGAAGGGTCATTTTGAGCGAAGTATCTGTTCACCCGGTGCGCCCACTCCGCGCGCTGGCTTTCCTCCTTACCGGATTGGTTTTTTTCATCCTGATGGATGCGATTGCCAAAGCGCTCGCCACAGAAATGGGCACGCCTTTGATCTCGTTCGCCCGTCACGCTGTCCACGCAGTGTTGATGGTGCTCATCTTCGGACCGAAGCTTGGTACAGCCATCATCCGGACGCACCGGCCGTGGCTTCAGATCATCCGCGGGCTGATGCTTGTCGGGTTCACCCTGAGCTTTTTCAGTGCGCTGGGTTATCTGCCCCAGGCCGAGGCCAC
>RFXC01000192.1 GCA_009921765.1 Betaproteobacteria bacterium | reverse complement strand
TCAAGGGGGCCGCCCAGGGGCTTTCACCGGAAGGGGATCACGCATGCAGACGTTCCAGCAGGATTGCATCGAGCTTGCCATGCGCAAATTCGCGCGCGGCGAGGTTAGCCGGCGCGGGTTGATGGCCGGGCTCGCGGCGCTTGGCGTTGGTGCGGGCATGGCGGGCGATGCTGCGGCGCAGGCGGCGCGCAACCTGGTGATGGTGAACTGGGGCGGCATCGCCAATCAGGGCTTCGGCAATTTCTATGGCGAGCCGTTTGCGGCCGCCAATCCAGGCTGGCGCGTGGTGCAGGACAGCACCGGGCCTTCCGCCGGGCGCATCCGGTCCATGGTCGAAAGCGGCCGTGTCACCTGGGACATCTGCGACAGCTCAGCGACCTCCGCGACGCTGCTCGGCGGTCTGAACCTGCTGAACCGCATCGACTACAACGTCGTAGACCGCAACAACGTCATTGGCCCGACCTTCGCGCTGGACCATGGCGCGGCGCCCTATTCCTTCAGCAACGTCCTTGTGTACGACAGTACCAAGTTCCCGAACGGCGCGCCGACGAGCTGGGCGGATTTCTGGGACCTTCGCCGGTTCCCCGGCACGCGCCTGCTGCGCCGCGATGCGGCCGGCGCGCTGGATGCCGCGCAGATGGCCTTGGGGAAGGACCCGCGGAACCTCTACCCGCTCGACATCCCCGCCAGCATCGCCAAGGTCCGGGAAATCCGCCGCAACTGCGTCTTCTGGACCAGTGGTGCCGAGTCCGAGCAGTTCATCCGCACCGGAGAGGCTGTGATGGGCCAGATCTGGCACACCCGCGCCAAGGTGCTGGAACAGGAGAGCAATGGGCGGTTCAAGCACATCTGGAACCAGGGCATCCTCCAGCCCGGCATCTTTGTCAGCCCGCGCGGCAACCCCGGCGGCGACATGGTGCAGAAGCTGCTCGCCTCGATGCTGTCGAACCCCGAGGCCCAGGTGGAATTACTGAAATTCCTCGGCAACGGCCCGACCAACCCGCGTGCTGCGGCCCTGGTGCCTGAAGAGTTCAAGCGCTTCAACCCGACCGACCCGGCCAATGCCGCCGTGCAGGTCGCGCAGAACGGCACCTGGTGGGGCAGCGTCTATGCCCAGGCCAATGCCGACTTTATCGACATGGTCACGGGCTGAAGGCACTCTCGCTGCATTGCAGCAAGCGGGGCGCGGCGTGGCGAAGCCTATCCTTCTGGTGAAGTCCGGCGGCGAGGCGGCGGTGGCGGAGTGGCAGGGACATTTCGCCGCATGCGCACCCGGCGTCGAGGTGCGGTGGTGGGAGGATGCCACCGTTGCGCCGGAGGATGTCCGGTATGTCCTGGTCTGGGACCCGGAGCCCGGGCGTATCGCGCGGTTTCGCAACCTCCGCGTCATCTTCGGCGCGGGGGCGGGGGTGGACCTCATCACCTGCGATCCGGATTTGCCGAAGGATGTGCCGCTGATGCGCATGGCGACCGAGGGCGCGGCGCAGCGGCTGGGCGAGTTCGTCTGCTGGTCCGTGCTCTCGTTGCTGCGAGGCGCCAGGCGGATCGCGTTGCAGCAGGTCGCGCGGGACTTTACCTATTTCGACGGCCAGAGCCTGGCGACGGAGACAACCGTCGGCGTGATGGGCCTTGGCCATATGGGCGCGCAGGCCGCGATGATGCTGCGCGGCCTTGGATTTCAGGTGATCGGTTGGTCCCGCACCGCAAAGTCGGTGCCGGGGGTCGAGGGATTCGTCGGCGCCGAGGCGCGCGATGCCTTCCTGGCACGCAGCAACATCCTGGTCTGCCTGTTGCCCTCCACACCCGAGACCAACGGCATTCTCGCGAAACCGCTGTTCGATGCGCTGCCGCAGGGTGCGGGCCTCGTGAATGTCGGACGCGGCGCGCACCAGAAGATCGATGACATCATCGCCGCACTCGATTCCGGGCAATTATCCGGCGCCGTGCTCGACGTTTTCGAGACAGAGCCGCTGCCGGCGGACCACCTCATCTGGACGCATCCCAAGGCGATCGTCACGCCGCACCTCGCCAGCCTGCCCACGCGCCGGGAGCGGGCTGAACATGTGGCGCGCGCCATCGCGGCGCATGAGCGTGGCGAGGCGCTCCGCAATCTCTACGACCATGATCGAGGCTACTGAATGCCCTTGCCGCCACCACCGAGCCGGCCGGACCCGAACCATGTGGCGACCGAGCAGGAGTTGCGGGAAGACCTCGCCGCAGCCTATCGCCTGATCGCGCTGCACGGCATGACGGACCTCGTGTTCACGCATCTGTCGGTGCGCGTGCCAGGCGAGGGGCATCGCTTCCTGGTCAATCCCTACGGCCTGCTATTCGAGGAAGTGACGGCATCGAGCCTGGTGCTCGTCGATGCTGATGGCGAGCCGCGGCAGAAGACCACCTGGCCCGTGAACCCCGCCGGCTTCGTCATCCACTCCGCCGTCCATCGCGGCCGGGCAGATGCCAATTGCGTCATGCACACGCATACGCTGGCCGGCATGGCGATCGCCGCGCAGCAGGGCACGCTGCTGCCGCTCAACCAGATGATGATGGAACTCATCGGCCGCGTCGCGCTGCACGACTATGAAGGCGTGGCAACCGAGGAAAACCTCTCGGAGCGCGAGCGCTTGGTGCGTGACCTGGGCGACAAGCCGGCGATGATTCTCCGCCACCACGGTCTGCTGACGGTCGGTAACACGGTGGCGGAGGCCTTCTACTGGATGTGGTACCTGGAGCAATCCTGCCGCATTCAACTCGCCGCCCAGTCCTCCGGAGCGCCGCTGGCGGTAGCCTCGCCCGAGACGGTGGCGCATACGCAAAGGCTGTTCGACACCGGCCCGACGAAAGGCTGGTTGCCTTGGCAGGCATTACGGCGGAAGCTGGACCGCGAACAGCCGGACTACAGGGACTGAGACGATGTCGGGAACCGGGCACGCCCTCGCCCTGCAGGGGTTGACGAAACGCTATGGCAGCTTCACCGCCGTCGCCGACGTGTCGCTGCGTGTGGAGCGCGGCGAGTTCCTGACGTTGCTCGGCCCCTCCGGCAGCGGCAAGACCACGATCCTGATGTGCATCGCGGGTTTCGTCGCACCGACCGCCGGCGCGATCCTGCTCGATGGGAAGGACATCACGCCACTGCCGCCGGAACGCCGCGACTTCGGCATGGTGTTCCAGGGCTACGCGCTGTTCCCGCACATGACTGTAGCGGAGAACGTCGCTTTCCCGCTCCGCGTCCGCAAGCTTTCCGCCGCCGACCGAGAGACGAAGGTCCGCGCGGCGCTCGACCTCGTGCAATTGCAGGGTTTTGCCGAACGCCTGCCGCGCCAGCTTTCCGGCGGCCAGCAGCAACGCGTGGCGCTGGCCCGCGCGCTGGTCTTCGACCCCGCTTTGCTGCTGCTGGACGAACCGCTTTCCGCGCTCGACAAGAAGCTGCGCGCGGAACTGCAGGAGGAGTTGAAGGCACTCCACCGCCGCGTCGGCCGCACCTTCGTCAATGTGACGCATGACCAGGAGGAGGCGCTGTCCCTCTCCGACCGCGTCGCCATCCTCAACCACGGCAAGCTGATCCAGGAAGGCGCGCCGGCGCATCTGTATGAACAGCCGCGCACGCGTTTCGTCGCGGACTTCCTCGGCAAGTCCAACTTCCTCCAGGGCGAGGTGCGCGAAAGCGTGCCCGGCGGCTTCGTGATCGGCGCGGGGGCGACGCGCATCGTGCAGGCGGTGGCGGAAAACCATCGCCCCGCCCATGGCAGCCGCGTCCTGCTGTCCCTGCGGCCGGAGAAGATCACGTTGATGTCGGAGCAGGATGAGGCAGACAACATCGTGGAAGGCCGCATCGCAGCCTGGTCCTACCTCGGCGCCGGCTTCGGGCTCAATGTCGAGACGTCGGATTTCGGCCTGCTTCGCGTGGCGCTGCCGACCTGGCGCACGCCCATCGCACCGCGGGAGGGCCTGGCGGTGCGGCTCGGCTGGAGTGCCGCGGCCAGCGTCCCGGTGATGGAGGACGCGGCCTGATGCGCCGCCAGGATGCCGGCTGGTGGCTTCTGATCCTGCCGGCCTTCCTTCTGATGACGGCCTTCTATGTCGCGCCCATCGCCCAGGTCCTCGCGATTTCCTTCACCGAGCCATCGCCCGGTCTCGGCAATTACGAACGCCTGTTCACCAGCGAAAGCGTGCAGCGCGTGATCCTCACGACGCTCCGCATCTGCGTCATCACCACGTCGCTGGCGCTGCTGCTCGGCTACATCCTCGCCTACAAGATCGCGCTGGCAAGCGAGGCGACGCGGCGGTGGTGGATCCTCACGGTGCTGGTGCCGCTGTGGATCAGCGTGCTGGTGCGCGCCTTCGCCTGGGTGACGCTGCTACGCCGGCAGGGGCTGGTGAACAACGCGCTGATGGAAGCGGGCGTCATCAGCGAACCACTGCAACTCGTCTGGAACGAATTCGGCATCATCGTCGGCATGGTCCATTACATGGTGCCCTATGCCGTGCTTCCGCTGCTGGCCAGCATGCGGGAGATTGATCCGCGCCTGCTCGCCGCCGCGCGCGGCCTTGGCGCGTCCCGCCTGACGATCTTCGGGCGCGTCTTCCTGCCGCTGTCCATGCCGGGCCTGATCGCGGCCGGCGTGCTGGTCTTCATCTTCTCGCTAGGCTTCTACATCACGCCGGCGATACTGGGCGGCGGAAAGACGCTGATGGTGGCCGAATGGATCGGCCTGCAGATCCTCGACCTCATCCGCTGGGGCCTCGGCACCATGATGGCGACGGTGCTGGTAGTGGCGATCCTGGCGACGCTCGCGATCTTCTCGCGCGTTGTGGATCTGCGCCGCGTCTTCGGCTCGGGGGCCTGAGCGATGGATCACGCGCATCGCCCCGGCCCCTGGATTTCGGCTGCCGCCTGGGCGGTGGCGATCTACCTTCTGGTGCCCATCACCATCGTCATCCCCGTATCCCTCACGGACCAGCGCTTCCTGTCCCTGCCGCAGGAGGCGCTGAGCCTGCGCCATTACGTGACGGTGCTGGGCTCGTCGGAATGGCTCAATTCCATCTGGCAATCCTTCCTTATCGCCGTTGCCTCGACGGCCATCGCGGTGCTGGCGGGGACGCTCTGCGCCATCGGCTGCTGGCGCCTGTCGCGAAAATCGACGGAGCTCATCCGCGCGCTGATGCTGCTGCCGATCATCATCCCCTCCATCGTCTATGCCATCGGCCTGTACCGGTATTTCGCGAATCTGGACCTGCTGGACCGCTTCCTCGGCGTCGCGCTGGCGCATGGCGTCACCGGCATTCCTTATGTCGTGATCACCGTCTCCACCGCGCTCGCCGCCTTCGACCCGCGGCTGGAACAGGCGGCACGCGGCATGGGGGCCTCGCTGTCCCAGACGCTGCGCTGGGTGATCCTGCCGCGCATCGCGCCGGGCATCGTCTCCGGCGCAATCTTCGCCTTCATCCACAGCTGGGATGAGCTGGTGATCGTGCTCTTCATCGCGTCGCGAGACGTGTTCACCCTGCCGCGCCGCATCTGGGACGGCATCAACGAGAACCTGGACCCCGCCATGGCCGCCGTCGCCGTCCTGCTGGTGGTGTTCACGCTGCTGCTGCTGTTGCTTGACCTGGCGCTGCGGAAGCGCCGCGACGCCTGAGGGAACGCCCATGAACAAGACCCCCCCGACCTTCGCGATGAGCGAATTCGACCACCGCTACAACATGCTGATCGAGCGCTTCGCCAGCGAGCCAGCGCCCGCCTTCGAGACCGCCGACGAACAGGCCTTCGTTTGGGGCCGCGAATGGGGCTGCAATTCCGATATCGGCCGCCTTCGCGTGGTGCTGATGCACCGCCCCGGGGAGGAAATGCGTGTTGTCGACACGCTGCCACACATCCCCGAGCTCAACGCCTTCGGCGACCCCGTGACCGGCGCCTATTGGCGCGGCAATGTCCGCCCGACGCTAGAGGAACAGCAGGCGCAGCACGACGCGCTGGCCGCCGTGCTGCGGGATGAAGGCGTGGAGGTCATCTATCTAAGGCGCGCCGCCACGGGCCGGCACAAATCCATCTACACGCGCGATTCCTGCATCGGCATCAAGGGCGGCGCCATCGTCACCCGCATGGGGCCGCGCATCCGGCGTGGCGAGGAAGCCCCGGTGACGGAAACGCTCGCCGCCATCGGCATGCCGATCCTGCGGACCATCCACGGCACCGGCCTGATGGAAGGCGGCAGCTTCGCCTATATCCGGCCCGACGTTGCCGTCGTCGGCGTGTCTTCCCGCGTCAATGAGGAAGGCGCGCGGCAGTTGGAGGATGTGCTGGCGGTGCAGGGCACGCGGCTGATCCGCGTCCAGATCCCCGGCTACCGGCTGCACATCGATGGCGGCTTCGTGATGATCCACCACGACGTCGCCATCGTGAATCCCTCGATGCTGCCCTTCGTCTTTATGGAGGAATTGAAGCGCCTGGGCATCCGAATGATTCCCGTGAACCATGAGGACCCGTCCTGGACGGTGAACTGCCTGGCCGTCGCGCCCGGCCGCGTCATCATGAGCGACCGTGTCAGCGCGCGGACGCAGGAGGCGATGGACAGGGCCGGCATTTCCATCCGGCTGGTGGATTACGATCGCGTCGGCCTGGGCGGCGGCGGCATCCACTGCTCTACGAGCCCACTGGTTCGCGACCCCGTTTAGGTTTCCTTCGTTCCTGTCACAGCGACGTTATCGTTGTCGTGCTGCATCGGGACGTCGGTTTAGGGTTAGGCATGCGACCCTCCTCCGTTGGACCATCGTCGCTTTGTCCCAGGCATGAAGCTCGACACTGTCCTCACCGGTGGTTTGTCTACCGCGGCGCCTTTCGGTGCGCTGCACGGCAAAGGTTGGGCGTTCCGGCTCCGTACCCACCTGATCGGCCGCGTCATCGTCGTATTGCTTTCCCCGCGTGCCTTCAGCGGCGCCGCGGCCTGATGTCCAGCGTCAGCACCTATGGGACCAAAGTGGCGATATGAGTAACGGAGTATCTGGCTCATCGTAACCCCAAGGAGAGTGAAGATGAGCCAGAAATCCTCCGCCCCACCCGCCCGAGTGCCAGCCGAAAAGCTGGTGCGCGATATTCGCCGCGCCACGCGCAAGCACCATTCCGCCGAGGACAAAATCCGCATCGTCCTGGAAGGGCTGCGCGGTGAGGAAAGCATCGCCGCCCTCTGCCGCCGCGAAGCCATCGCCGAGAGCCTGTATTACGCTTGGCCGAAGGAGTTCCTTGGTGAGGCGCGAGCGCGCCACGGGTTCAAGCGCTGCGCCGAACGGTAAGCGCCGCCTGGCCGGTGACACGGCCCGCGCGGCCACCAGCGACGAGGTCAAGGCACTGCGCCAGGAAGCCCGCGCGCTGAAGGAAGTCGTGGCTGAGCAGACGCTTGAATTACGTCTGCTCAAAAAAAGCATGATCGCGGATGGGGACGACCGCGCATGAGGTATTCCGCCGCCGAAAAGCTCAAGATCATCCAACTGGTGGAGCTTAATCTCAACATATCCTCCAAAATCAACAGCAACGCGCGCGCGCTCGATGTCACGGTCAGAATAGGTATTTTGGGTGGTAGCAAAGACCTTGGCTGCGAGTTTCAGCGGGTCCGCATGGTGTCCGCGTGAAGAGTGCCTTTTTTCTCTGCGGCAATAAAAATTAGCCAAGTAATTGATATAATTGGTGTCCCCGGCGCGATTCGAACGCACGGCCCCCAGATTAGGAATCTGATGCTCTATCCTGCTGAGCTACGGGGACAGCCGCAGGCTCAATAGCGCAAATCAGCCCTTCAGGAAACGCCAAACCGCTCTAGCGGCGACGGAAACGCTCAACCGCGCTCACCAACGCCGTACGCAGCCCGGGTTCCAGCGCGGAATGGCCCGCATCGGGGATCACGGTCAGCCGCGCGGAAGGCCAGGCAGCGGCCAGTTCAAAGGCGCTGGTCGCGGGGCAGACCATATCGTAGCGGCCTTGCACAATTTCGGCCTGCATGCCTGCCAGGCGGTCCATGCGGCCGAGTAATCCCTCGGGCGGCAGGAAAA
>RFXC01000191.1 GCA_009921765.1 Betaproteobacteria bacterium | reverse complement strand
ATTGCGGTGGCGCGCAACTTCATCGGCGCCGAAGGTTTCGGCCTGGCAGGCGATGAAGCCATCTCCACCATCACCGCGCAGGCGATCGACTCCGAACTGATCGCCGAGGGCACACTCAGCATCACCGCAGAGGGCAATCAGGGCATCGATGCGCTGGTCGTGTCGGGCTCGGCCGCGGTCGCGCTGGGCACCGGCAATTCGGTTGGCATCAGCGGCTCGGGCGTCTGGGCCGAGAACTACATCGGCACCCGGCTGTCTGCGGGCATCACCACCTTCGAGGAGCCGCGCGAGCGCGCCAATTCGATCGAAGCGGGCAGCGTGGTCATCCGCGCGGTTGACGCTTCCACGATCGATGCCTGGGCGGGCGCGGTGTCGGTCGCGGCCGCGCTGGGCTTGGGCAACGGCCTTGCGGTGTCGATCGGCGTCACGCTGGCGCGCAATGTGATCGATGGCGTGGTGTTTGCAGGCATCAACGGTGCCGAGTTGCAAAGCGCGGGCGGCGTTGACGTCAACGCACTGTCCGATTACAGGATCGACGCCTTTGCGCTTGCCGCGTCGGCCGCCATCGGCCTGGGTGTGGGCAACGGCGTGGGTATCAGCGGCGCGGGTGCCTCGGCACTGAACGTGATCGTGGGCGATGCCTATGCGCGGATCGAGGACAGTGCGCTCGCCGCAGGCGGCACGGTCACGGTTGATGCATCGTCTTCAAGCCTGATCGAGTCCACCATCATCTCGGCCTCGATCGGCGTGGGCGTGGGCGCCGGCAATGGCTTTGGCGCGTCGGTGGGGGTGTCGCTCGCCCGCAATTTTGTTGGCTACAACCCGTATGAATACGCGGGCGCTGTCACCTACCGGCAGAGCGAAGACAACCCCGAGCGCATCAAAAAGGGCGACACCGTCCTGATGGGCGCAAAGTCGGGCGCACGCGCAGGCGAGGTCTACGAATACATCGGCGACGATGACATCGAAGGCGAAGACGCCGACGAAGACGGTACGCAGGACGACATCTTCCTTTCGCAGGATCTGGCCGACTCCAGCAAGTGGAAGCAGCTGCTGACCGAGTCGGCCAACGAGATTCACGCGCTCTTCATCAAGTCTTCGCTCACGCGCTATGAGCCGCCGGCTGATGATGAGGCCGACCCGGACACCGAGACCGAAGTCGATCCGCTGGACGACCCGGAGGCGCCGGTCACGGCCACTTCGCTCGTGATCTCGGCCACCAACCGCCAGGCGATTGATACCAGCGTGTTTGCGGGTTCGGCCGCGGCCTCGGTCGGCGGTGGCGTGTCGGTTGCGATCTCCGGTGCAGGCGGCAGCGCCACCAACCGCATCAACACCAATACGCTCGCTGCCATCCGCGACACCACGCAGGAGCTGGACGCGGACAAAACGCCCACGGTCACCGGCGTCGACATCGATGGCGATGTGACGGTCACCGCCGAAGACATCGCGAGCATCCGCTCGTCGGTGATGGCGGTGTCGATTGCCGCTGCCTTTGGCGTCAATGGCGCGTCATTTGCAATCGGTGTCGCGGTGGCCAACAACACCATCGATGGCTCGGTGCGCGCGCAGATCGACCGCGCCACCATCGACACCCTGGGCGCGGTCGACGTCCACGCCTTCCACAAGCCTTCAATCGAGTCCTACTCCACCGCCGTTGCGGTGGCCATTACCGGTGCGATCGGCGGGGCGATCGCGGGCGGTGGCGCGAACTCCTACAACACGGTGGCCACCGCGGTGAATGCGGTGATCGATCGTTCGGGCACCACGCCGGTGGAGAGCAGCAGCCCGTTTGGCTGGAGCGAGGTGATCGCCGATGCGGGCGTGAGCGTGCTGGCTGAAAACGACATCGACCTCTACAACGAGGTGTTCGCTGCCGCCGCCGCGTTCGGCCTCATTGCGGCTGCGGCCGCCGGCACGGTCACCGAGAACGAAGTTGCGTCGGTGCTGAACGCATCGATCTCGGGCACCGAGGTCATTACCGACAAGTCGTCCACGGTCGAGATCCGTGCCCATGCCGACCAGGGCTCGTGGGCGGAATCCCACGCCCTGTCGGTGAGCTCGGGCGCATCGATGGGCCTGGCTTCGGTCACCACCATCGACCGCAGCGTGGCGCGCGCGGGGCTGGGCGATGATGTACAGATCGATACCGGGCGGCTGCGCATTGACGGCTATGCCACCGACTCGGTCTATCAGCTGGCCACCGCCTCGAGCGGCGGCCTGTTCGTGGGGATTGCGGGCGCAGACTCCACCTTGACGCTGATCGGCGAGTCGTACGCCACCATCGGCAGCCGCAACCGGGTTGAGGCGAACACGGTCCATGTCACGTCGGAGCGCGAAAACAACTTCGATGCGCGCTCGGAAAATCTCGCAGTCGGCGCGCTGGCGGGCAGCGGCGCGGCAATGACCAATGCGGTGCGCGGCATTTCGCAGGTCGATATCGGTGAGCAGTCCACGATCAACGCTGAAACGGTGGTGATCCGTGCGAAGAATGCGGCGGACAAAACCGCGATGTCGGCCACGCAAGACTCGCTCGATTCGACATCGGCAGGCCTAGGCGCCATCACCGCGATTACGCTCTCCACCACCGTTGGCGCGCCCACGCTGCGTTTTGGCTCGATGGTGACTATCGCCCCGGGCGCCGAAATTACCGTGCAGTCCGATACCGCCACCGGCGGCACGCTGGACATCTCCACCTACACCAACGTCGACATCATCGACAAGGTGCGGGTCGACGGCTACGGTGGCCTCGCGATCAACGTTGCGCTCGCCGATCAGTCGGCCGACCTGGTGTCGGGGATTCAGGCCGACGGCGCAAGCCTTCGCAACTTCAGCGGCGATGTGCTGCTTACCACCCGCACCGATGCCGACCTCACGGCAGCGGCCAACGTCGGCTCGGGCGGCGCGATCGCCGGGGCCAATGCCAACGCGTTCAGCAACCTCTCCACCAACAACTCGATCTTCCTGACCGATACCGAGCTGCTTGGCACCGATGTGAAGCTGCGGTCAGGCCAGGATGCCAACCGCGTGCCGAACCTGCTCATGAACACCGCGCGCTCCGACATGAAGGTCATCGCGCTCCAGGGCTTGGGCGTTCCGATCGTCGAGGCGACGATCGACGAGACCAATGCGGTGCGGCTCCTGGGCGATACCGCCGTGCGCGCGGTGCGTGACATTGAAATGATCGCCGAGCCCGGTACCGGCGGTGATGAGCGTGCGCGCCACCGCGGCAAGACGGTGAACCTGACCAGCACCCCGTACTACGCCAATCTCGACGGCTCGGGCACGGTTCGAAGCATCAACGCGGTCGAGGTGGGCTCGAAGGCCAAGCTCGAAGCCGGTGTCAATTACCGCACCGAAGTGCTCATCCTGCCGATTCTGGTGAAGGGCGCGCTCAACAGCCCCTATCCGCAGGATCTCAAGACGGCGCCGGCCTTCACCCAGGACCGGCTGGGACAGGATCTGACCGAGGCCGAAAAAACCGCACTCGGACTCGACCCCGCGCAGCGCTATGAATTT
Source organism: Betaproteobacteria bacterium (assembly GCA_009921765.1). The sequence goes on along the minus strand of RFXC01000191.1, from coordinate 4,581 downwards.
GCGCGGGTCGAGATGGAGGAGGTTGCGATTGGCGTGAGCGAAGGCACGGTGGTTGAAGCCGTGCCCGGTGCGTTCAGCAAGGCGATCCCTGGCAAGCGCTACTACCAGTACACGCCGGCAGCCTCGACCAACACCGATTCGAATCTGGTGCTTGACCGGCAGGACTACACCAACAGCCGGCTATGGACGCCGATCGAGCCCGACCACCAGTTCAACCGTGCCAACACGTACATCACGATGCGGGTGGAAACCGGCCAGATCGTCCGCACCGACTCAGGCCAGTGGTACAAGCGCATCGGCCCGGGCATCACGATCAACCGAGCCGAGAGCTTCGAGACTGGCTGGAGCGACATCATCTCGATCGCAAGCGACAAGGGCGTGAGCCTTGCGATGGCGCTTGCCGATGATTTCTATGTGGTCAAGCCCAAGGATCTGGCGCTGCCGCAGCTGGTGTATGCCAACGTTGCCAATACGCTCTTCGAAGACCGCGCCAAGATCGTTGGCTGGATCGAGAGCCACTCGGGCAACGCCGAGATGGTGGCGCGTTACCAGGCGCTTCTCGAGCAGATCGACTCCAAGCTCAAGAAACTGGGCCTGGCCGAAACCGTCAATGGTGTGACCGCTGCGCGCTCGGCCTTCGACCAGCTGTTCCTGCGACTGCCCCCGGTCACCGCCTCGGGTGGCGGCATCTATGTCTATGCCGACGACCAAAGCCGCACCTCGGTCGAGTCTGCAGTCACTGGTGGCCGTGCCATTGCGCACGGCAGCGCGAGCGTCAACATCAGCAACACCACGCCGTTTGGTCTGGTCATCAACGACATCGGCATCCTGTCTTCGGGCCGCACCGACCTGATCGGCAAGGAAATGGTGACGATGGCGGCCGGCACCACCTGGTTCAAGGGCATTCGGGTGGGGCCTGCGGGCACCGAGCCCGGAGCCAGCGTGGTTCGCGTCACCCAGAATGCGTGGCCGAATGAGTGGTATTCGGTGGGTGGCACGTTCAAGATTCCCGATGCGCCGCAAGACCTCTATGTGCGCGGCCGCATCAGCAATGCCAGCGGCGACCTGTATCTCACCAACCTTGATGGCAGCATCAACGTTACGGGCGAATTGCGCGCGCGGTCGGTCAAGCTCACCGCCTTTGGCGACTTCAATCTGGCCACCGAAGACTGGTATCACAGCGGTGCCGATCCGCAGCAGTACATGTCGTGGTTCGACAGCTTCGGCAAGTTGCTTTCGGACCCCAGAAGGAATCCCCTCCGCTCGGCCCAAACCCGCGAAATCGCCGATACCCCGAGTGGATTGAGCAATTGGATTCTTGACACCATCGCCGCCAACGCGGCCCGCGCCTCGCTCGTGTTCGCGCTGGGCGAGATCAACATCAATGCGCGCTATCTCAATGTCAACGGACTGATCCAGTCTGGCGTCGACAGCATCGACCTCACGTTCACGCCGCAGTTCAATCCCACGCGCACTAGCAACCTGAACGACAACAACGGCAGGCTGCTGCCCGGCATTGAATTTGGCGGCGAGCTCAAGCTCCAGTCGGTCGATGGCGCGTTCGATGCCGAGGAAGGCCTGATCCTGCTCGACGACATCAAGCCGAGCGCGGGGGTCATCAACCTGACCGGCCAGATCGTCAGCACCGGCAACGGCAGGCTGCGTGTGGCAAGCGGCTATGCGGCGGTGAACATCGTCAACCAGACCGCTTACCGGCTGGCGGTGGGCGCGATCGATGTGTCGGAAAACCGGGTGGGCCGCATCACCATCACCGATACCGACAATCTGCGCCGCGAAGTCTTCACCGTGAGCGACGGGAAGATGGAGCGCGAGTATCTGCAGGGCACGCTCGAGCAGGCGGAGGGCGGGGCCAGCAGCATCATCTACCGGCGGCAGAACCTGGTCACCGGCTTGCAGGCCGATCGAAGCGCGGCCGACTACACGCCGATCCTCTATCAGCCCGAACTCGACCGCTACTACGTCTGGGCCACCGGACAGGCCAAGACGCGCACCACGATCAAGATCTACGAGCAGAAGAGTTTCAATCTGGTGGGCTGGGACTGGGACTGGCTGGCGGCCGACGCCGAAGCCAAGTTCACCGACACCAAGTACACCGATGGCTCGCCGCTGCGCGAATCCGAGGTGTTGATCGAGGCGGGCTCAAGCACCAAAGACCCGATCGATGGCGACGAGCTCTTCATCTACTCGTATGCGGAAAAGGCCAATCCGGCGATCAAGCTGACCGAAGATGTTTCGTTGGTGCGAGACGTGTTCGACAACAAGCTCTATCGCTGGGTGGGCGATACCGGAACCGTCACCTTCCCGGTGCTTGATTTCACCGATGAAGACGATTGGGAGTTCGTTGCGCAGCTCACGGGTGGCGAGCAGATCCTCGACGAAGAAAAGGTCAAGCAGTACGCGGGCCAGCCCCAGTACCACACGGTCTGGGAAAGCACCGAGTCGGAGAAGATCCAGTACAACAAGAAAGACTGGAAGCCGGCAGTTGCCGACAGCACCTATGACAGCGACTTCAACAATCAGGAAGTCATTGAAGATCCGCCAATCGTCACCGGTGGCGGCTGGCTGCGTGAAAAAACCGTCACCACCAAAACCACCACCATCACCGGCCTGAAAGATTTCTACACCTATGCGCTGAAGGCCGACCAGCCGATTGCGATCGAAGCCATGCTGGGCTCGCGCCAGCAGACGATCAACATCCAGACGCCGGGCAAGCTCGAACTGCGCAGCAACATCTCTTACGGCAACTCAACCGGCAACGACGACTACGACAGCTTCAAGCCGATTGCGCTGTCCTCGAACGCGCTCGAGGTGGCGGGCACGGCGGTGTTCTCGGGTGCGGTGCCCGACATCAAGTCGAACAGCGATGTCACGATCCGCATCAAGGATCCGCGCGGCAAGCTCAATGTGGTTGCCACCGGCGACATCACGATCGAGCAGATCGACAACAAGAAGCGCGCGGCGCCGCTGCGAATCGGACAGATCATTGCCGCCACCTATGAACTGAATGGCGAGCCGCTGAAAGCGGGCGAAGGCTTCGACCAGTTCGATCAGCTGAGCATTGGCCAGGCGCACGAGGTGCGGGTGCTGTCGACCGACGGCATTCTGGGCATTGGCGCCACCTCGCGGATCATCGGGGGCGTCATTCAGCTCGATGGCGGCGACGGTCTGGTTGCGGCCCGGGTCGACAGCAATATCGCGGGCGACGGCGGTCTGGCCGCGCGCGCGCTCGGCAGCATCAACCTGGTTGAAACCAACGGCGATCTGCGGCTGATCGAGCCCACCGCCTGGGATGATGCCAAGGCTTCGGTTGAAGCCGGCGGCATGGTGAACAACGACAAGGGCGACCTGGAGTACGCACCGCAGGACATCACCATCGAGGTCACGCGCGGTGCGTTGCTCGATGCGGCGTTCGAGCGCAATGTGGTGAGCGAGTCGGAGATCGCCGAGCTCAACGAGCGCGTCAGGCCCAGCGATATCGACAGCATCAAGGAACGGTTTGGCAGCGTCAGCAAAATGGACGAGCTCGCCCGCTATGCGCTGGCGCCGGACCTGATGGCGCTCCTGTATCCGCACATGAATGTGCAGGTGCCCGAAACCGCAGATGCCGAGATGTCCAACCTGCGCGGCCGCAATATCCTCATTTCGGCCTCTGACGGCATGTCGGGGCCGCCCGCGGGCTCGGTCACCCAGGCCGAGGGCGCGCTGCTTGCGTCGTGGGATCCGGTCGGCGAACACGATGCCGAGTCCCAGGACGGCATTGCGGGCAAGGTGTCGCCGGGTGCCGCGATCACGGTCGGTGCGCTCAAGCAGACCGCCGAGAATCTCGGGCTCGAGATCGAGCCGGTGGCGCGCACCACCGCGACGAATCTACTGCCCGCCTTTGGCCGGGTGTTTGGCGATACGATCAATCGCGACGCCTATCTGAGTGCCACGATCAAGCCGGCCGATGGCAAGGTGGTTCGCCTTGACCGCATCACGCTCAGCACCGACCAGGCAGCGGCGTTCGCGGGCGCGCAGTATGCGGCGCTTGCCACCAGCCAGGACGGCTTCGAATATCTCTACGAGATCTATCCGCAACAGGCCTTGACGGCCGAGACCTGGACCTTTGTGCTCGGGCGCCGGATCGAATACAGCGGCGTCAATCTGCAGCTCGATGAGGGCTTGCAGATCGGTTCTGAAACCGAAATCCGCATCTATGCCTGGGGCATGCCCAGCCAGCCGCTCGATGCCGACATCACCGCCCTGCAGGCTTCGCCCGGCGGTGCGTCGCCCCAGGGCCAGGATGTGGCGCGTGTCAACGACGGCGACATCGACACCGCCTACCGGAACGGTGCGGGCCCGGGCAGCGGCTTCCAGGTGAGCTATGCCACCGCTCGGGTCATCGACCGGATGGATCTGGTGGCGGCGGTCGACCATCCCGGCTGGGATCCGGTCGACTTCGAGGTGTATGGCTCAAACGACGAGGCGCCCGACTGGGTGCTGGGCACCTGGACGCTGCTGGGCGATGGCCCCACGGGCCTCAAGGAAGCGCGCAGTTCGCGCAGTACCGTGGGCTTTGAA
>RFXC01000020.1 GCA_009921765.1 Betaproteobacteria bacterium | reverse complement strand
AGATCTGCTCCCAGTTCCACCGCGAGATGGTTGGTGGCACCGCCACCCCAGCAGAAGCCGGTGACGCCCAGCTTGCCATTACAGGAACCATGCGCCTTGAGCCAGCGTGCGCCGTTCAGCATGTCGGTGCGAAGCCTGGCCTGGTCGAGCTTCGCCTGCAGTTCACGGCCGTCATCGTCATTGCCCGGATAGCCTCCCGCCGGGAACAGCCCGTCCGGCGCGAGCGCGAGGAAGCCTTCGACCGCCAGACGGCGGGCCACGTCCTCGATGTAGGGATTGAGGCCGCGATTCTCGTGAATGACAAGAACCGCTGGGAAAGGCCCCTTGCCTGCCGGCTGGACCAGATAGCCCCGCATCTGGCCGGAGTTGCCGCCGGGCGACGGGTAGTTGACGTAGTTCGCCTTGATCCGGGTGTCAGTGAAAGAGATCGTCTGCGCCTGGACGTAACGCGGCAGCAACGCCTGCGCCATCGCCAGACCGCCGACCGTGACCGCGGCCGCGAGCGATAGGAAGGTGCGCCGGTCGATCCGGCCGTGACAGTACTCGTCATAAAGATCGTAGACGCGCTGATCGATCTCGATCTGCGTCAGCTCGCTTCCCGAAGGATTGCCATCGTTGGCGGCTTCGTCATTGGCAACCAGCTGTGGAGGGAATTCGTTCATCGGGCACCTCTGCATGTCTGGGGGGATTGGCCAAGACTCTATTCTGGATGGTCTCGACCGCACAATCAGGTGGGATAACGGGATCCAAGCAGTCATAATCCCGCATGCCCTCAATCAAGCCACCTGGCGCATCTGAGCCTTTGCAGCATGGTTCGGCTCGCAGTCGCTTCAATGACAGCGCCGACCCCGCGCTGATCGACTCGCGCTTTGCTGCCTGGCGGCTGGCGGCTGCGTTGGTCGCCGCAACGTTGGGCAATGCACCCATGTATGTTCTTCCGGTGGTGTTGCCCGAAGTCCAGCGCGATTTCGGCGTCGGCCGGGGCGACGCTGCACTGGCCTACACGGTCATGATGATTGGCCTCGGGGCCGGCGGTTACCTCTGCGGCCGATGGGCTGATCGATGGGGAGTCGCCTGGGTACTGGCGCTGGGCGGGGTGGGCACGCTGGCCGGGTTTCTTCTGGCGGCGGCTACGCCGGGTCTGGCGATTTTTGTGTTGGCGCACTGTCTGCTGCTGGGCTTTCTCGGAATGGGGAGTTCCTTTTCGCCACTGATCGCGGATACCGGGCTGTGGTGGCAACGTCGCCGGGGAGTTGCGGTAGCCGTGGTCGCGAGCGGGAATTTTCTGGCGGGCACCATCTGGCCGCCTTTGGTTCAGGCAGGAATTGATGCGTTCGGTTGGCGAGCAACCTTCTCGTTGCTGGGTGTGATCTGCGGGCTCGGTATGGTGGGATTGAGCCTTTGCATGCGGCAACGCCCGCCTGCAATCAGCTCCCTTGGCGGACCCGCGGGTGTGCCGGCTGCCGCACCGGGGCTCAGCTCCGATCGCCCATTCGGGCTGTCCCCACTCGGGGCGCAGTGGTTGCTGTTTTTCGCAGCCGTCTGTTGCTGCGTGGCCATGGCGATGCCGCAGGTTCATATCGTCGCCTATTGCGCCGATCTGGGATTCGGCGCCGCGCGTGGCGCGGAGATGCTGTCGCTGATGCTGGGCTTTGGCGTTGTCAGTCGGCTTGCTTCGGGCTGGATCTCGGATCAAATCGGCGGGATGCGCACCTTGCTACTGGGGTCGGCGCTGCAGGCTATTGCCCTGGCGCTGTTTCTGCCTTTCGACGGTCTGGGCTCGCTCTATGTGATCTCGGCGATGTTTGGGCTCTTTCAGGGGGGAATCTTCCCGGCTTACGCGATCATCGTCCGGGAATATTTCCCGCCCGAGCAGGTGGGCGCAAGAACCGGCGGCGTGATGGTGGGCGGTCAGGTGGGGATGGCGCTGGGCGCCTGGCTGTCGGGGCAGGTGTTCGATCTGACCGGTTCGTACGACGCGGCGTTCTTGAACGGTATCGCATGGAATCTGGTGAACCTCGCCATTGTGGTGTGGCTGATGTGGCGGATTCGACCGGGGCGCCGAGCTGATTCCGCCTTGCAACCGGATCGCCGTGGAGCGGTTGCGTGAACCCGGCTGCCACACCGTCTCAAGCTGCGAGCCGGTGCAACATGCGGCCGGAGCTTGCTGCTGCAGTGGAGGCTTACCGACAGTTGCGAAGCCGCTGGCCCGACGACTGGCCCGGCCTTGCCGCTGTCATGCGGGGCGTGCTCACCTGGCTGGATGCGCCATCAGCGATCGATGGTCGCGCCGAGGTCCCTCGCATGCTGATCGAGTGTGCCGACGCGGTGGAGTCTTCTGGTCGTGCTCGGGCGCGTCGGGTTGGAGAGCCCGCCTATCACAACCGTCTTCATGTCGCCGATACGCTGGTGAGTATGGCGAGTCTCATCAAGGCAAGGCGAAGTCTTCTGGGCACACCCGGCGCAGGCCTCACGCGCTTCGAGATGCTCTGCCTGCTTGCGATGACGGTTCATGATTTTCAGCACCCCGGACGGTGCAACCGGGGACCGCAGGAAATCGAGCAAATGAGTCTTGCCCGCTTTGCGCCTCACGCTCGCCGAATCGGCCTGTCGGCGTCGGACTGGGCTCTCGTCCGTCACCTGGTCCTGTTGACCGATCCGACGGGTGTCGCGCAAGTGCACGATGGGTGGCATCGGGACAGGGTTACAGCCAAGGATTCAGGCACGCGTGCGGAAATGGCTCTTCTGGTGACCGAGGCCGACGTACTTGCCAGTGCGCTCGAGTTTCCCGGTGTCGAGTTGACGCGCTCACTCGCGAGGGAATGGCGGAGACCCCATCCCGAGATGGCAAGCGGCCTGCTTTCAGAGGAGGGCCGATTGCGATTCCTGTCGGCGGGCGTTCGGTTTTCCTCTCATGCGGCAGACGCGCTGGGCGTCAAAGAGGCGATTCGTGCGCAGATCGCTTCAATCCGGAGAGCCCGCAAGGCCGCGAGCGCGTAACCCGCTCGCTGCAAGCCTGTTATGCGCGGGCAGTCACGGCCGGCGTAAACCGCTCTAGGCGTCGGGCGACGCCAGGGCGAGCTGCTCGCATTTGCTGATCATGACCCGGGCAACCGGATCCTCGGTGAGTTCGAGCACTTGCGAATAGATGGCAATCGATTCGCCGAACTGCCGGTTCGTAAACAGGGTGAACGCCTTCTCCGAGAGCGTGCATACGCGCTGCTGCAATTCGCTTGCCTGGGTCTCGAGACTGCCATCGCGAGTGCCCAGCACTTCGTAGATGATGAGCTCGCCTTTGCGGCCCTTCACGGTGATCTGGTCGATCGGGCGCAACCACAGCCGCTCGCCCGCTTCCTTGAACACCGAATGACTCACGCAAATCTGGGTGCCGTACTCCTTGTTGACGCCCTCAAGGCGTGAGGCGATGTTGACCCCATCGCCCATCACGGTGTAACTGAGCCGCTCCTCAGAGCCAATGTTGCCCACCAGCACTGCATCGGAGTGAATCCCGATACGGACGTAGAGCGGCGGCTTGCCTTCGGCTGCAAGCTTTGCGTTCAGGTGCTCCATGCGACGCTGTGATTTGATGGCCGCCACGCAGGCGTGATAGGCATGACGCTCGTCAAGCAGCGGCGCGCCCCAGAAAGCCATCACTGCGTCGCCAATGAACTTGTCGACCGTGCCATTTTCTTCCTTGATCGCGAGCGTCATCAGCTCAAAGTAGGAAGAGACGCGGCGCAGCAGATCGCGTGAGGGCGTGGACTCCGAAAGCGTTGAAAAATCTTTCAGGTCGGTAAAGAGAATGGTGAGGTAACGGCTCTCTCCACCGATTTCGATTGGCTTTCCAGTGCTCAGCAGGTTATTGACCAGGTCGCGGGGAATGTAAGAGGTAAAGGCGGTGATGGTTGTGGCGAGCTTCCGGACCGCGCCGGACAGCGAGGCGAGTTCGTGAATGCGGCTGCTGATTCGCGTTGGCGACAGGGGTTTGAAGTCGATCAGGTTCTCTATCGAGCTGGTGATCTGTTCCAGAGGGCGGGCGATTTTCCTGGCGTAGATGTAGATGAGAACAATCTGCGCAAAAATCAGGAACAGACCGAAGTAAAAGATGATCTGGTTGGTTCGGCTGAACTCCTTTCGAAAATCCTCCATCGGCGTGATCGACAGAATGGTCCAGGGTTTAGCAAATTCCGCGGGCGCGGGCGAGAACACCGCAACGTACTCCGTGCCGTTCTCGGGATGGTGGAACACCAGCAGCGGTTCGTCTTTGTTGACCCGCATGGCAATGGCGAGCGCCGGCAGGTTGGTCGATAGCGTTGCGAGGCTGTTGAGCTCGATACGGTTGTTGACCTCTCTGAAATTGTCCTGGGCAATCGAACTTGCAATCACCGAACCCGATGCATCGTAGATGACGCTGACGGATCGCTCGCTCACTGACTGACCAGCAAGGAAACGTGAAATGGTCTCAAGCGATATGTCGGTGGCGATCACGCCCGCCAGGCTGTCACCGGCATAAAAGGGCGCAGCGATCGTGAGCCCCGGGAGCCCGGTCGTCGAAAAAATATAGGGGTCGGTCAGGATGAGCTTCTTCGCTGCTGCAGCCTCGCTGTACCACGGTCGTTTGCGCGGATCGTAGTCGGTGGGTGCACTGGACTGCGCGAGGGGCTTGCCAGCATCGTCAACGAATACATAGTTTTCGATGGTCCGATCGCCGGAAATCGAACGGAGCCCGAAGCGCATCCCTTCAGAAATGGCAGTGCCCTGTATTTTTCCGCCGGCGCTTACCCGGCGAACCTGTCGGAATGAGCCGTCCTGCAGACCGACGTAGGCAGACGGGCTGGACGGCTGAGGGCCGACGAGCGCCTTGAGGTAATCCCACGATCCATCAGAGCTGTAAAAATGCGGATGGGCATTCCCCAGGGCGGCAGCCGAATTGACCAGCAGGCGCATCGGGTTGATGAGCTCGCTCATACTCAGCACAGCTTCCAGCTTGAATCGTTCAATCAGGCTTCTGGATGTCATGTTCGCGGTTCGTTCATTGAACAGATAAACGAACATGATCAACGCGATAAACGCGGGCACCATCAGAAAGAGGAAGATCGAGATGATGCTGGGGCCAAGGCGGATTTTTTTCGTGGTGACCAAAGCGTTGACCCCGGCAAGTACGACCGATGAATGGTGCCTGATCACCGTAGGCCGGTCGTGCCTCGGTGTCAAGGCTGGCATGGCGCCCGCTTGAAAAGACCTCGCCCGCGGCGTTGCGCGCCTGTCCTCGCATGCCTGCGGGCGGTGGGCTTGGAGCTGTCTATACTATCCGCCTTACACTTGAGAGCCAGCACGCGACACCATGCCGATCATCAAAATCAACGGCCTTGCCTATGAGCTCGATACCCTGGGCGACGAAGCCAAGGGTCATCTCCGATATCTGGCCTTTGTCGATTCGGAACTGGAGCGGTTAATGATGCGCGCTGACATGCTGAAGCTCGCGCGCGACGAGGTGGGGCGTCGGCTTGATCGGGCGTTGTTGCGGGAGACGGTCGCCGGGTTGTCGCCTGAAACCGCGCAGAAGCCCGCGCCGCCTGCCGAGTCGTGACACGCTCCATTGAAACCCGCCTGGCCCCGGAGCCGGTCGAACTCGTCGGGTGGCTGCGTCAGCTGCGTAGTCAGAAGGGTCTGAGTGCGGCGAGGCAGGCGCTGATTCCGCTTGTACGGCGTGAGCCACACAACGCGGCCATCTCCGAGCTGTTCGATTGGCACGATGAAGCCTGGTGGCAGCCCCTTCAATTCGGTGGCATTACGCTCGAGCGGCAAACCTCGGAGCATTTCGATTTTGTCTGGACAGTCATCCTCGACCGAGATTTTTCGTCCAGGCTCAAGCAGCTGCCGGAATCGCTCACGCCACGAGATCTGCTCGAAAAATTGACCACCGACGAGCAGAGTCTTATTCCCGAGACCAACGCCATCCAGTGGGTCGTGTTCCGAGAGGGGGTTCCAGTCGGGCTCGCCATGATTGTGAACATCAACTTCCGACATCGAATCGCAGAGCTCATCATGGGAATCCTGCCGGGCCACGATCGTTCGATGGCGGTTGCAGACGCCTGCTGTGCAAGCCTCATGTTCGCCTTCAACTGTCTCGGCATGAACAAGGTGCAAACTCGCGTGTTGACCTCAAACCCGCACGCAGCGCAGTTGCAAAACCGCCTTGGCTTCACAGAGGAGGCGCGCCTCAGGCAGGAACTCTGGGCGGAGTCGGGTGAACGCTACCAGGACCTGACCCTGTTTTCGATGCTGCGGGAGGAGTTCCTGATTCACCGCACCATCCAGAGGCATGTGCGCCGTCGTCATGATGCGCGGCTCGACGTGTATCGCGAGTGGCCGCGCCAGCCGCTCAGGCAATTTCACACCTGACCGCGCCCATCACCAATACAAATTCCACTGTCCTTCATGGCGCAAGCCATGTCCCTGCAGCATGATCCGTGGCACCGGCTCGTCATGCGGGTTGATCACCGCCTGATGCAGACTCAACCCGCTATGGATCGTCATTTTTCCGAGTTGATAGGGGTACACCGCAGACTGGTGCTCTGAATGCCAGATCCGAAGCGCAGCGCCGGTGGGCATCGAAATCGGGAGCGTGAAGGTGAGAACCGCGCCAGGATCGGGATCAACCCCTCCAAAGACCCGTTGAAACTGAAGATCCACATGCTGGCTGGCAATGCCTTTGGCGAAGACCGGATGAGGCAGGTGAATATGAAATCCGGGAACCGCGGCGCCGCCCCCGGGGCACGCGGCCGGCACCCCGGTCGCCGACGCGAGTGCCTGACAACACTGTTCGAGCAGGGCGCCGAAGTGCTTGAGGAGGAGGCGATTGTTCCATTGACGATACGACTCGACCCGATACGGCGCACCGGCTTCGTCGGGAGAAGCGTCGCAGTAGGCGGCAAGCCCCAAGGTGAAAAACGGCAGATCGGGGTCGCGGGCGGTCCAGTGCGACTTCAACGCCAGAACGCGCTCGGACCAGCGTGCGCACTCGTCTGCATTCAGCACATCCAGCGATATGACCGGAAGGGTGCCGACATCGGGCATGGCAACCTCAATTTCCTGGGCGGTGTTTGGGGCAAGGCTGTGAACCGGCCGCGATGGACCGCTTGCGGTTGCGATCCTGGAGCGCGTCCGGCAAGCTGGCACACCACGGCAAATTCGGGCGCATGCATTGTATGACTGACCCTGTTGAAAAAGTGTCGATCGGGAAGGCGCCGGCTGCGCCCTCGGCTGATCAGCCGCCGGCAGCAATGGAGCCAGCCTTCTGGCACCATGAACTGCATCGCGTGCCGTGGTGCGTTGCGCTCGAGGATCAGGCTGACGCGATCCGGCAGGAAATCCTGGGCTTTATCGCGAAGTTCAGGCCCTTCATGCCGTACCCGAAATACAAGATCCCGCACTTCGACAGTCTTTACGACAACACCTGGGATGCGTTTCCGCTGTCGATCTTTCAGGGCGAGCATATCGAGCTGTCGAAGGCGCAGCTTTCGATGAATATCGAACCCCTGGTTCGCACGTTCCGCAGCAGGCTCCCGCTGGTCTCGAGTTTGATTTCGGAGCTCGAGCAACAAGGGGTGTTGAGAAACGTGTTTGTGAGCCGCCTGATTCCCGGCTCGATCATTCATCCGCACCGCGGATGGACCCCGGAATTCTTGCGCATCCATCTTTGCCTTCAGGATGACCCGGGGTGCAGCATCACCGTTGGCGATGAAACCCGAACCTGGAAACAGGGCAAGCTTCTGGCGTTCAAGGATGGGGGACCTTATCCGCACTCGGTGGTGCATCAAGGCTCATCAGAACGCATCATCATCTCGCACGACCTCTCGCTTGACTACCTGTCGCGCTTTATCCCTGAGCTGGTGCCAGGGGTGGTCGGGCGACGCTCCTGAGGGTATCGAGAAGCGGGTCGTGCGGCTGCCTGCGAATATGGCGCTGCAACACCCGGTTTGTCACAAATTCCTCGCGCAAGAGCGCAATCTGGACCAGGTCTTTGTACTGGTCGTGCTCCTCATCCCAGATGGCTTTCCGCAGGAGCCCCTCGCGGCGAAACCCCAGGCGCTCCTGCTGAAGTGCGATCGATTCATTGTTCGAATAAATCAGCCCCTGAACCTTGTTCAGGCCCAGGCAGTTGAACGCAAACAGCAGACTGGCGCAGTACGCGTCGCCCACCAGAAACGAAACATCGAACCCTGGCAGGATGCCCATGATCTGTTCTGCGGTCCGGTTCCGAAAATTGATATTGACGAACATTGAAAGACCAATCGGAACCTCGCCGCGAAAAACCACCCACTGGATGTTGTGACGCTCGGAAAGGATAGAGATCGCATCCTGGTTCAGGGTGTCCAGCACCGCAGCAGGGGTCAGTTCAACAGGAATCTGTTTGAGCCGGCGTGCGAACTCCCGGTTCTGAACCACCGACCAGACAAAATCAAAATGCTGGGGGCCACGTCGCTCAAGCCGGATCCCGCCAAAATGGAAGCTGTGCCACCAGAGCGGGTCGTTCCATTCATAAAGCGCGGCGAGCGCGGTGTTGGCCGGGTGGCGTTCACAGAGCGACCGCAGCGCGAGGCGAGCCGCGTCGGGCCCCTCGTGCTGGCGCAACCGTGACGCCCACGCCGACACGGCGCGCACGTCAGGGGCAACTGAATCGACCAGTGCATTCATCAGGGTGTTGAGCCATGGGTTTGGAGCGCACATCTGCCGTGGCGTGCCAAACTTGCAGCCGCGCGAGCGCCGATTCGTGGACTATAGCCAACGTTGCGAGTCTGGCCAACCGATGCGCCGCCTTCGAATTTTCCTCAAGCCCGATTGGCGTTCACCGAGCCCATGAATCCAAGAATCATTGATGCGCTCCTGAGCCCCGAGGCGCTGCAAGCGATCCTCGAGGCGGTGCAGTCTGATGCGTTCCCATGGGAGCGCAGCGAAATCCTGCGGGGCCAGTTTCCGGCACTCGAGCCCGAGGACAATGTGCAGTTCGTGCACGGCTTCTATGCGTGGCGAAACCGGAGTCTCTACCGCTCAGCCTTTCTGCCGGTCATTGCGCCGGTGCTGAACTGGTTCGGACCGATGCGGCTGATCAAGGCCAAGCTCAACCGCACGCCGGGGCGGTCGCGTCACATCGAGTACGGTCTTCACGTCGACACGCGGCACCGCAATGCACTGACCGCGATTTATTACCTGAACGACAACAATGGCTACACGCTGTTCGAAGACGGGACGCGGGTGGCGAGCGTCGCGAACCGGTTGGTGATTTTCAATGCGGCACTTCGCCACACCGGCGCCTCCTGCACAGACCGCCCGGCGCGGCTGGTGCTCAACCTGAACCTGATTCCGATCACCAATCCCGCGCACGACGGTCAGCGGTGATAGAGCGTGTTGCCCACGCAGAGCGCATCGAGTGATGACTCCGAGAACAGGTGCACCGCATGGGCTGGCTGCGCGGCGAGCGGCTTTCCTGCAACATTCAAACTGGTGTTGAGCAAAACGCCGCAGCCTGTCAGGGCTCGAAAGCGTTCGAGGAGCGCTCGAAACGGAAGCGGGCTGCCCGCAATGCGCTGCACGCGGCAACTGCCGTCGACGTGTCGAATGGCCGGGAGCGTCTGACCAATCACCTTGCAGGAATAGAGCATGAAGGGATCCGAAGCACCTTCAAAATATCGCGCGAAGTCTTCGGCGAGCACCGATGCGCCGTAGGGTCGGAACGGCTCGCGCCGTTTGATGCGATCGATTCGGGCGCGTCCATCGGAAAGCCTGGGATCCATCAGGATGGACCGATGGCCCAGCGCCCGTGGGCCGATTTCGCCGTGCCCCTGATACCAGCCGACCACTTTTCCCGCCGCGAGCCATTGCGCGACCTGATCAATGGTGTCTTCCGAGGGCGCCGGGACGTCGACATCTGCCTGGGCGAACGGGAAAGCTGCGAGCGCGAGCGGCGGTAGTGAATGGCGCTGCCTCAGCCACTCGAGCGCGCCCAGGCTGAGCCCTTCATCGGAACAATGTGGCGCAATGAAAAGGTCTGGAAACCTGCTTCGCAGTGCCGAGTTCCAGACCACGTTCTGCGCGACGCCGCCGGAGTAGACAACCGGCTCGCCAGGCTGGGCATGGCGGGAAAAAAACTCGAGCAGCCATTCGGCGGTCCGCTGGTGGACCGTGGCCACCCAGTCTAGAAGCGTCAGCCTGGCGACCGTCGGGTCATGCTTCCAGCGCAACCAGCCCTGTAATGACCACATCTCGTCCAGGCGATCGAACTCGAGTTTGCGCAGCCAGGCGAGATAGCCTTCGTCAATTCGTCCATATGCCTGAATACCCATCACCTTGCCGGCGATGTCGTTGAAATGCGCGGCCTTGATTCCCAGCGCCTTGCCCGCTTCGCGAATTCCCCAGCCGATTGAACCTTTGCGGATATCGCCTGCCGCGACCGTCTTGCCGCCGCGGTACACACTCCATGGCCGGCCATCGCCCAGTCCATCGATCACGATGCGAAGCGCAATGGGCTCGGGCTCGATCATCCAGCCGCTCAGCGCATGACAGAAGTGATGGCTCAGCCAGATCGCGGAGGGCGCCCGCAGATACGCGCAGACCTCTGGCGAAAGCGGTTCGGCAAGCGACTGACCCGATGCCAGACGCCGCATGGCGTCGGGCGACAGATGACGACCCACCGCCGGCGGCAGTGCTGACGGATCAAATGTGATCGCAAGATGGTCGACCTGCGATACGTCGATTCCGAACACCGCCTCGGTCTCGGCGCGCCAGTCAGACGGGTTTTGAAAACTGAAGCGCTTTTCCTGGCGGGGGCGTTCGAACTTCACATAGTGAACGCGGTCGCCATCGAAATAGGCGGCGTTGGCGTCATGCGCGACGACAGCAATGGCCAGAAGCTTCATGGGGCGCGCGGTATCGTGCTTGTCGAATCGGGGAGCGTCAACCCGCCGTCGCCGATCGTCAAAAGGAGTTGGGCGAGTGGCCCGGCTGAGTCTGCATTCTTGACTGAAACCGGCGATCGATCGCAAGCAGAATGCCGCTACCCAGCGCTGCAACGCTGGTGAGGAGAAACGCGATGGCGACGATCAGATCGACGTCGTGCAGTCCGATCGCTTTCATGAGTTGGTTGCCGAGACCGCGCTGCGAGGCAAACATTTCCCCGAGAAGCGTACCGATCAGCGTGAGCGAGAAGCCGATGCGAATGCCGGTAAAAATTTCCGGCAAAGCAGCGGGAATCAGAATCCGCCATCCCATCTCCCAGGGCGAGTAGCCCAGCACGCGCCCCGTCTTGATGAGGATAGGCCGGATGTTGCGAACCGCATTGATGGTGAAGAGGGCAATCGGGATGATGCCGTGGAGCGCGCCGAAAGCCACCTTGGCAGACATGCCGAGACCAAAGGACAGCAGCAGAATCGGATAGAGGGTGAGCTTGGGAATGGAATAGGCGGCCACCAGCATGGGCTCGAACACCTCGCCCGCGAGCTTGCGAAATCCGAGTGCGAGTCCGATTGTCAGACCCAGGACCACCGAGAACACGACCGCCAGGGCCGAGGCCTTGGCCGTTTCGTGGATATGGGGCCAGATCCGGTCGCCCGCGAGGAGCTTGCCCAGATAGGAAAAGGTTTGCATCGGCGAGCGCATGGCCATGTCGCCCGCCAGCAGGTAAAGCCCCTGCCACACGACAAACACCGAGACGATCAGGATGATCGGGCCTCGCCAGGCCTGCCAGAGGCCCGCGTCGATCCGCCTCACCGCAGCCCCCGCCGCTGCAGAATCTGCTTCTCGATCGTGCCCAGCGCAAAATTGAGCGAGATCGAGATCAGCAGAATCAGGACGATCAGCGGATACATGGTGGCGTTATCGAAATTGTTGTAGGCGAAGGAAATCTCGAAACCCATTCCGTCGGTTGACATGATGAACTCGGAGCCGATGATTCCGATCAGGGAATAGGCCAGCGCGAATTTCACGCCGGTGAGCAGGTAGGGCGCGGAGAAAGGCAGTGTCACACGCCAGACGATCTGTGTCGGTCCCATGCCGACGACGCGCGCGGTTTTGATCAATACCGGAGGCACGCGGTCCAGGCCGTTCAGCAGATTGACGATCACCGCGATCACGCCAAGCATGAACGCGATGGTGATCTTGGGTGCGTCGCCTACGCCGAAAAGAATGATCAGCAAAGGATAGAAGGCCAACACCGGAATCGCGTAATAGGTTGCGAACAAGGGCTCCAGTGTTTCGCGGAGCAGGCGCCGTCGATGAACGGCCACGGCAACAACGACCCCCGCCGAGACCGCCAATACGAAGCCGATCGCTGCATTCCCCATGGTCTTTCCGATTGCATCCAGGTGCTTGCCCGACACCAGGAGCTTCCAGAGGTCGATTCCGATCTGTAGCGGCGGTTGCATCGTGAAGCGATCGATCCAACCGATACGGCACATCGCTTCAACGATTGCCACGGCAACGATGATGGCAAGGAGCCTGTAGCGGGACAGCCGGGTCACCGGGTTGCCTGCGATGAATCCAGCGACTTCAATGATTCGCCGCGAAGCGACCGCCACAGGCGCGCCGTCAACTGGCCGAACTGCGGGAGTTCGACGACACGGCTGTCGCGCTCCCGTGGCCAGCCTGTCTCCACCAGGTCGATGAGGCGGCCGGGCCGTGCCGACATGACGCCAATCCGGTCGGCGAGCATCGCGGCCTCGTCAAGGGCATGCGTGATGAGGAAGATCGTTGCGCCAGATTGCCGCCAGAGTCGTAGCACCTCTTCGCCCATCAGGAGTCGCGTCTGCTGGTCGAGGGCGCCGAACGGCTCGTCGAGCAGGATCAATCGAGGCCGCATGATCAGGGTGCGGGCGATACATACCCGTTGCCGCATGCCGCCAGACAGTTGCGCGGGAAAGGCCTGCGCAAAGGCTTTCAACCCTGTCAGGGCGAGCGCGTCTTCCACGCGCTGTCTGCGTTCGGCTTCGCTCAGCGGCAGGGCCTGCAGTCCGAGCGCGATGTTGTCGGTGACATTCAGCCACGGAAAGCAAGCGTCTTCCTGGAACACCACACCGACGCCCTCGGGTACCTGGCCTTTGACGGGCTGGCCCTCGAAGATGATCTGACCGCTGGTGGGCTGACTGATGCCCGCGAGGACCTCGAGCAAGGTGGATTTACCGCACCCGGAGGGGCCCACCACCGCAAAGAATTCGCCTTTGCGCAGGGTCAGGTCGACCGGTCCGAGTGCGTGCACGGCAGGCGTTGACTTCTGGCCCGCAAAGGTGCGCGTGACTGCCTGCAGGGTGACGTGCGGTTCGAGGCGCGAAGGATCGCCGGCGTCTGGCGTTGTCATGAACCGCTCCCGGTGAGGGCAGGCTGCGCGCGCCGGCTATCGAACCACTGCACGGATATCTTCGTCGAGAAAACGCGTATCGATGATTTTCATCAGGTCGACCTCGCCGGTGATGGCGCCAACGGAGCGTTGCGCCGCGACCGTGCGTTCGAGCCCGGCAAGATGGATCTGACCCGTGCCCCAGTAAGGAATGCCCTGAGTCCGTGACTCGACCAGGTTCTTGACGACCGCCCGGGCAAGCGCCGGGTCAATGTTGTAGGCGCGCGCGACGATATCGCCAGCCTCCTGAGGGTTTGCCGACATGAACTCGACCGCCATCCGGCGTGCTTTCACCACGCCACGGATGAACTTGTCGTGCTCCTTCATCTGGCTGGTAAGCGCGACGCCGACCACGTTGCTCATGGGGGGCAGCACTTCGCTTGCCACGGCGATTGCCCGAAACTTGTCCTTGAAGCGGGACCATAGCGGCTCGGTGATCGGGGTCATGTCGATGGTGTTGATATCGAGCGCGGTCAGACTCTCGCCAAAGCCCCCGGTGCGGATCATCTGGACGTCTTCCTTCCGAAGCCCAGCCTGATCGAGCAGCACCTGAAGCAGGGCGGCGCTGGTGGAGCGCGGGTTGTTGAAGCCGACCTTGGCACCCTTGAGATCCTTGATGGTGCGGATTTTTGATTCGGGTTTGACGAACCAGGCGAACTCGGCCACGGTCAGGACGTTGTCGGCGATGATCTTGAGGTCGACCCCCTGCTGGATGGCGCCGATTGCGGCCCCGGGGTTGATCTCTGCATACGGAACGCCAGCTGCCATCATGTTGCGCATGGTGGTGCCGCCGCCTGCAGAAGTGATGATCTCGGTGATGTTGAGGCCCTGCTGCTTAAAAAAGCCCTTCTCGAGCGCGATCGCAAACGGCATTCCGTTGGCGGAAACACCATAGTTCGTGACCACGATTTTCGTCTGAGCGGATGCCGTCGACACCGCGAGGAGGGCGCAGGCGAGGAATGCCCAGCGTACGATCAGAGGCGGTTTCGTTGCTTTCATGGGTTTCCCTCCAGGGGAGTGGGTGCGTTGAATTGCGGCGATGGGCGTGAGGCCGCCCTGTCTGTCATGCCGGTGGGGCCACCGACAGTCCCTGAACGGAGTGCCTTTCAATGAGGCGTGCCACCAGCCCGGAGCGCTTGGCCTCCTCAACGAAAGAACGAATGAAGGCAGCACCCGCCTGATTGGTCCGGCCAGTGCCGATCGCCTGCTGAACGGATGCGAATTGGCCCTCAAGGATGCGCGCGCCGGGCAACTTCCTCACATCGCTCAACAGCCGGGGCTTCAACCCGGCGAGCGCGTCGAGGTTCGTGGAGACAAAGACCTCGTAAGCACTGTCAATGGAGGGCGCGCGGATGACCTCGGCGTGACGGATATTGCGCTCGAGCCACAGGTCATAGGCTGCGCGAGCGGTGGATGCGATCCGAACGCCCGCGCGATCGACATCCGAGATGGACTGGATCGGCGAGCCGGCGCGAACCATGAACGTGGCAGCGATTTCGACATAGGCGGGGCTGAAGGCGATTTTCTCGGCGCGCTGCGGCTCGGCGCCAATCAGGCCGACGTCCCAGATGTTCTGGCCTGCTGCATCGGCGAGTTCACCCGGACTTGGGAACGGGACATAGCGGACGCCCACGCCCAGTTTTTCGGCGAGTGCCTGCGCCATGTCGGGGGCCACACCCACCGGATCGCCTGCTTCGGTGCGGCCGCGCACCAGAAGAAAGTTGCTGAGGTTGATCCCGGCTCGCAGCACGCCGGTGGGTGCGAGCTCGGCGCGCAATGCTGACGACACATCCATGATGATTTCCGGTGCAAGGTTGGCAGACAAACTATTACATACTCAAACGTCCTGTGTGCGCGGCGTTTCAGATGCGCGAGAAGCCGTTCTGCGTCGCAGGCCCGCCAGAGTCGACCGCGACAAGCGACCGCCCGGGTGCGGGCGGCGAATTCGCCGTTATGCCTCGCGAAGGTGTCGCACCAGCGCTTCGCCCACTGCGCGTGTTCCCAGGCGGCCGCCGATGTCGCGCGTGACCTGCCGCTCGGCGATGCACCGCTCCATGGCGGTCTCGATCGCGCGCGAGGCCAGTAGATACTGTCCATCACCGCTGCGCTGCGACAGCCAGGCAAGCAGCATTGCAGCCGAGACCACCTGCGAAAAGGGATTGGCAAGATCCTGACCCGCGATGTCGGGTGCCGAGCCGTGCGCTGCCTGGCCCATGGCGTGATCCGCGCCCGCGTTCAGCGACCCGCCCAGCCCCAGGCTGCCGGACAGTTCCGCGGTCAGGTCGGACAGAATGTCGCCGAACATATTGGTGGTCACGATCACATCGAAGCGCGCGGGATCACGAACCACGTGCGCCATCATGGCATCGACGATCTCGTCGTCGACTTCAACCTCGGGGAAATCCTTTCCAACCCGATGGCACGCATCCAGGAAAATGCCGTCGGTGATTTTGAGCACATTGTGTTTGTGCACCAGGGTGAGCCGCCGCCGTCGCTGCATGGCCAGTTCGAAAGCGCTGCGGGCGACCCGCTCGCAGCAGGCGCGGGTGATGCGCCGAAGCGAAATCGCCACGTCGGGTGTCACCAGGATTTCGCTGTTGCCCGACTCGACGTTGCGGTCGGCGTAGAACCCTTCGGTATTTTCTCGCACCACTACCAGATCGAAAGCGCGGCTGATGGTTGGAATGCCGGGAAAGGTGCGAGCCGGCCGGATGTTGGCGAACAGATCGAGCCGCTTTCGAAAAAACTTTGACGGATTGATCTCGCCTCTGCTCTCGTCCTTGAAATCGTAAGTAGACATTGGGCCGAGCATGAGCCCGTCCGCAGCCTGGACCTTTGCGAGCAGCGCTTCGGTGACCGTTGCGCCATGGGCCTTGAGCGACGCGTGCCCCGCCAGGTCGTGGTCGAGCGTGAGGTCGAGGTTGAAGCGCTGGGCTGCGGTCTCCAGGAGCGCCACCGCGACCGCCATCGTTTCCTGGCCGATGCCGTCACCCGGCAGAACGACGATCTTCACGGCGAGGTCCTGAGGTGGGCCTTGCGAGCCGGAAAAACCGCTCGCCAGAGCCGGCGTGTGAGCAAACGCGTCATGATGTTCCGAAAGTGAGGGTGGATTGCAATCACTCCGGAGTGTGCCCGGGATCTGGGCGGCAAGCGGCGCGATGCGGGCCCGGCCGAAACGACCGGTGAGGCCCGCAACCGAGCAGAATGATCAGGCCTTCTTCTGGTAGGCGCTGCACCAGCCTGCTGCCGCCACCAGCTTGCCGGGGAAAATCGTGCAGGCGCCGTTGTCGGCTGCCTTGGATTGATAGAGCTGACAGTTCCCGCACTTCTGTTCGGCGTTGTGCTTGGGAAATTTTTTCTGATCAACCTGGGCAGTGTTGGCCTTGTAACCCAGTGCAGCGGCCTGCGCATCGGTCTCGGCCACCATGGTTTGGGCACTGACTGGGCCCACTGTCACCACGCTGATACCGGCAAGTCCGCCGACGGTGGTGGCCAGAAACGCACGTCGCTTGTTCATGCTGCTTTCTCCAGGAGATTTGGGGTGAGCCGGGATCGGCGAGCCGATGCCGGTGCGGTGCAGAGGCCGCGGCGCAACCGGAAACCAGGTGTGCGCTTGGGTGCCTTTGCCCGTGGTCGCGGAGTATGCTTCTTTGACCCTGCCCCAGCAAAACGCTTGGGTTTACGTGAGCCAGTCATGAGACTTCTGGATACGTGGTTGGACCGAATCGGCCTGGGCCAGCGGTTTGCCCGCCTGCCGCACCATGATTTCACCACGCTGGTCATTCGCCACCGCCCCGATCAGGAGCGCTATTACCCGGAGGTCTCCAGGCTTGCGCGGGAGTCGGGGGCGGCTCGGCTGTTGCTTGCGGTGGCGCCAGATGGCGTCCCGTATCGCGTCCGCCTGCTTGAGTCGTCGGGTTATCTGCGACTTGACGAGGCGGCACACCGGCTTGCGCTGGATTTTCGCTTTGCGAGTCCGGCCAGCCCGGGTGTTGCCATGGCGCGCGGCCGCTGGCAAACGACCCTCAGGGTGACGTTTGTGGACCCGCAATCGAACATTTCACCGGCCACCACATGACGGGTGCCCCAGGGCGTATGGCCCCTCATAATCTGTCGCTCAGCATGTTCCCACGCGCGGGTTCCCCGAATGCCCCACCGTGGCCGGCCGTCAATCCAATCGGAGAGCTCGTCCAATGGGTCTTGTGCGAAAGGGGCTGCGTGCGGCAGGCGCCGCGCTGCGGGTGGTGCACGACCAGCCCGCGGATCCTTCGCTGATTGACTCGCGAGCAGCTGCCTGGCGGTTGGCGATTGCCCTGATCGCCGCCACGCTGGGCAATGCGCCGATGTATGTCCTTGCGGTGGCGCTCCCGGCGGTGCAAAGCGACTTCGGCATCGGACGGGGCGAAGCGGCGTTGGCGTACACCGCCATGATGGTGGGTTTGGGTGCTGGGGGCTATCTGTGCGGGCGCTGGGCGGACCGATTTGGGGTGTGGCGGGTGCTGGCCTTGGGCGGAGTGGGAACGCTAGCCGGATTTGGACTCGCCGCGTCGGCGCCAGGGCTAACAGTGTTTGTGATCGCGCACTGTGTGCTGCTTGGATTTCTGGGCATTGGAAGTTCCTACGGACCGCTGATGGCCGACACCGCGCTCTGGTGGCAGAAGCGCCGAGGGGTTGCCGTCGCAGTGGTTGCCAGCGGCAATTTTCTCGCGGGCACAATCTGGCCGCCTATCGTCCAGGCGGGCATCGAAGCCATCGGCTGGCGCGGCACATTCTGGGCGTTGGGTGTGGTGTGCGGGCTTGGCATCGTGATGCTGAGTCTGTTCATCCGCGAGCGCCCGCCGAAAATCGTCGTGCCCGCACCGTCGCCTGAGGCACGGGCCTCAGGCATCACCCCCAATCGCCCGTTCGGGCTGTCTGTCAACGCGGCGCAGTGGGTGCTCTTCATTGCGGCTGTGGGATGCTGCGTGGCGATGGCCATGCCGCAGGTGCATATCGTGGCGTACTGCACTGACCTGGGTTTTGGTGCGGCGCGTGGTGCAGAGATGCTGTCACTCATGCTGGGCTGTGGCGTCTTGAGCCGACTGGCCTCGGGCTGGATTTCCGACCAGATCGGGGGCTTGCGCACGCTTCTCCTCGGTACCGCATTGCAGGCGGTGGCGCTCGCGCTGTTTCTTCCCTTCGATACCCTCGCCTCGCTGTACGTCATTTCAGCCATGTTCGGGCTGTTTCAGGGGGGCATCATCCCGGCTTACGCGATCATCGTGAGGGAACACTTTCCGCCAGAACAGGCGGGCGCCCGGACCGGTGGTGTGCTGGTCGGCGGGCAGGCGGGCATGGCGTTGGGCGGCTGGCTGTCTGGCAAGGTCTTCGATCTCACCGGCTCCTACGATGCCGCGTTCGTCAACGGCATCGGCTGGAACCTGGTGACCGTTGCGATCATTGTTTTTCTTCTTTGGAAAATTCGGCCCGGGCGTTCGGTGATGTCGCTGAACAGGCCGACGCAAGGAGGCGTCACGTCTTGAATCCGATCAATCGCCGAACCGCTGGCCGCGCATTGCTGGCCGCCGGCGCACTTGCTGCCGTGGGCGGCGCTGCGCGCGCCCAGGCCTGGCCCTCCCGTCCAATCAGGCTCGTTGTGCCGTTTGCAACCGGTGGCGGGTCTGACTTCATCGGCCGCTTCATGGCCCAACGCCTCGGCCAGGCGCTGGGGCAGCCGGTGGTGGTTGAAAACCGGCCCGGTGCGGGCAGCACGCTCGGGATCGAACTGGTGGTGAAGTCCCCGCCCGATGGCCACACTTTCGGGCTGATCGCCTCGAGTTACACGGTGACGCCCAGTCTCTATCGATTGCGGTTTGATCCGGTGACCGACATCACGCCGGTGATCCAGTTTTCGCAAGGTCCGATGCTGGTGGTGGTGCCGAAATCGCTGCCCGTCGCGAATTTCACCGAGTTGGTGGCGCTTGCTCGGTCGCGGCCGGGCGCCCTCAACTACGCATCGGCCGGGCAGGGCAGCATCACGCATCTCGCCTGCGCCTTGTTCGCCGACATGGCCGGTCTGCAGATGACGCATATCCCCTACAAGGGGACGGGCCCCGCGCTCACCGACACCATGGCGGGGCAGACGCAGCTGTTTTTCAGCAGCACGGCGACCGCACTGCCGCATGTGCAATCGGGGGCGCTGCGCGCGCTCGCGGTGACCACCCGCGAACGGCTGGGTACCCTGGCCGCGATTCCGACGATTGCTGAATCGGGGCTGCCCGCGTATGACGTACCGCTTTGGCACGGCATGATCGGCCCGGCGGGGGTGTCGTCCGAGATCGTTGCGCGGCTGGTGAGCGAGAGTCGCCGGACGCTCTCGCTTCGGGAGACCGCGGAGCAGCTCGCCCAGGACGGCGTGGCGCCCGCGCCTGAGGGATCTCCCGCCCAGTTTCGTGACCGCATCCGCAGTGAAATCGATCAGTGGCGCGGCGTTGTGGCGCGCGCGGGCGTGCGGATCGAGTAGTGATTCATCGCCAACCGGTCGCAGGAGCGCGCCCTTGGTAACCCAGCCGGTCAGGCTGGTTGCCGCGCTCGTGTTCTGCAACACCTTTGCGCTTGGCGCCTTTCCTGTGCTGCTGCCGGATATCGCGCAGCAGACGGGCTACGACGACGTGGCGCTTGGTGTTCTGGCCGGCGCCTTCGGCTTTGCCCGGTTGCTCTGTGATCTGCCAGCGGGCCTGCTGCTTTCGCGCTACCTGCGCGCGGCCATCCTGCTGGGTGCTGCCGCACTGACCTCAGGCAATCTGCTCCTTTTTTCGGGCTCCGAGCTCTGGATGCTGGTGCTGGGTCGGGGACTGTACGGCGCAGGTCATGCGACGCTTCTCCTCAGCGTGCTGATCACGGTCTCGCGATTTGCTGCAACGAGTGGCCATGCGTTCTCGCTCAACGTGGTCGAATTCAGCGGCATGCTTGGCATGCTGCTCGGGATGCTGCTGGTGGCTGTATTGCCCGATGGCTGGCCTTGGCAGCGGGCATTGATGCTTGCGTCCGCCCCCCAGCTGGTCGGTCTCTTCCTCTTGCCCGCCCTCCTTCGGGTCGTGGGGTCTGGCGAGCCCGTGCCGTCTGCGACGCCCCTTGAATGTGCGGGGGACCGCCCGGCTGACACGCCCCGGTGGCATGAACTCATCAGCCTGAATCGCCTCACGATGCTCGCGTGGGTGAGTGGCTTCGTTCTCGCGGTGGCCTGGGCGGCCGTGGGCCAGTTCATCCTGCCGCTTCGCGCCGCGCGCGAGTTCGATCTGTCGCGGATTGGTGTGGCAATGATGCTCGCCTTGCCGCAGGTGGTGGATCTGTGCTTTCTGTTGCCGCTTGGCAGGCTGGCCGATCGGGTCTCGCGCGCTCGTCTGCTCGGCGTGATCCTGCTGGTGCTGTCGGTGGGCATCGCCGCGATGGCCTTCGGAAGTTTCGCCTGGGCGGTGTTTGGCTGCGCGCTCTTCGGAATCGGGCTCGCAGCCTGGATGCTGCCCATCAGCCTCCTGGGTCGCCCGTCATCGCCGCGCGCGGCGGCCCTGCGCGTCTCGCTGCATCGTACGTTTGTCGATGCGGGCGTCTTCTTTGGCCCCTTGTGCGCTGGCCTCCTTGCCGAGGCTGGGTTGCTCTGGGTGGCGGGTATCGCGTCTGCGGCAGGGCTGCTTGTGGTGGGGGCTGCGCTTCTTGTGCACGATCACCGAAGCGGATCTGTCTCGTGAATGGTCCCGATTGGCCGACTACAAGGTGCCCCGCTTTGTCGAATTCGTGACCGACTTCCCGCGAACCAGTACCGGTAAAATCCGGCGTTTCATCCTTCAGCATGAGGCGCGTGATCGGGTCTCAAATCCTGGCTGAGGGGGTCTGCCGTGCGCTGTGTCCGGGTGTATGGTGATCGCCTGTCGTCCCGTTTATGCCAGCCTGTCAGAGGCTGTTGAGCTCTCTGGAGAGTTTTCATGTCCCCGTCCTCTCGCGCCGATGCGCTGCGCGAAGCCTCCGTGCCTACGCTTCTCATGTGCCTCGCGCAGATCACGCGCGACCCGCGCTGGCTGGAAGACCCCTTTCGTCCCAAGCGCGACATCTCCATTTTTGCCGAGCGCAGCGGCGGATTGTCGGAGGCCGCGCAGGAGGTGGTGCGCGAGGCGATTGCCGGCGTGCTTGACGAACTGGCCGACGGCCGGCGGTCGCTGCCGCCTGCGCTTGCTGCCGATGAACTTGCCCGCATGATGAGCGTCTGTGTTGGCGAAAATGTTCCGCGCGAATACACCGACATGACCATGGAGGAAATGGGCTTTGCAAGCCGCGAGGTGCGCTGGAATGCGCAGCCTGCGAGCGCTGAGCTTGAGCGGTTTCGGGTACTGGTCGTGGGCTGCGGTTTTTCCGGCCTGTGTGCGGCCGGGCGCCTGCGCGAGCTCGGGATTGCCTTTGATATCGTCGACAAGAACCCCGAACTCGGCGGCACCTGGTTTGAGAACAACTATCCGGAAGCCGGTGTCGACACACCCAATCACTACTACTCCTATTCATTTGCACCCAACCTGGCCTGGACCAGCAACTACTCGAAGCGCGATGAGGTGGTGGCCTATCAGCGTGCGGTGGCAGACAAGCTTGGCTTGCGTGAACGCATCGAATTCGGCGTGCAAGTCGAGCAGATGCGTTGGGACGACGGGGAGAGCGTCTGGGAGGTTCGCCTGCGCGATGCGAAAGGCGTCGTGTCGCAGCGGCGTTACCAGGCCGTGATTTCGGCCACCGGGCAACTCAATCAGCCCAAGACCGCGTCCATCCGGGGGTTGGAGCAATTTGCCGGCCCGGCCTGGCACTCCGCGCGCTGGCGTCATGACGTGCCGCTAGAAGGCAAGCGCATTGCAGTGGTAGGAACCGGGGCGAGTGCCATGCAGTTCCTGAGGAGCGTCGCTGCCCGCGCTGCCAAGGTGACCGTGTTTCAGCGCTCGCCACAGTGGGCCCGCCCCCCGCAGGACTATCACGGCACCGTGAGCCATGGCGAGCGGTGGCTCCTCGAGAACATTCCCTACTACTACCCCTGGTATCGCTTTGGCCTCATGTGGCGCTTTGGCGACGGGTTGCTTCCCACGGTTCGGCGCGATCCGTCGTGGCCGCACCCGGAGCGCGCCATGAACTATCGCAACGACCGGCAACGCCAACAGATGACCGAGTATCTGCTGGCGCAGCTCGAGGGGCGTCCCGATCTGGTGGCGAAGTGCCTGCCTGACTACCCGCCCTACGGCAAGCGGATTCTGATCGACAACGGCTGGTACCAGGCGCTCAAGCGCCCGAATGTCGAGCTGGTGACCGAGGCTGTTGACCGGATCGAGGCCGATGCGGTGATCGCCGCCGATGGTTCGCGGCACGAAGTCGACGCGATCATTCTCGCCACCGGGTTTGAGGCCGCGCGGATGCTTGGCTCCATGACAGTGCTTGGCCGATCGGGCCAGCCGCTCGCCGAGGCCTGGACGGATGATGATCCGCGTGCCTACCTGGGCATCACCGTGCCTGACTATCCGAACCTGTTTGTGACCTACGGCCCCAACACCGGCCTCGCGCACGGGGGCAGTCTGATTTTCGTGATCGAGTGCCAGGTACGGTACATCACCACGCTATTGCGCAACATGATCGAGCGCAGCGTCGATCGGCTGGAGGTCAGGCGCGATGTGCATGACCGCTACATCGAGAAGGTGGACGCCGAGCATGCCGAGCTGGTCTGGACGCATCCGGGCATGAACAACTGGTATCGCAACCGGCGCGGCCGGGTGTTCGGACCGATGCCCTTCCGGCTGGTGGACTACTGGCGCTTCACCCGCGAGCCTGACCTCGATGACTTCGAGGCCAGACCGCGGCGCGCAAGCCTTACTTGATGTTCGCGTAGTACATCTTGGGCGCGTCGTTCGAGTTGTGAGCGATGCTCACATTCTTCTTCATGGCCCAGGGCCGCATCTGATGATGAAGCGGAACGAGAAGAGCCTGATCGCGGGTGATGGTGAGTGCTTCGCGAATCATGGCGTCGCGCTTGGCCTTGTCGGTTTCAACGCCCATGGCGTCAACCAGCTCATCGACGCGCGCATTGCTCACACCGGAGAAGTTGAAGTTGCCATCGGCGCCTTTGGTGCGGGTGCGGATGAGCGACTGCAGCGTGTACTGTGCGTCGTAGGTGGCTACGCCCCAGCCAAGCAGATAGGCGCTTGAGTCCCAGTTCTGGAACTTTTGGGCAAACGGGCCAAACGGCATTGCGTTCAGCTTGGCGCGCACACCGAGCTTGGCCCACATGCCCACCACGGCCTGACACACTTCTTCGTCGTTCACGTAGCGGTTGTTCGGGCAGTCGAGTGTGAATTCGATGCCATTCGGGTGACCCGCTTCAGCCAGCAGCTTTTTGGCGCCGTCGATGTTGGCGGGGGCTACCTTGTCGAGCTCGGCCGTGTGGCCGTTCACCCCTGGGGCAACCATGATGGCGGCCGGGATGGAGAGGTTGCGCATGATGGTGCGCTGAATCGCCTGCCGGTCGATTGCCATGCTGAGCGCCTGGCGCACGCGCGCGTCCTTGAAGGGGTTCGGGCCTTTCTGGCCATGCTTGAGTTCATCGCTGCGGGTATCCAACGCGATGAAAATGGTGCGCACTTCGGGGCCATCGAGCACGAACAGATTTTGATTCGAGCGCAGCTTCGCGACATCCTGGGTGGGCAGGTCGGTGACGATGTCAACGTCGCCCGCGAGCAGCGCTGCGATGCGTGTGGCGTCAGCCTTGATCGGCGTGTAGACGACGTCGGTGGCGTTGCCCTCGAGCTTGTCCCACCAGGCGGGGTTCGCGCTCATCACGATCCGCTGGTCAGGCCGCCACTCCTTGATCACATAGGGACCGGTGCCGTTGGTGTTGCGCGAGGCAAAGGTTTCCTCTTTCGCTTTGTAGTCCTGGATGCGTTCGGACTTGTTCTTGGCTGACCAGTCACGACTCATCACATAGAACGTGGTGAGATTGTTGAGCAGTGTGGGCACCGGCTTGTCGAGGATCAGATCGATGGTGTGGCTGTCGACCTTGCGGATTTCCTTGATGCCTGCCACATAGATCTGCATCGTGCCCTGGGGCTGGCGGATGCGCTCGAATGAAAAGATCACGTCATCAGCGGTAAAGTCGGTGCCGTCGTGAAACTTGATGCCCTTGCGCAGATTGAAGCGCCAGGAGGTGGGCGAGGTGGCCTGCCAACTGGTGGCGAGTGCTGGCTCAACCTGATATTTCTTGTCATAGCGCACCAACCCCTCGTAGGCGTGACCGACGATGTTGTTGGTGGTGGCGTGATTCTGCGAATGCGGATCAAGCGTGAGGATGTCGTTCTGGGCGGCCCAGCGAAGCTGCGCCGAGCTTGCAGACCCCGCAGCAAGGGCGAACGCCGCGCTTGCAGCCACAAGCCGCACGCCGGCGAGAAGGCGCTGAATGTTCAAGATGGTCTCCTTGGATGAAGGGCGGGAATATCGGCCTCCCACCGCAAAGTCGATTCTATAGAAAGGGATTGACCCCGACCGATCGGCCCAGGCCCGGTGGGGCGATTAACGCTTAGACGCAGGCTTGCGAGCCTTGGCGGGCGGCTGGTTTTTCCTGGGGGGCGCCGGCGTGAGGGGCTCGCCCGCCTGCAGGAGTGTTGAGGCCGCACGCATCAGCAGCTTTTCACCGCGAGATGACAGGCGGACGACCTTGGTGCGGCGATCGCCTGCACCGGCTTCGGTGATCAGCATGCCATCGGCGACCAGTCGGTTGAAATGCATGCGGACCGCACGATCGCTATGACGCAGCTGCGCGAACAGTTGCTTGACTGTCAGGCTTCTGACGCTGCCAGGCTCTGCGCAGGACGCGGCGAGGAGAAGATCAATCGGTATGAGACTGCTGTTGGGCGATAGGGCATCGCCCAGCAGTTGCCGTACGCGGATCAGGGAGCGGATTGCCGAGCAGGCCTTTTCGGTATCCATGCAACTTAAGTCAAACGTAACCAAGGGAGGTTACTGATGATCCCGTGATTCCTCTACTGGAATAAAGTGCAAACTTTGCCGCTATACGCTGGGGGTGATCAAAAAAGCCCTCCGAGTGAGAACTTGGCGGGGGCGGTTCAGGCGGCTACCGGTTGGGTCACAAACCCGAACTCGCGCTCTGGATCGGTGCAGCGCTGCACGAGTAGGCGCGCTTCGCCCAGCATCAGGACCGGCGTCTCGGGGTCGCCCGCGTCCTCAAGTTGAAGGCTGCATGCGTCAAGGTCGTGCACCACGCCGCAGCCTTGGTCAGAATTGAGCAGAATCTCGCCGGCGGGGCCGAATGCCGCACGCCGCACCGCCTCGAAGGCAACCCCGGTGTGCGTGACGAGTCTTGCCCCGGGGCCGCTGCCGATTACCCGGATCACCCAGGGAGCGCGGTCGAGTCTGACGAAAACCCGCTGCGGACCGTTCTGCCAGAACCAGCGCCCCTGGCTATCGTGCGCGTAGTTGCGACCAATGAAGTCGATGATGGCTGGATTGGTAATGGGGCTGCCGGCGCCGTGTGCCTGCTCGCTGAAACCGGGCTGGCCCCGATCGACCAGCAGCCAGTTGCCTCGCGGGTCGAGCCGCAGCCACCCGAACACTGCCGGAACATCGGGCCATCGCGCCATCGAGCGGATGACCAGCGGATCGAATTGCGGCGACACGTCAGAGTTCTCCCTTCACGCGAAAGAAGGCTTCCAGTCGTGCCGGGATCCAGTTGAATCCGGCTGCGCCGCCCGGCGACGGAAAGCCAACATGACCGCCCGCGTCAGGGTAGTCGAGAGTCACGAGCGGGCTGACCTCGGTGTGTGATGCCAGCGCGCGCATTGGTACAAAGGGATCGTTGCGCGCATTCACGACCAGCGTGGGTACGCGGATTGCACCCATGAACTGGCGGCAGGAACTGCGGGACCAGTAGTCGTAGCAACTGGCAAAGCCATGAAGGGGCGCAGTGACCGCGTCGTCAAAGTCGAAAAAATCGCGGGCCTGTCGAACGCGCTGGCCATCGACCAGGCCTGGCCATCGCTCGAGCATGGCCAAGGTCTTGGGCCGCAGGGTGCGCAGGAAATATTCACAGTAGACGCGATTGAATCCGCGTGACAAGGCCTCGGCACCCGCCTGCAGGTCCTGTGGCGGGCAGATCGCGGCTGCCGCGCGCACGAAGCGAGCCGCTTCCCCCTGTTCGCCCAGCCACTTGACGAGTGCATTGCCACCCAGCGAGACCCCGGAGGCAAAGAGCGGGCGCCGCGGATACTCGCGATGCAGCCGGCGCAGCATCCAGTCGATTTCAGCGGAGTCGCCCGAGTGATAGGCGCGCGGCCGGTGATTGGGCGTGCCGCTGCAACCGCGGAAATGAATGACAGCGCCTTGCCAGCCGATGCGGGTGGCGTGGGCGAGCAGGGCCCGCGCATAGTGGCTGCGCGAACTGCCTTCGAGACCATGGAACAGCACCCACAGGGGGGCGTCTTCAGCGGGCGGCGCAGGCCCCGCATCAACATCGACGAAATCACCGTCAGGGGTGTTCCAGCGGGTTCGGTAGAGCGGTGTGGCGGGCCGGGGTGCAGCGAGGGCCGACCAGATGGTCTGCAGGTGAGCGCCCGGCAGCCAACGTGGCGCGATGTAGCCGGACAACTCGAAGCGGGCTCTAGTGAAGCACCGCGCCCTGGGGCGCTGCGGCGGCAGGTTCGCCTTCGCCCGCCTGCGAGGCATGGTGGATGAGGATTTTCCAGCCCGACGGACCCTTCACAAACACGTTGGTCGCGATACATTCGACGGTTTCGGTCGCCCGCTGGCCGCGTACCGTGATGGTCTCGATCACGCTGTGAACGGCAAGCACCGCGCCAGCATGGCCGCGCACCGCGCGCACTGCGATATCAACGCCGCCACCGGACAGGATGGACTCCCAGGACGCCCGCACCGCCTCAAGGCCGACATGGCGCGGACCGTTGGGGTGAGCGCAGATCACCTCTTCCTCGTCGGCCCACAACGCCATCATGGCGGCGAGGTCGCCGCGCCGCATGGCGTCATAAAAGGCTTCTTCAACGGCCTCGGCGCTGAGCGGCGTCTGCAGTGGCGGAGGCATGGTCGGGTTTGACGACTCGGTGTGAAGGCTGCGCTAAGGGGATGCGCGACAGATCAGTGGTGACCGTGCCGCGCGCTGCCAGGCTTGAGCCGGTAGGTGGTGCCGCAATAGGGGCAGCGGGCTTCACCGGTCGTGGTGACATCGAGAAAGACACGGGGATGACCCGACCAGACAGGCATGGCCGGGTTGGGGCAGAAGGCGGGCAGCGCAGCGCCGTCGAGTTCGACGGCGGGTGGTTGCGTGGCGGAAGTGGCGGTTGAAGTCATGGCTGCCGACTGGGGGGTGAGGGGCGATCAGGCTACCGGCGTGAGCCAGTTCGCATAACGCTGCGCGCGGCCGCCGACGATGTCGAAGAACACGTTCTGGAGCTGCTCGGTGATGGGGCCTCGGCGGCCGCTTCCAATGGTGCGGTCGTCGACCTCGCGAATGGGCGTGATCTCGGCGGCGGTGCCTGTAAAGAAGGCTTCGTCGGCGCAGTAAACCTCATCTCGGGTGATGCGCTTTTCGCGCACCTCAATGCCAAGATCGCGGGCGATGGTGATGACGGCATCGCGCGTGATGCCGTCAAGACACGACGCGACGTCGGGCGTGTAGATGACCCCGTTTCGCACGATGAACACATTTTCGCCCGCGCCCTCGGAGACATAGCCTTCGGTATCGAGCAGCAACGCTTCATCGTAGCCGTGGGCAGTGACCTCGGCGTTGGCGAGAATCGAGTTGACGTAGTAGCCGCTCGCCTTGGCGCGCACCATGGAGACGTTGACATGGTGGCGGGTGTAGGAAGAAACCTTGACGCGGATGCCGCGCGACAGGCCATCTTCACCCAGGTAGGCACCCCAGGGCCAAGCGGCAATTGCAACATGAACGGTATTGCCGCGCGCAGAGACGCCGAGCTTGGCCGAGCCGATCCAGGCGATCGGCCGGATGTAGCAGGACGCGAGCTTGTTCTCGCGGACAACATCTTTTTGCGCCTGAGCGAGCGTTGCCTCGTCGAAGGGCAACGCCATCTGGAAAATCTTTGCCGAATTGAAGAAGCGGCGGGTGTGCTCTGCCAGGCGGTGAGCACGTGGATCTTGGCATCACGCCAGTCGACCATCTTGCCGTCGAACCAGATCAGTCCGTCGCGGTCGGCCATCGACATGGGGTTCTCCTGGGAAGTAACTGGGGCACGCGGTCTGGAGACCTGCGCAGAGTCCGTTATTCTAGCGAAGCCAGTCTCGTTCTGTCCTGAAGCGTTCAGGGACCCGCGTTTCAGGCTGTTAGACTGACTGACTCTCTCTTCGGCCCAGGGCTTCGCCATGCTCGCCACCCTCAGGTTTCAGGTCGGTCTACTTACGACCCTGCAGGCGCTTCTTCTTATCAACAATGCCACGCTCATCGCGGTCAATGTGCTGGCCGGACTGCAACTGTCCAACGACAAGATGCTTGCCTCGCTCCCGGTCACGTCCTACGTGATTGGCAGCGCCATCTGGTCGATGCCGGCAGCAGCGGTCATGCGCCGATATGGCCGGCGCGCGGGTTACACCGTCGGTTCGGTGGCTGCGATGGTGAGCGCGCTGGTCGCGTTCTGGGCCATGACGATCGAAAGCCTTCCCCTGCTGTGTCTGGGCACCTTCCTCTGCGGCATCTACAACGCGTTTGGTGCGAGCCTGCGCTTTGCCGCGGCCGATGCAGCCGACGCTTATGAGCCGGCGTTCAAGACCAAGGCGATCTCGCTTGTGCTGACCGGCGGGTTGATCGGCGGCATTCTGGGGCCGGAGATTTCGAAGTGGTCGCGCACGGTCCTGTCGCACCAGTTTGCCGGCACCTATCTCGTGCTGATGGTGTTCGGGCTCTTGTCGCTTTGCCTGATACAGCTCCTGCGCATCACCCTGCCCTCGGGACCGGTTCTGGGGGGGGAAGCGCGGCCGCTCTCCGTCATCCTCCGCCAGCCCATGGCGATACTCGCCATCGCCTCGGCCGCGCTGTCCTATGGCGTGATGAACCTGCTCATGGTGGCAACGCCGCTTGCCATGGAAGTCTGCAGACTGTCTTTCAACGAAACGGTGTTTGTGCTGCAGTGGCATGTCATCGGCATGTTTGCGCCGGGTCTTTTCACGGGCGCCCTGATCACCCGCTACGGCATCCTGCCGATCATGGTGACCGGGGTGTTGCTCAATGCGGGCTGCGTGGTGGTGGCGCTGTCGGGTGTCGATCTCATGCACTTCTCGATTTCGCTCTTTCTCCTCGGCGTGGGCTGGAATTTCATGTACA
This sequence comes from Betaproteobacteria bacterium, assembly GCA_009921765.1. The sequence goes on along the minus strand of RFXC01000020.1, from coordinate 315 downwards.
CGAGCGGGACGGCGCTTCTTACGCGGTGCTATCGGCCCGCTGAAAAGAACAAGGTCCAGGGCTTCATGGACATGAGCGTCTTTGGCGTGATGATCACCAGTTCAGCCGCCTCCGGGGCGCTCCTCTTCGTGAACGGTTGGTCGGTGCTCAATCTGCTGTCGCTGCCCTTCGTTCTGGTGTGCCTGGTCGGGGCGATCTGGGTGGCAAAGCAGACAGGTTGGGGTCTGGGGCGTGTGGCGCGCGCTTCGCCCTGAGGCACCAAGGCGTTGCTGAGGACCGTGGCAGACGCCGGACAGCGCGCGGCCGCGGCCGCGC
>RFXC01000190.1 GCA_009921765.1 Betaproteobacteria bacterium | reverse complement strand
ACCTTCGGCAAACGACAGCGTGGCGGTGACTGACGTATTCGCCGTGGCTGGCGTAAATCGAACTGAACCGGCTTTGGCGAGATACCCATTCAACGCACTGACCGAGCCCGACAGCAACAGGCGTCGACCCGAGAGCTCAAGCGTTGCGGTCACCGGCCCGCCGGTGTCTGTGGACGACACGGCCGCAAACTGTCCGGATGCGGCTTCGAGAACCAGACTGCCGTTGCCCCAGGTAAAACTGCCGGGTGCGGTGATCGTGCTGGCGCCAAACACCAGATTGGAGGCCTGACCCACCACTGCCGGCACCGTCGCGGGCGGGCGCAACAACGGCGTGATGCCAGAGCCGCTGTTGCCGAGCGTCCTCAATGCCATCGAGGTGACCGCACGACCCGCGCTCGTGACCGCCTCAAGGGTCAGTGTCTGATCCGCTTCAGCCGCGGCGTACTGAAGCCGACCCGCCGTCGACAGGAAGGCGTTGAGCGCTGATGCCGTGCCGCTCAGCGTGATCGCCGACGCGCCCGAGCCGGTCACGGTGACATTGTCGCCATTTGAAGCGCTCAACGTTCCCGACTGAACGCTCAGGTTGAGCGTGACCGCTTGGCTCCCGGCCGTCAGGGTGTAGACCGGAAAGACCAGATCGTTGCTGACGCCTGCCACGCTGTCGAACGTGACGGACTGGGGCACCCGCAGCGTCGGCGCAGCCGCAATGGTCGCCGGACTGCTCCCCACTGGCCCGGGCACTGCTGCGGCAACGTTTCCGCCCGCACCCAGCGCAATCGCCGTGCCGTTGTTGGTGTCGGCGCCCGCAAACAGCTGTACCTCAAGCCGGTCCGCGCCTCCGGCATTCAACCAGCCGGGTCCGGGCGGCGACGCCGTGACCGAGACAATGCTGAATGAATCCGCTGCGTTGCTGGCACCCACCAGCGTGACGGTGGCACCGTCGACACTGACAGCACTGATGTCACCAGATCCTGCTCGCCGGTGAGCCCCTGAGGTGCGCCGACCGTGAGTGTCCATACGGTGGGCAGGTAAGCGCCCGCGCTGGCCGTCGCATTGCCCACCTGCGTCTTGGTTGCAGTGGTGTTGAGCGGCTGGCCCGATACAGCACCCGCGCCCGGCGCGTGGAGTCGTCCATTGTTCGACGAATTGCCGTCAGCCGACGTGGTTCGATACATATGAAGCTTGCCGCCGGTGCCGCTGGTGCCTGCGATCAGGTCGGCCTCGGCGTCGGCCCCTGCGCCGGCGAGCTCGGTAATGACCGGGTCGAAGCTCGCGCCAATCGGTGCGGACAATGACAGGTAGACATCTTGACCCGCGCTTGCGCGACCAATGGTGATCGATTCGCCCGCAGCATCGAGCGACAGATCGGCGCCCGATGCTGCGTCCAGAACGGCGAGCGAGCCTCCAGCAGAGGCGAGGAGCGCTGCGCCCGCAAGCGCGGATTCAAGCCGCAGATCGCCTTCGGCACTCACCCGCACCTCGCCAGGTGCCGCCGACGGATTCGTTCCAGCAGCGCCTGCGCGAACAATCGTGACCGACCCGATGTCGTCGATTCGGATCGAGCCCGAGCCGCCCGCGAGCGCGCTGGCCGCGGCGGACAGCGTCGCGGTGATCGTATTGGCATCGGTTCGAAGCCGAAGGTCAACGCCCGCGGCTGCATCAATCGTGGTTGCCGTCACGAGGCCGGTACCAGCCACGCGAATCGCGCCTGCGGGACCGGTCCTCAGGTTCACGGTGCCCTGCGCTGCTGTGAGGGTGGCAGCGCCCAGATCAAGCCCGCCCGCTGCCTCCAGGGTCAGCGTCTTGCCTCCCGCGGCCACCCCGCGACCTGCGACGAGTTCGCCCGAAGCAATTCGGAGGGCAGCGGAACCGCGGTTGACGGTGAGGTTGCCTGCCGCCTTGAGGCTCCACTGATCGGCTGCTGGCAGCGCGACAGCGGCCGGAATCGTCAGATCGCCGCCCGTCTCGATGGCAAGACGCGAAAGCGTGCCGCCTGCCTGCGCGAGACCCAGCGCCCAGCTGGCGGATCCGAGATCAAGCGCCGCCGTGGCGCTCGTTCCGCGCCGTACGATCGAAATACCGTCCGCGGCACGCAGGTCTAGAACCAGCGACGAGGCGATATCGCCCGCCAGTTCAATCGACGCATCGGTACGCACCACAAGTGCCTGGGTCGATGGCGCGTCGTTGCCAAAATCCAATGTCAGCGAACCGCTTGAGCGGAGCTCGGTGCGCCGCGAACCCGTGAAGACACGGGTCGTGCTGAGAAGCCCTGCAGCGGCAAGCGTGACCTCGCCGATCACACCCGACACCGCAGCGACGGCATCGTTGCCCGACAGGGTCAGCGACCCGGCGCTGCTCTCGACCGATACCGTCGAATCGGCCGCCGCACGCACTTTGGTGACCTGCACTGCGCCCGCGCTGGCAAGCGATACGCCGCCCGCGCTGGCCTGTACATCGGTGACCTGAAGGCCTGCACCGGGTCCTGCAACCGGGTCGATATCGACCAGCGAAATGGAACCCTGCGCCGCCTGCGCACGCAGCTCTGCTGCCGCGATCATCATCGAGGCCAGGGTCGTGCCCGCTTTCAGCACGAGCTCACCCGCCACCAGCAGCGGTTCGCCCGCGCGGGCGGCGCCCTGCGCGACACTGATGGCGCGCCCTGCATCCACCACCAGATCGCCGCCAGCAACCCCGGCGCCATGCGTTGTTCGGTCCGACGCACTACCCACCCAGGCGCTCGAGCGTGCCTGGGCCAGTTCGATGTCTCGCCCAGCTTTCAGCGAGATCTCGGCGTTTCCACTCAACAGCGTGGAACCCGCCGTCATCCGGATATCGCGCCCCGCTTCAATCCGGATCGCACCCGCCGTCGTCCAGGTGGATGGGGTACCACCCATGACACCGATCGTGGTCAGCGTGGCCGCATCAATCATGATGTCGCTGTCGGCGCCGCCCGCAATCAGCGTAATGCCGTCAAAACCGATGATCGCATCGCCCCGATCGAGCAGGGGATCGCTTTGAACCGTGATCGAACCTGCCAGCGTGGTGAGCGATACCTGCGTCCCCGACAAGCTCGCGCCAACGCGGCTCGAGCGCCCGGTCGACTCCGAGAGCCCCGACTGCGCGACCACATCGAACGACATCGAGGCGAGCGGCGCAATCAGCACCGCGTCCTGCTCGACGATACGAATCGAGCCCGACGAGACCACCGCATTGAGCTGTTCGACGGACGTGCGAAGCGCCGCGGCATCCGTGGCACCGCCCACTCCGCTCGAGGCCTGCAAGACAAGCCCGCGTGCAAGAACGTTCCAGCTGGTGCTGCCCGAGGCAAGCGCACTGGTGATGGCGCCACTTGCGCCCTGCACCTCAATGGCGACCGATCCAGCGCCTGCGCTGGATGTCGCGCCGGCCGCGCGGGCGTCAATCACGCCCAGGGCCGCGCCCGCGTCGGCGCTTACCCAGACGTCACCCCCGTCGGTATCGAGGCTCGCACTGGCTGCCATCGTGAGCGCGCCCGTTGACGACAGCACCACATCACCGCCTTGGGTGGCCACGGTGCTGGCGTCGCCCAGCGTGACCGCGCCGCTTCCGCCGCGAAGCGTCACGTCACCACCATCGGACGCGACGCCCGCGCCCTGGAGCAGCGCAAGCCCAGCAGCGCCGCCCAGATAGAGCGACCCTCCCAGCACGCTGACGGGCTTGGCAATTGACAGCGTACCCGCGGTCGCCCGCAGACTGACGCTCGCAGCCTTGCCGGCTGCGCCGGCGGCGAGACCCGTCAGCGAGACAGTGGTGTCTTCGACTCGACCACCGGCCGACACGAAGCCGGTGTCGTCGACGGTAATGGACGTGACCCGCGGGAAACTCGCCGAGACCGCATCCACCGTGAGCGCACGGCTCGAGTCGAGCGCGAAATCACCCACGCTCGCCGCTGCGAGCTTGCCTACCGCCACCTCGATGGGTGCGGCTCGACGCCCGACCTGGCCCACACCGCCCGCTGATTCGATGATGAGGGCGCCCGCGACCAGATCATCGGCTGCGTCGTCACCCGCCTCCAGCACCCGCCCCGCGCCCGTACGAAGCGCCACCGTGGCATCGCCCGCATCCAGGCTTGCGACCGCAATGTCGTTCTGCGCAAGAATCCGCACATTGCCGCCCGCACCTTGTGCGCCCAGCGTGCTCATGACCGAGCCTGCAGCTTGCAGCACACTGCCCTCGCGCGATTCGATATCGAGCCGCCCCTTGGGATTGAGCACCTGCGAGGCCGCCGCGAATGCCACGTCGCCCCCTGCGATCAGCGACAGCACCCCTTCGCCGATGTCGACGATCTCATTGATCGAGAGCGTGCCGGTGGCAGCCTCGAGCAGGATCGTGCCACCCGCATCGGCCCCCACGCGCAGCCGCGTATCGAGCGACAGGTTCTGTGCCGCGCGGACCAGGAACTGACCGCCGCGATCAGCGCGCAGACCACCGCCCTGCTCGGGCGGCTCGACACTGGAAATCGACAGGCTGTCGGAATCGTCCACCGCGATCACCGCCCGCAGCGCGGAGTGGGAACGCGCCTCCAGGGTGTTCGCATCAACGTTGACCGCTGCGAGCAGGGTACCGATATTGCGCACCCCCGGTGCCTGCTGGGTCTGCACGGTGTTGCCCGCGATCAGCTTCAGATGGTCGCCCTCGACATGCACGATGCCACGATCAAACGAGCGGGGCGAGCCGTAAATGCTGCCGGACCAGGCCTGCAGCGTGACATCTCCCGCGGACGAACTGACCCCCGCGAGCAGCAGATCATCCGTCAGCTCGATGATGTCGACATCACCGACGGCGCTGACCTTGAGCGTACCCGGCAGCCACGGGTCGGTACCCGGCTGGTCGAGCCCGTATTGACCCACCTCGATTTTTAGCGGGCCAGCATTGCTCTTGATGACACCGCCCGTCACACCCGTTTTGCCCTGTGCGATCAGACTCATGTCGCCGGCACTGCGCAGAATCGGATCGTCACCGGCATGATTGGTGAGAATCGACCCGGTCGCTTCCAGCCGCATGCGCGCGCCCGACTCGATCCCGCGCGTCAGCATGTCGATCTGATCGCGAATTCGCAGGTCGCCCTGCGCATGGACGACCACATCGCCCGAGCTCTTGATGGCGATCACGCCGGTGGCAGCCAGATTGATATCGTCGAACACCTGCAGCGTGACGCTTCGTACCTCGCGGCGGTTTTCCACCCACTGACCGTTCTTCACCGCGGTAATGCCATCGGTGGAAGCGAGTATCGCCATCGACTGCGGCGCCACTTCGCCCGGCTCGACCTTGCGCCAGTTGTCGCCAAAGAAAACGCCATCGAAGGCGAGGTCCACCGTCTCGTCGGTGCCCACCCACTGGTAGCGCTGATAATCGATGTCGGCAATGTCGCGCACCGAGGCCTGCGACAACGCCTGCAACCAGGGCTCGGGCAGCTGCGAAAACCGCCCGGGGCTCACGATGGTGATCCGCTCGGTCGAAGTGCCCACCCCACCCTGCGTCGACTGCGACTTGAGCGTGATGTTCACGCCCTGAATATTCAGCTGCTCGGTGGCGGCAGGTGCAACGATTTGCGGATCATGCGGATAGATGGCTCGCACCACATCGGGCGCGATCGGGTATTTCGCGAGCGTCGCCAGCGCCGCACCGGTGGGCAGGCCCGCGCGCTTCAACTGCGTGTCGGAAAAGCCCGCTGCAGCCAAATGCTGCGTGAGTGACGCGGCCGTGGCCGTGCTGCCCTCCCGCACACCATCAAGGATTCGCCCGTAGGTGGTCTCCAGCCGCACGTCGCCCGCGCGAGAGTGCACCGACACCGGATCATTTTTCCAGGCCGTGGGCTTGATGAGACGCATGTCGCCGTCGGTTTCAGTGATATCCACCGTGCCCTCGGCGCGCGCGGCCAGCCCACCCGCGCCCCGCACATCGCTGTCGACCCGCGCAAAGATGGATCCCGCGCCGCCATCGATCTGTATGGTTTCGCCAAACACACGCGAGGAGAAGAGCGCCGCACTCACGCCGTTCAACGCTCGGATCGTGACATTGCCCGCGGCCTGCAGCGTCTGGGCCGCATCAAAGGTGCCCGAAACCACCTGCCCAACCTTGAGCACATTGTTGGTCTTGCCCACCACCTGATTGACGGTGATGTTGCCGGTCGCCTGAATGTTCAGACGGCCCCGCGGATCCTTCACCGTGATCGTGATGTCGCCGTTGGCGCGAATATCAGGCACCGCCCCAGAGAATTCGACATCGCCCGCGACCGTCAGCGCATTGGCCGCGAGCGCGATCGGCTTGAACGGTTCGGGCGCGTTGTCTGCAGCCTCCGCGAGCGGCGTGTTCTCGCCAAAGGCGACATCGCCCGTGAGCAACAGTCGACCCACCGTCTTGATATCGATCTTGGGCGCGCTTGCGCCCACCGCGGTCTGGATCGTGATCGGCTGATCGGCCTTCAGAGCGTAGGTATAGAAATCCTTGAGACCCACCACCGTGGTGGTCTTGGTGGTGACGGTTTTCTCGCGCATCCAGCCACCCCCGGTGGTGGTGGGCCCGTCGACGGTGATCTCCTTGTTGTCGAAGGTGCTGTCAAAGCGTGAATCGATCTTTTTCGCGAGCCAGGTCTGGCCGCTTGCGCGCTTCCAGGGGCTTTCCTTGGTGGCAACAAAGTTGTAGACCCACTTCGACGAATCGAACGGGTTGGCATAGAAGCTTGCCGAATCCAGGATGCGCTTGCCGCCCGTCAGCGTTTCCAGATACTTCCACTTCGCGGTATCGCTGAAGTCGGTGACCGGGAACTGCACCTTGCCGTTGTCGGCAATCCACTGATACAGCTTGTTGGTCGCCACATCGCGGACTTCGCTTTTGTCCTTGACCAGGTCGATCGCGGTGTTGCGTTTGGTTTCGAACTGCACGAACAGGAAATCATCGCCCTCGATGCCCTTGATCTGGCTGCGGTTCAGCACCAGTTCGGATTCAAGGAGGGGCGTGCCGTCGGTGAAGCGGGTTTCGGCAAACGTGGCCTGATCGTCGGCAGCGAGCGCATCCCAGTCAAAGCCCAGCAGGTTGAAGCTCTTCTGCTCGTAAATTTCGAGCTTGGTGCTGGTTTTGGCCTGGCCCTCGGTCCAGACATAGACCCGGCCCTCTTCGGGCTGGTAGGAGAGCGGCGTGGCAGCCGACTGAACGATCGAGTCGCCCTGTTGGGCGTATTGGATGGAACTGGGCCGATTGTTGGCTGCCGGCACCAGCGTGCCCTGGCGGCGGATGATGCTGACCTGCCCGTTCTCGTAGACGTATTCAACCTGCTTGAGCGTCGCGCTGTCGGTGACCGTGATGCGGCCCACGCGGTTCTCGGACACATCGATCTTGCCGACCTCGAGCGCATAGTCGGTCTGGTTGTCGATCAACACCGATGCATAGCCGCTTGCGGCGCGCAGCACACCGTTGCCTGTGCTGATGATGGTCCCGGTGACATTGATGCGCCCTGCTTCGGGCTTGATCGGCTCGACAATGATCTTGCCGGCCTTGTCATCGAACGCGCCATCGACGGTGCCAAAGCCCGCCGCACCCATGCTGATGCCGGTTCGGAGCTTGCCTTGTTCGTCGGTGAAGTTCACCGATCCGGTGGGCTTGAACGCAGGTGTGATGGTGAGTTCGATATTGTCGACACCACTTTGCACCAGGCCGTTGATGTTCAGAAAGCGCGCGTTGATGTTGATCGCGCCCATTGAAAACACACGCGATTGCGACACACCGATCGCGGTTTGCAGACCTGTAAGCGCGGCGTCGCCATAGTTGTAGTTGAGCTGCTTGTACGTGCCATCGTCGTTGTAGACCTTGGAACCGAAGGTCTTGTTGAAGGTGACGTACTGACGCGGGTCGCGATTGGTGTGGTACCAATCTTTGGCCGACAGGTTGAAGTCGCCCGAGGCAGCCAAATCGATGGATGCGGCGCGCAAGTCGCCCGTGACATCGATACTGCCTTCCTGGTTGGTGAGCTTCAAGGTACCGGCGGCGTTCACGATCTGGCCGCGCACATAAATGTCTTGCGGCGCATCGGGCAGGTTGAAGCCCGCAAGCGTGGTGTAGAACTGCTTCGGGTAGGCGTCCTGCATGATGTCGATCA
>RFXC01000189.1 GCA_009921765.1 Betaproteobacteria bacterium | reverse complement strand
CCCTCCTGTTTGGGACGGCCTCCACGCATGTGCTCTACAACCTGATTCAGTCAAAGCCGCAATTCGATGCGCTCGCCGACTTTGCGTGGGTGGGCGTTCTGGGCGGCGCGCCGCTGGTTTTTGCGGTTCATCCGCAGATGCCCGCCACGCTCCGGGAACTGGTGGCGCGCTCGCGCGCGCAGCCGGGAACCCTCAGCTACGGTTCGCCAGGCAGCGGCACCATGATGCATATTGCCGCCGAGCGCTTGAAGCAGCTCACCGGCGCGCAGATCGCGCATGTGCCCTACAAGGGAAGCGCGCCGGCGAGGCAGGATCTGCTGGGCGGCACGCTGCAGATGGCGATCGACACACTCGGGCCGATGCTGCCACAGCATCAGGCGGGCAAGGCGCGTATTGTCGGCATCGCAAGCGCTCGTCGTGCGGCCACGGCGCCCGACATTCCGACGGTGGCTGAATCGGCAGGCCTCTCCGAGCCCTTTGAAGCCATGCTCTGGAATGTGGTCACTGTGCCGCGCGAAACACCGCCCGAACTGGTTCGTACGCTCGCCGAAGCGAGCCGCCGCGTGATGGCCGACCCGGCGCTGCGGTCGCAGCTCGAGGCGCAGTCCATGTTTGCAGATGTGCATTTTGGTGCCGACGCCGAGCGCTTTGCCCGGGCGGAGGTGGCCAAGTGGAAACCGATCGTCGATCAACTGGGTGACCAGGCGCGAGGCTGAAACCATGGCGGAACATCTCATCTCCATCCGTTCAACGCTCGCGCTCGAGATCGCCGACCGGATCTGTATCGAGGCGCTCAAACTGCGGCGGGCCAACGGTCTTTTGCCGCTCACCGTGGCGGTGCTCGATGCGGGCGGCAACCTGGTCAGCTTTCGGCGCGAAGACGGTTGCGGGGTGTTGCGCGCCGATATCGCCATGGGCAAGGCGTGGGGTGCGCTCGGCATGGGCATGTCCACCCGGCAGATTCGTGATCGGCTCGCCAATCGTCCCACCTTTCAGTCGGCGCTCGCTGCCGCCTCCGATGGCCGCTTTATCCCCACGCCCGGGGGCGTGCTGATCATTGATGCGGAAGGCCAGGCGATCGGCTCGGTGGGCATCAGCGGTGATGCGTCCGACAAGGACGAGTTCTGCGCGATCGGCGCCATTCGGGCGGCGGGCCTCGCTGCCGAACCGCCTGAGCCGCAGGCTGGCTGGAATGATGCGAAGCTCTGAACGGAGCGCGGGCAGGCGCGGGCAGCGTGACACACAATCGATCAAGGAGAGACGACCGATGAGCCGGAACGACCTCACGGCGCGCATGCGCCGACTGCTGTGCGCGATCGCGCCGCTGGCTGCCGCCTGCGTGCTGGGGGTGAGTGCGTCGACAGGCGGAGCGGGCGCCATGCTTCTGGGCGGCGCGCTGGGCCTGGGCCTTGCCCACACCGCAATCGCCCAGCCGGCCGCGCCACCGCCACCGGCCGCCCGCGACGAGTTTCGGGTCACGCTGCTCGGCACCGGCAGCCCTGCACCCAACATGCGTCGCTTCGGTCCCGGAGTGCTGGTGCAGGCCGGTGGCAAGGTGCTGCTGATCGACTGCGGGCGTGGCGTCACCCAGCGGCTGCGCCAGGCAGGACTGAAGCTCGGGCAGGTCGATGCACTCTTCATCACGCACCTGCATTCCGATCACATCGTTGGCATCCCCGACCTCTGGCTGACTGGCTGGCTGGAAGCCGAATACGCCCAGCGTCCCGGGCCGTTTGTGGTCTACGGACCGGTCGGCACGCGTCAGCTCATGGACGGCCTTACCAGCGCGTTCGACTGGGATATCAAGGCACGGATCGCCGATCAAAATCTCAAGCCCGACGTGATCCGTGCCGAGGTCACCGAGTTTCAGCAGGGCGTGATCTACGATCGCGACGGCGTGAAGGTCACCGCCATCACGGTCGATCACGGCGAGCTTCTCAATCCGGCGTTCGGTTTCCGGGTGGATTACGCGGGTCGGTCGGTGACGGTATCGGGCGACACCCGGTTCAGCGAGAACCTGATCGCGCAAGCCGCTGGCAGCGATCTGCTCATTCATCAGGTTGCAGCGGTGAGGCCCGAGCTTCTCAAGAACCCGGTCATCAAGGTGATTCTTGCGCACCACACCAAACCTGATGAGGCAGGTGTGGTGTTCAGCCGCGTGAAGCCTCGGCTCGCGGTGTTCTACCACTTCGTTCTGCTGGGGATGCCCGGCACGCCGCCGGTCAATGAGAAAGACGTCTTCGAGCAGGCGCGGCAGACCTATGACGGACCGCTGTTGATCGGCGAAGACCTGATGGCTTTCCGGCTTGATGCCGGCAGCGTGGTGCAGATCGCGCCGCGCGCACCCTGATAAAGGATCAGATCTTGAACATGAGTCCGCTCGATGGAATCTGGCGCCTGGTGCAGGCCCGCGCCACCGATCAACATGGCCAGCCGTTGCCGCCGCCTTACGGGCTTGAGCCGCTTGGCATGGTGCAGATCCAGAACGGCCGGATGCTCGCGGCGCTTTGCAACGGCGATCCGGCGCTCGCACCCGGACAGTCCCGTGAATTCGTTTCCTATGGCGGGCCCTGCGCGTTCGACGGCGAGCATCTGAGCACCGACGTCGATCTGTCTGCACGCCCGGACTGGCTCGGTGCACCGCAGGTTCGAGAAGCTCAACTCGTGGGCGATCGCCTGGTGCTCAAGCCGCCGCTGCGCGAGTACGGCGGTGTGCTGCAGCAGCGTGAACTGATCTGGGAGCGGGTCTGGCGGCCTCGTGGCTGAGCTCACAGGCCGCTCAAGCCGCTTTCGCGCCGGGTCACGCGGGCGAGCCCCTGCTCCAGAAGCCCTGGCTGCTCCGAGATCAGTGTGAATGCCTGCCGCGCACGCGTGATGCCGGTGTAGAGCAATTCGCGGGTGAGCACTGAGCCGCTGTGTGCTGCCAGCACCAGCGCCGTGTGGTCGAATTCCGAGCCCTGGCTCTTGTGAACCGTTGCAGCGAAGGCCGTCTCCACCTGCGCGAGCCGGCCGGGCGATACGGCACGCACGCCCTCGGGGTGGGGGAAATACACCCGCAGGCGATCGGCCCCATGGGCACCGGGCAGCGCGATGCCGACATCGCCATTGAAGATGCCGATTGCTGGCGCATTGCGGGTCACCATGACCGGTCGCCCCGCGTACCAGGCCCCAACCGGGCTGAGTAGTCCTGCCGCGGCGAGCGCCTGCTCGATCGCGCGGTTGAGGCCGCTCACCCCCCAGTCGCCCTCGCGGACCACGCACAGCACACGAAACCGGTCGAAGGCCTCAAGGATGCTCCGCACCCACCGCTGATGGGCCTCAAAATCCCCGTCGGCAGGACGCGCCTGAAGCTGCACGAGGTAGTCGCGATACGAGTTGCGCGCGCCGGTCCGTCCGTTGACCGCCAGCGACACGACCTGTGACAGGCTGCCGCGGCCAGCGGCAAACACCGGCGAAGTGTCGTCCTCACCGATGAGCGCAGCCACACGCTCGAGACCGACGGCGTCATTGACCGCGCGGGCAAGCGCAGCGATCGGGCCTGAGAACCGGTGGCTCTGCTCGAGAACGATGGTCTGCTCCGCCAGCGCGGTGGGTACGCGCTCGTTGTCGAAGAGGCTCAGGCTCGCTTGCGCGCCCGCCGACGCAGCCGGCTGGCAGATGCTCTCGGGTGGCAATGTCTCCCCGGTCGCGGCCTCGATGAACCGGGCAGTATCGCGGTCATAGCGCGCCGCCAACGGGGAGCCGCAGAGATCGCCCAACACAGCGCCTGCCTCCACCGAGGCGAGCTGGTCCTTGTCGCCGATCAGGACCAGGCGTGCCGACGAGGGGAGCGCCTGCAGCAGGGCCGCCATCATTTCGAGGTGAACCATCGAGGCCTCGTCAACGATCACCAGATCGGCGGCGATCGGATGCGCGGCGTGGTGGCGAAATCGTCGCGTGTGCGGCGAAGCGCCGAGCAGGGCATGGAGCGTACGAGCAGGACCCATCTGATGGCTGAGTGCAGCGACATCGAGCGCCGGTCCCAGAACACCGGACAGAGCCTGGAGCGACTGATCGATCGACTGGCGCAGCCGCGCCGCCGCCTTGCCGGTTGGGGCGGCTAGGGCAACTCGCAGCGGTGCAGGACCCGGGTGCAGTGCGGCGAGCAACGCGATGAGCCGTGCAGCCGTATGCGTTTTGCCCGTGCCGGGTCCGCCGGTGAGGATCGTCAGCCGCCCGCGGGCGGCGATTGCGCAGGCGACTCGTTGCCAGTCAGGCGCACGGTGCCCGGTGGCAGACGATGCGGTCGTCCGCGAGGCAGACGGCGCCATCGTGACAGGCGGTGCCTGCAGCCCGGTCGCAGCCTGTCCGAACAGAAGCATGATCCAGCGCCGCAGTGCTGATGGATCGACCGTATCGCGCATGCTGCTCCGCGCGCGGATCGCGCTCGCCACGGTTTGCTCGTAGTGCCAGTAGCGGCGCAGATAGAGCCTCGCCACAGGACCTGTGCAGTCGAGGACAAGCGGCTCGCCGTGGTCGCTCGCGGCGTGGGTCACCCAGACCGTGCGGCTCGCGCGCAGCACCTCGAGCCAGGCCGTCAGGTCAGCGGGCAGGCGGCGCCAGAGTTGCAGGGCGATGGGCTGGGTCTCCGGGGTCCAGTCAAAGAGCGGCGCATCGGCCTCGCAGAGCGCACCGACTGGCAGGCAACTGTGGCCCATTCCTTCCACGCGGGCGAGAAGGGCCGCAGCGGCCTCCAGCGCAGGACCCGCCTGCGGATCGAGCGATGCGATGAATCTGGCAAAGGCGCGATCGAGCAGGCGCAGCCCCCCTGCATGCGTCAGGTCGCCCAGTGCATCGCGCGTCATGGCGAGACCTCGGCCTGCAGCAGCCCGTCGAGTGCGTCGAGAAGCGCGAGGACCTGGGCATTGGCTGGGATGGCGTATTCGCCTTGCACCGGACCGTCGATGCCGCGCACGAACCAGTAGAGCGCCCCGCCCAGGTGGTGCGTGGGCTGGTAGGCCTCGCCCAGCCTTGATCGGAGCAGCCGGTGGAGCGCAAGCAGATAGAGCGCGGCCTGCACATCGTAGCGGTGGCGCGCCATCTCCGATTCGAGCGCTGCGCGGTCATAAGCGGCGCCATCGCGCCCCACCTGATTGGACTTGTAGTCAAGCACCCAGAATCGGCCCTGATGCTCGAACACCAGATCGGCAAAGCCCATCAGCATGCCGTTCAGCTGACGGCTCGCGAGCGCCGGGCGTAGCTGATCACCCAGCAGATGACGCCGGCAAAGTGTGTCCACCACGCCCGCGTGCAGATGCGCGGCCGGCATCCAGAACTCCATCTCCGGCAGGCGCTCACGCAGCTCGGAGAGCGGGGCGCCCAGGCTGGGCAGGCGAGTCTCAAGCAGTGCGCCGAGCCAGTGCTCCACCGCTTCACGCCAGTCGCCGCGGTTTGCACGCTCGCAACGGGCGGCGAGCTGCGCCTGAAGGGCGGGACGGTTGGCGAGCGAGAAGCCCTCGCGATCCAGCCACTCGAGCAGGCCGTGAATGAAGTCGCCCGAGGCCCGGCCGCCCGGGAACCGGTGCCACGGCGCGGGATCGCCGCGAAGCGGACGAATCGGCCCGATCGTTGGGGCCGCGTCGTCTTCGTCGGCCGCGCGGTCGCGCACCCAGGCAGGTGAGAACGTTGCATCATCAAGGTCGCGCGTGAGGAGCGAGTAGCTGGCGGGTGACCAGTGCCGCTCGAAATTCGCTGCATAGGCGGATCGCGGGGCGAGCGGCGGACGTGCAAGGCTCGCGTTCACCTGCGAGCAATCGCCTTGCGCGGGTACGGCTTCGAGCACGATCTGCGTATCAAAGCGCGCCTGGGCGTCGCGGGCGAGCGCCTGCAGCTGCGCGAGCCAATCGTCGGGTGTTCGTTCGAGTTCTCCGCCAAGCAGCCGCCCGGCCGCGCTCTGATGCGTGCCAGCGCGTGTGTTCCGGCCGCTCTTCTGCAGTCCGAACCCCATCCAGATCGCATGCTGGGCGCGGGTCATGGCGACATAAAAGAGCCGCAATTCCTCGCGCAACTGCTCGAGCTCGGCATAGGCTCGGTCGTCCGCGTCGGGTTCGAGATGGAGCACGCGTTCGCCCTGCGCATCGATCCGGTTCACAAAAAGGGCGGCGCGCTTTCCTGCCGACTGGGCGCTACATGCGAAGGGCAGACACACCACCGGGTATTCTAGGCCCTTGCTTTTGTGGACTGTCACGATCTGTATCAGGTCATCATCGCTTTCCAGGCGCAGCAGATGGTCCTCGGCGCGAGCCTCGCCGGCCTCGGCGATACGGCTCGCGAGCCAGCGGATGAGCGCCTGCTCACCATCAAGCTCGACGCTTGCGTTCTGCAGCAGCTCCGCCAGGTGCAGCCAGTTGGTGAGCCGCCGCTCGCCATCGGCAAGCTGCCGCCAGCGCGCAGGAAGGCCAATCTCATGGAGGCTTCTGCGCATCATGGCGAGCGCGCCGCGCTCGGCCCAAACGGCGCGGAGCTGCCGCAAGCGGTCGCACTGCGCATCGAAGGCCTCGTCATCAATCACAAGGCGCTCGAGCTCGGCAAGGCTGAGCCCTGCCGTGCGCGTGGCGAGCGCCGCCCGAACCAGCGCCAGATCGGTGGGGGCGGCTACTGCGCGCAGCCAGCGGAGCAGGTCGCTGGCTTCGTCGGTGGCGAAAACCGAATCGCCCTCTGACAAATACACCGATGCGATGTTGCGGCGCCTCAGTTCGCGCCGGACCGCCTCGGCCTCGCGTCCGGTTCGCACTAGCACCGCAATGTGGCGCGATCGCAGGCGTGTCCATCCCCGGTCCGGATCCTGAAAGCCTGCATACGAATCGTTGAGCCAGGTGGCGATGCGCTCGGCGCAGCGCTCGGCAAACAGGCGACGACTCGATTCGCGCGAGCGGACTGTGCAGTCATGTTCGAGGGTGATGGCCGCCGCAGGGCCCCTGGCAGTGACAAAGGACTCGGCGCGGCTGCGGGCGGCAGCGGGTTGAAACGGGATTGGCTGACCAGTCGGGGAACCAAACAGGAACGCGCCTGACCACGCATTGGCTGCGCTCACCCGGCGCTCTTCTGCGCGCAGGAACCAGCTGTTCACCGCATCCACCAGCGCACGGGTCGAGCGGTAGTTGGTGTCAAGCGCATAGTGCCGTCCGACAGTGGCGTCGCGCGCGCGCAGATAACTGTGGATGTCGGCGCCGCGGAACTGGTAGATCGACTGTTTCGGGTCGCCGATGAGAAACAGCGCATGCTGCGGATCATTGTCGGCGCAACGATAGAGCGCATCAAAGAGCCGATATTGTGCGGGCGAAGTATCCTGGAATTCGTCGATCAGCGCGACCGGATAGCGCGTGAGAACAGCTCGGCGCAAGGCGCCCGCGTGGTCGCCCTCAAGCGCCTGGGCGAGACGCTCGACGATGTCGCTGAAGCCGAAGGTTCGTGACTGGGTTTTGAGCGCCTTGAGGCGGTCGGCCACCGACGCCGCCGCATGGATACGGATCGCGGTGTGTGGCCGGGAGAGCCGCTCGATCGCCTCAAGGAGTTGCGCCAGTGCCGCAAACGAATCGGGAAGCTCGAGCGCAGGTGCTCCGGGGGCGCGTCGCGAGAGCAGGTCGGCGGGGCTCAGGCGCAACCGTGCTGTCTCGCTTTTCAGGGGTGTTGCGCCAACCGGATCATGCGCCCAGCGGCTGATGTCGTCGAACCAGCGTTTGAAGTCGGCACGACGAAACGCCTTGGGTATCCAGTGATCTGGATGTCGGTCGATCTGCAGTTCGATCCAGTCGCGCATCGATTGCACGCGCATCGCCCAGCCTGTGCTCAATGCGGCGAGCGCATTTGCATGCTCGCGGGTGGCGCGCTCGACGCATTCTGTGAGCGACTCCATCGGGGGCGGCCAGGCCCGCTTTTCCGCGAGGAGGCGCGACACATCGGCAAACATCGCATCGGGGGTTGGATACTGCGCGAGGAGACTTTCAAGCGCAGGCCCTTCGAGCGGATAGCACTGCTGTCGCCAGTAATCCTGGACCGCCTCGCGCACCAGCGCCTGCTCGTCTGCGATCAGCGTTTCATCAAACGGATGACCGGTATCGAACGCGAATTCGCCCAGCATTCGCTGGCACCACGCGTCGATGGTGAAGACCGCCGATTCATCCATGGCCTCGGCCGCGGTGGCGAGTCGCCAGGCGGCCCACTCGCGCGCCTCCTGTTCGCGGTAGCCCGCGAGGAGCTCCTGGAGAAAG
>RFXC01000188.1 GCA_009921765.1 Betaproteobacteria bacterium | reverse complement strand
TTGACCTGCACGCTTTCAAATGGAACGTCGAGCTCGTCGGCGACGATCTGCGCGTAGGCAACATCGAGCCCCTGTCCGCAGTCCATCTTGCCGGAGTTGACCGTGACGATGCCGTCGGCTGCAATGCGGATCCAGGTGTCCAGAGAACTGGGGTGCGGGCCAACGACTCGGGGCGGTGCGGCCTGCGCGGCCGCATCCAGCGCGTCGGCCGCGAGCCCCGCGCCCAGGCCGACCTGAACAACCAGTGCGCCAGAGGACTTGAGAAAGTCGCGGCGCGATACGGTGATTGCGTTCATGCGCGACGCTCCTTCAGGATTTTGAGGTGGCGGCCATGGTGCGCGCCGCCTGGTGGATGGCTCGGTGAATGGCGATCTGCGTACCGCAGCGGCACTGGACGCCGGCCATGGCTTCCCGAATCTCGGCGTCGCTTGCCCGTGGGTTTTTTTCGAGCAATGCGACCGTGCTCATGACCCAGCCGTTGGCGCAGTAGCCGCACTGGGCCGCCTGCTGATCGATGAACGCTTGCTGCACCGGATGGGGCTTGCCGTTTTGCGCCAGCCCGTCCAGGGTGCGGATTGCGCGTCCGGTGACCGAAGCGGCGCTGATCACACAGGAGCGCATCGGTGCGCCGTCGACCAGGACCGTGCAGGTGCCGCACTGTGCAACGCCGCAGCCGAATTTGGGTCCCTTCAGCTTCAGCCGGTCCGTGAGTACGTAGAGCAGTGGCTCGTCGGCCTGCGCCGTCACGGTATGACGGGTGCCGTCGATATTGAGCGTGTAGTCGGGCACGGTTGTCTCCTTGTATTGGATGGGTTCAGCAGGGCATGGGCAGACGCGTGGTCAGCCCGCAGGCGGCGGGGCCGGTTTCGTTTCGTCTGACCACAGTTTGCCAGCGGTAGCCCAGTCGTGACGTTCAACGTCATTGAAGATGATGTCCACGCTGCCGGGCGAGACGCCCAGTGTTTTCACGCAGGCCTCGGTGAGCGCTTGCGCGAGCGCCCGTTTCTGTTCAATGGTGCGACCGGCAAAAAGATCGACTCGCAGGGCGGGCATGGTGTTTCTCCGGGGATCGAAAACCTCAGCATGCCGCGAGAGAGGCAGGCTGCGCTACCATCGTGCGTTTCGATTTACGCCCCGTTTTGCATGAACTTCGATGAATGACGCATTCACCCTGATCGTTGGTGCCGGCCCTGTGGGACTGGTGCTTGCCTGGCGGCTCGTTCGGGCCGGTCATGCGGTCCGCGTTTTCGAACGCGAGCCCCGGCTTGAGCCGATGCTGCGCAGTTCCACCTTTCATCCTCCCACGCTGGATCTGCTCGATGAAGACGGAATTGGTGCTGCGCTTCATTCAGCAGGGCGGAAAACCCCCACGTGGCAAATCAGGCTTCATGAAACCGGCGAACGCGCAGAGTTCGATCTTGCGACGATTGCCGACGCTACCGCTCATCCGTGGCGGCTGCAGTGCGATCAGTCGGTGCTGGTGAACACGCTCGAGGCCTGGCTGCAGCGCCACGCGCCCGGCTCGGTGGTTCGGGGCGCGCCAGTTGAAACCATCGGTCAGGACGATCAGCGGGTCTGGCTCCACTGGCGTGATGCCAAGGGCAGTCTCCAGCTTGCGCAGGGCGCATTTCTCGCCGGTTGCGATGGTTCGCGAAGCGTGGTGCGCGAGGCAATCGGCGCCGAATTCGCCGGCACCGTGTATCCCGAGACCACGGTACTGGTCACGACCACGTTTGCGTTCGAGGAGTACCTTCCCGGGCTGTCGGGCATCAACTATGTCTGGGCGCCCGATGGCACCTACAGCCTTCTGCGGCTCGCCGACGTCTGGCGGGTCAGCCTTCATCCTCATGATGGCGAGTCGGCGGAGGCGCTGATGCAACCAGCGCGAATCGCCGAACGTCTGGCCCAGATCACACCGGTTGCCGGGGCCGCGCCCATTGGCGAAGTTCGGCCGTATCGCGTCCATCAGCGGCTTGCCTCGCACTGGGTAAAGGGCCGGATCGCGATCGCGGGCGATGCCGCGCACCTCAACCATCCCAAAGGGGGGATGGGCATGAACGGCGGGATTCACGACGTATTCGAACTCGCCGAGTCGCTGCTCGATGTTGTCGCTGGTGCCCCGCCGGAGAGCATGTTGGCCCGCTATCAGGCGCGCAGGCTGCCGGTCATGAGGGACGACATCATCGGTCAGGCCGACGGCAACCGCGCCCGCATGTGGGAGGCTACGCTGGAGGGGCGTCGCCGCATGCTGGCGGATCTGCAGGCGGTTGCTGCCGATCCTGCGCGGGCGCGCGCACATCTGCTCCGCACATCGATGATCGACGGCCTTCGCCGCTCGAAGTCTCTGGCCTGAAACGCACCATCCCAGACAGTCGCGCGGCCGGGCACGCCTTCCCTCGCATTTACACCTTGGTGTCCGGTCAGCTCAGAACCTGGCGCGAAAGCGCGCTCCCCAGTCTTTTCCTGCGATCACATCAAGGAGGGAGCCTGCAGTGGCGGGGGCGCCCTGCGCGAGCCGAACTGCATTCCAGGCGAGCGCAAGCATGCAGGAGAAGACGGGCACGCCGCGCCATTGAGGGTGCTCCAGCACGGTGGCGAGCGACGGCATACCCGTTCCGAGCGCGATGATCGCCTGCGCACGGTCGGTGGTGAGGGATCGCAGGGCCACGGCGGTCGCATCGGACCGGATCGCATAGATCGGATGAAATGCAGCCGCATCCGATCCAATGCGTATGACCTCAACCACCTCGAGCCCGCGGGCCTGCCAGTACTTGACGCTTTCCGCGGTGAGGCTGTCGGAGTAGGGCGAGAGGAGCGCGATCCGGTGCGCCGACAGCGCCTCGCAGGCAGCGACGACCGAGCGCCCCGCACTGGTTACGGGCCGTCCTAACCGGCTTGAGAGGCCATTGAAGAGCTGATCCTCGCGCTCGGGGCCGATGAGGTACGACGAGCCTGTGCAAGCGGCAGCGATCGCAGCGATTGGCGCATTGGCAAACTGGGCAATGGTGCCGTCCAGCCCCTCGAAATAGTCGATCAGCCGGCTCTCCAGCGTGGGGCGCACGCTGGTCATGCGTGCGACCAGCGGCTCGATGCCGCGTGGCATCAGCGCTGCGAACTCGATCTCAGCGGTGGTGTTGGCCTGTGGTGTGAGGAGACCCATCAGACCTTTCGGCGCGTACTGCACGCTCATGACAGCTTCTCTTGCGAAACCGAGGACTGCGCCAGTGCGCAGGCAATGGCCGCTTCGAGGGCAGCGACCTGGGTCTCCAGCGGCAGAGCCGGGGTTTGGGCACTGAAGCCGCGCGGCGCATCGTCGCGGTCGGCACTGCGCTCGCGCTCGCTCCGACGTTGCTCAGGGAGAATGGGCAGATGGATGAACCCGCCACGTAGCGTCTCGCGGCTCAATCGATGCATCAGACCGTAGAAAAGATCATTGCAGACAAAGGTGCCGGCGCTGTTTGAGAGGGAAACCGGATGGCCGTCAGTCTGTAGCGAGCGCAGCATTGCCCGCAGCGGCAGTCCGCTGGGATAGGCGTACGGGCCGGTTGGGTTCACCGGCTCGTCGATAGGCTGGCAGCCGTCGTTGTCGGCGATTCGCGCATCGCGCACATTGAGTGCGACGCGCTCAATCGTGATGTCGGCCCGACCCTCCGCCTGGCCCAGTGCCATCACAAGATCGGGTGCGAGGGCGTCGATGAGACGGTTGATCTCGTCAATGCAGCGCCCGAAGCAACAGGGCACCTGCGCGGCAATCACCTGAAATGAGCGGGAAGCGCGATCAGTGGCGATCAGCCTGCCATCCAGTGCACGCGCGACCTCCCAGGAGACATTGAGCACATGTCCGTCAAACGGTTCGAAGCCCGTGACCAGAACGCGGCCGACTGACGAGCCAGCCGATGCATGCTGCAATCTCGACGTGGTAGCCATCCTCGTGTCCTGACAACCAAGCGTGAGGAGCGTCAAACGCAGACAGCGTGCGCAAGCGTGCGCGCGCTGTCAGCCAGCCGGCGCGAACCGCGCCTTCCAGAGCCCCCAGGGGCGATCGATTACTGCCCGGTTGGTGGCTTCCGACAGCGCAGCTTCGTCGTCCTCAAGATAGGTGACCTCTCCGCCAAGCGCCATAGTTCGGCTCTGAAGTTCCGCATTGTTCTGGGTGTAGACCGCGCGAAACACCGCAACCGGAATGGTCTGGCCGACACTGCAGAAGCCGTGACCCCGCATCAGGACCACGGTATCGTCGGCCAGCACGTCGGCAAGCGCCGCGCCCTGCTCGACGTTGCGGATCAGCATGTCGGTGGCGCCAAAGCGCTCGCGGATTTCAAAGACCGACACCCCGTTCCGCAGGAAGCTGCCCATATGGCAAATCGGACGCAGCCGCGCCGACGAGCTTGAAAACGGCACGACCGATGGTGCGTGGCTGTGCACCACGGCGTTGACATCGGGGCGCTTGCGGAGAATTTCGCCATGGATGAAGCGCTCGAGGTAGGGCTTGCGCGGGTCGCCCGCCACGGGCGTGCCATCGAGCTCAAACTCCATGATGTCGTCTCGCGTGACCAGTTCGGGCGCAAGCGAGCGCGACAGCAGGAAGCGGTCGGACCGATCGGGGTGGCGAACGCTGATGTGGCCAAAGCCATCAACAATGCCTAGGCCCGCCAGGATCCGATTGGCGGCGACCAGGTCGTCAAGCAGGGCAGTAAGGCTGGTGCTCATGGGCGAAGATCTCAGCGACTGGCTTCGTTGTACCAGGTGGGGTCGTAGTAGGCGGCAAGCCCCTGCATTTTCTTGGCGGGTTTACCGAATTTTTCGCGCAGTTCAATCACCGTACGGGTACCCGCCTCGCTGATCTTCGCATCGCGCGTGAAGCCGGTTTTGGGATTCAGCAGCACGTCATACGAGGTGGCCGCGCTTTGTGGGGTGGCACCCTTGACCTTGCCGACGAACAGATCGATGGCAGACTGCTTGTTGGCAGGGTCATACAGCCAGTTGAGTGCTTCGCGGTAGCCGCGAATGAAGCCGACCAGATCGCGGGCATTTTGCTTGGCCCAGGTCTTTCGAACGCCGGCGACCAGCCCCTGATAGTCGCCAAGCGCCGTGTCGGCGTCGGCCAACACGTTGAAGCCCTGTGTTTTTGCCATGACCTCGAACGGCGAAATCAGCATGGTGGCGGCATGCTCTTTCTTGAGCAGCGACTGATATCGCTGCAGAACCCCGCCGGCTGCGACCGTGGTGTAGTCGCGGTCGAGCATCAGACCGTTGCGCGCCAGGATTTCAAGCAAAACGAAGGCATAGCCGGTCGTGAGTGCGTCGACCGACAACTGCTTGCCTTTCAACTCGGCGAGGCTGCGGACCTCGGGCACGCTGGTGAGGCGCAGGAAGCCGTTGTCGGCGCCCATCACTGCGATCAGTTCGCTGGCATCGGCATCGATCCCTCCCTGGCCTTCGCGGTAGGCGATCAGGTTGTCGATCGCGGTCATCGCGATGTCGAACTTCCCTTCGATCATGCCAGTGAGCTGAAAGCGCGAGTTGGGTGTATCGATGGTGTTGACCTTCACGCCATGCCGGGCAAAGAAGCCCTTTTCCTGCGCAACCCAGATGGGCCAGTTGAAGCCGCCTGGGAACACGATTACGCCGAGTTCGCGAGGGCTGCTCTGAGCGGCCACGGGCGAAGTGACCAGAAGCGAGGCTGCGGTCATGGCTGCACAGCCGAGGGCGGTCAGGCTGCTGAACATTCTGCGAGAGAGCGTCACGGGGGTCTCCTTAAACAAGATGGGTCGGATCGGAAGCCGGCGGAGCATGAAAAGCAGGCTTACGGGAACCTCTGGGTCCTATTCTGCACGAAGAGTCATGGTTCAAGGCGTGCCCGGGTCCAATCTGCCAAGACCTGAGGCGGGCTGGGGGTTTGAGCCCTGCTGGCCTGATGCCGCGTGATGATCCTACTAGGGATCTTGCTGAATCAGGGTTTGAAGGTAGACTCCGGCGCGATTCCGGTTGCGCTTATTCCTTATTTTCCGATGAATTTCGGTCTCGCCACCCAACGCCTTTCGAACGACTCAGCCCTTGACAGCGGTCAGGGCGGTATCGCGCTCGGTCTTTTTCTCATGCCCGCCAGCTTGCCGGGGCGGGCGCTTGCCGACGCCCTCGACTGGAATCATGAGGTGCTGTGCGCGGCCGATCGTCTCGGCTACGCGGAAGCCTGGGTCGGGCAGCACTTCACCACGCCCTGGGAGCCCATCGCCTCGCCGCAGCAGGTGATTGCGCGGGCGCTGGGGCACACTTCGCAGATCCGCCTCGGGCCAGGCGTGGAAGTGCTCTACAACGCGCATCCGGTCAGGCTTGCGCTCGAGCTCGCGCAACTCGATCACCTTGCACGCGGCCGCCTCATGTTCGGATTCGGGTCAGGCGGAACCGGGACTGATTTCCAGCTCTACGGCGTTGATCCGCGCGCCGATCAGCACAGCGCCATGGCGCGCGAGGCACTCGCCATCATTCTTGATTGCTGGAAGCCCGGTGGGCCGGATCGGTTTGACGGCCAGTTCTGGCAGGTGCATCGGCCGGCCTATGACGACCGCTACGTCTGGCATATCGAGCCTTATAGCGATCCCCGGCCACGCATTGCATTGGCCGGCTTCATGCCGCGCTCGGCCTCGATGCGGCTGGCCGGTGAACACGGCTACATCCCGCTTTCATTTCATGTGGCGCCCGAGCACATGTCGCTCCACTGGCAGGGCATCTGCGAGGGGGCCGCACAGTCGGGCCGTTCGCCGTCGCGGGCGCGCTGGCGGCACATCCGCGACATCTACGTGGCCGAATCGGCGGCCGAGGCGCGACGTGCCGCGCGTGATGGCTGCATGGGGCAGTTCTGGGACCGACACTTCATGAAAACGATAGCGCGGTCGGGGTCCTTGGATCTCTTCAAGCGGCCCGGAGCGCCACCGCAGGCCGCCGGCGATGCGGCGTCGATGATCGAACACCGCTCCTGGTATGTCGGAACCCCAGACCAGGTGGTCGACCTTATTCTCGAGCATCACGACATCACGGGCGGCTTCGGTACGCTTCTGCAATTGGGTTATGACTATGCCGACCCTGGTTGGCGAGAGGGGTGGATGCGCTCGATGGCGCTGCTCGCAACCGAAGTCATGCCAGCAGTCAACCGTCGGCTCGCGGCGGCGCGTCCGGCCAAAGCCGAGGTTCACTGATGCGGCGCGCAGCGTTTCCTTGCGGGTGGCGAGCATGCTGCTGATCCAGCAACTGATCAACGGCCTGATGCTGGGCGGCATTCTGGCGTTCGTGGCGGTGGCCTTCACGCTCACCATCGGCATGCTCAATTTTCTCAACTTCACCATCCCAGCGCTTTTCATGGTTGCTGCGATGCTGGGATGGGCCCTGCTCACTCCCGGCGCCCATCCGCTCGCCCTGGGGCTCCATTGGCTGCCCGCGCTCGCCCTCGGCGTCGTGGCGGCGGTGCTCGCGTCGCTCCTCATTGAGCGCTTCACTTATCGCTACATGAAAACCCGCTATGGCGATGCCACCGAGCATGCCTTGCCTCTGGTCAGTTCGCTGGGTTTTCTGATCGTGTTCGAGCACCTTGCAATGAGCCTCTGGGGGGGCGACCCGCAGCGATTCGAGCTGCCTTTCCGCAATACCGATCTCACGGTCGCTGGGTTTGTCATCGGGCTGCCGCAACTGTTTGCGTTGGTCCTCGCAATCGCCTTGGTGGCGGCGCTGCAGACGCTCCTCTCGCGGACCCGAATCGGGAGGGCGCTTCGCGCGATCGCCGAAAATCCGGATGCTGCAACCCTGATGGGCGTCGAGGTCCAGCGCCTTGTGCCGCTGGTCTTTGTGATCACTGGCGTGCTCTCGGCGCTTGCGGGCATCCTCTATGCGGTGAGCTACGGAACGGTCACGCCGTTCATGGGCGATGCCATTGCGACCGATGCCATCGCGGGGATGGTGTTGGGCGGGCTGGGTAATGTGTGGGGAGCGATCGCAGGCGGTCTTCTGGTGGGTCTGGTGAAGGTGCTCGCCATCAGCTTTTTCGGCGCCGAGATCGAGAAGATTCCCGTCTGGGGGCTGTTGCTGGTCATCCTGGTGTTCAGGCCCTCGGGTTTGTTCGGCGCGTCGCGAATCGGCAAAGGCAAATTCTGATGAGCGGCTATCTCGAGGGGCTGATCGCCGTCCTCTCCATCAACATCATCATCGCCTACTCGGTCTATCTGCCCGCGGCGGCGGGGCTGCTCAATCTCGGTTCAGCGGGGTTTGTGCTGCTGGGTGCCTACACAGCGGGTGCGCTCACCTCGCTGCACGGACTGCCACTCTGGGTGGCAGTGCCCGCAGGCGGTT
>RFXC01000187.1 GCA_009921765.1 Betaproteobacteria bacterium | reverse complement strand
GGCAGCCTGGACGCAGTCACCGGGGAGCGAATTATCGACCTCATGTTTGAGCTCAACCGTGAGGCCGGTTCCACCCTGATTCTGGTCACGCATGACGAAGCGCTGGCCGGCCGCTGCGCGATGCGCTTGCGGTTGCACGCAGGCAGGCTCGACTCGATTGAGGAAGGCGCGCTCGCCTAGCGGCTGCGAAGATGGTCCAGCGTCTGTTGCGTGGCCGGGTCGACCCCGGGCAGATCGGCACCGGTGGTGTCGCCCGATGATGAGGCCCCCAGGCGCGCTTCCATGCCGACCGCGAGCCGCTTGCCCAATTCCACCCCCCATTGGTCAAAGGGGTTGAGCCCCCAGAGCCATCCCAGGCATACGGTTTTGTGTTCGTACAGTGCAATAAGGGCACCCAGGCCCGCCGGGTCGAGACGGGCGAGGTGGATCAGAGTGACCGGGCGACCGCCCGGATGAACGCGCTGCGGATCTCCATCCTCATGGCCCAGGGACAGCGCCTGCGCCTGCGCGACTGCATTGGCACGCAGGGCGCGCGCGCGCAGCCACGGGTCAGTGTCGGTGGCGCCGCCAACGATCAGCATGTCGATGGGATGAATCGCCACCCCCTGATGGAGCGCCTGGAAGAAGGAGTGTTGACTATCCGTGCCGGGCTCGCCCCATACCACCGGCATGGTGGGCCGCGCCACGGGAAGACCCTGCGCCGTCACCGACTTGCCATTGCTCTCCATTTGCAGTTGCTGCAGGTGCGCAGCAAAGCGGCGGAGCGCATCCGCGTAGGGGATCACCGCTTCGGTTCCCGACTGAAGCAGGCTGGCATTCCAGGCGCTGATCAGGGCCAGCATCATCGGCGCGTTCTCAAGGCAGGGCGCAGTGATGAAATGTCGATCCATGGCGCGTGCGCCGGCAAGCATTGAATCGAACGCGTCGGCACCGATCTGCAACATGACCGGCAGGCCTACTGCCCCCCAGAGGGAATATCGTCCACCGACCCAGTCGGGGCAGGGAAAAATATTTTGGGCATCAACGCCCAATGCCTGCGCGGCGTCGAGGTTGGAACTGACCGCAACGAGATGATGGCCAAGCGCCTCGCTCGTCACGCCGCCTGCCAGCAGCCAATTCTGTACCGCCTGTGCATTGCGCGCGGTTTCAGGGGTGCGCCACGACTTTGACGCCACAATGACCAGCGTAGTGAGCGGGTTCAGGTCGCGGCGAAGGCGCGCCCATCGCTCGGGATCGATGTTGCCCAGAAAATGCACGCGGAGCCGTGGATGAGCGAACGCGTGCAGCGCCTCACACGCGAGCTCCGGGCCCAACTGCGATCCACCGATGCCCACATGCAGGATATCGCTGATCGGGCGGCCGCTCGCGCCCCGCCACTGCCCGGATCGCACCTGTTCGGACACCGTGCGCATCCGGGCAAGCGTGTCACGGACCGTGAAGCTGACCGCCGCATCAAGTGAGGGGGTGAGTTCAGCGTCCGGATCGCGCAGCGCTGTGTGCAGGGCGGGGCGGCGCTCGCTCGAATTGACGATGTCGCCCCGGAACATTGCATCACGCCAGGCAGTGAGCCCGGCCTGGCTCGCGAGCAATGCCAGGGTGGGCAAGGCCGCCAAGGGCAAGCGCTGGCGGGCAAAGTCGATACGAAGTCCGGCGGCGTCAATCCGCAGGCGCGAGATCCGATCGGGCTCGCTCGCGAGCATCTTTGATAGAGACATCGCGCGGCTTTTTGCGGCGTGATCGGAGAGCGAAGACCACGCAGTCGCCAGTGATGCGGAATCGAGGCTTGGGAAATACGGTGTCATGTGGCGTGCCCGGACAGGGGGGAGATCAGTTTGTTGAGTACCTTGGCGACCCAGGTTGGCAGTTCGCCTGCCGAAAGACCAATCATTCCGGGCCCCTCCGCCTCGAAAAGCTCACCCGCGCGCCCATGCACATAGGCGCCAAGGCATGCCGCCCGCGCGGGGGCAAGCCCCTGAGCCAGCAGCCCGCCGATGACGCCCGCCAGCACATCGCCGGTGCCTGCGGTGGCAAGCGACGGACTGCCAGAATCGATAATTGCCCAGTGCCCGTCGGGATGCGCGCAGACGCTTCCGGCGCCTTTCAAGACCACAATGGAACGAAAGCGGCTGGCAATCCGGCGCGCGGTCGCAACGCGATCTGCCTGCACGCGGTCCGTGGTGATGCCAAGCAATCGGGCTGCCTCAAGGGGATGTGGCGTAAGGATGGCGGGGATGCTGTTGGCGCCGAGCGCCGCCGCGAGCGAGGCGTCCGTTGCGAGCAGGTTGAGGGCATCGGCATCAATGACCCGGGGCGAATCCGATTCGCGCATCAGCCGACGCAGGACGGACTGGGCTCGCGCGCTCTGGCCCATTCCACAGCCAATCACCCAGGCGTGATAGGCCCCGGCAGGCGCTGCCGGGGCGGGTAGTGCCATGAGTTGAGGATGGAGCGCAGGATCCGGGCGCCAGCCATCGGGCGATCCGACGGACACCTTTCCAGCGCCGCTCCGCTGGGCGCCCAGCGCCGCGAGCAGCGCTGCGCCCCGCATCCCGGATGAACCACCGACAATTGCCACATGGCCGAACCGACCCTTGTGGCTGTCCGACGGGCGGGCGAGTGGCGCAGCAAGCATTCTGGCTTCAGGCTCAGTGACGAGGGTTCCGCTGGCGGAATCCGCTGCAACCCCCAACGATTCCACCTGTACTTCACCCGCGTGGGCGCGGCCGGGGCCGGTTCTAAGCCCGGGCTTGTCGCCAAGAAAGGTCAGGGTTCGCCGGGCGCGCACGGCAACACCGCGTTTGTCACCCACCACTGCGCCGGTATCGGCGTTGATGCCGCTGGGAACATCGATTGCGATGACGGGCGAGGCCAGCGCGTTGAGCGCTGTGACCCATTGGGCTGCACGCCCATCGATTGGGCGCGACAAGCCGATGCCAAACAGCCCGTCAATGAACAGCGCCTGGCCCCCCGGTGCATCGGGGAACGACGACAGAAACGGAAGATTGGCCTCGCGCGCTGCCGCAAGCGAGACAGCGGCATCGGATGAGCCGCCTACGCCCGGTTGCAACACGAGTGCCTGTGCATTGAAGCCCCGTCCGCGCAGATGGACGGCGGCGAGGAGTGCGTCACCGCCGTTATTGCCGGGTCCGACCAAGGCTACGATCGGTGCGTTTGGCGACAGCGTGCGAGCCTCTGACGCGCAGGCATCGGAGATTGCGTGTGCGGCGCGGTACATGAGCGCGAGGGGCTCCAACCCGGCCAGCGCACACCGTTCAGCGCGGCGAATCTGAGCGGTTGTGTGTAGCGACGGCATAAGTCCGGTGGACGGTGCGCGACGCATCGGCGATCCGGTAAAGCACAGCCGGCGAAGCGGGGATCGTGACGTTATCGAGCATGATGGCGTTGATGGAACGGGGCGGCATCTGGCGTTCCTGAATCGGCACCTCGCGTTGCACGGTCTAGAAGACGGGGATCAGCGAGGAAATCGAAAAGGTACCCATGTCGCAAACAATACCCCAGGCGGGCGATGAGTCAAGCCGTTCTGGCAGCCGGGTCTGACAGCACGGCCATTGGGCGCAAAATCGGGCAGACTTCAGACCTCAGGCGAATGTAAAACAAGGGGTGCGGCGTGGCCAGGGTTGATGACGGAAAGTGGCAGTTTTGGATCGATCGCGGCGGCACATTCACCGACATCGTCGGCAGGCGCCCGGACGGAAGCCTGGTGACGGCCAAGCTTCTGTCGGAGAACCCCGAGCAGTACGCTGATGCAGCCGTCGAGGGCATTCGAAGGCTCCTCGGGCTTGCGCCGGGAGAACCGATTTCCGCTGCCCGCGTCGAGGCAGTCAAGATGGGTACTACGGTGGCCACCAATGCGCTTCTTGAGCGCAAGGGCGAACCGCTACTGCTGGCCACCACAAGCGGTTTTCGCGATGCCCTTCGAATCGCTTACCAAAACCGGCCGCGCCTCTTCGACCGCAACATCGTGTTGCCCGAGCTGTTGTATCGCGAGGTGCTGGAACTGGATGAGCGCGTGGCCGCCGACGGCGCACTGCTCAAGGCGCTCGATGAGGGCGCGGCGCGCGCGGGGCTGCACGCGGCCTATCAGCGTGGCCTTCGGTCGGTGGCGATCGTGTTGATGCACGGCTACCGATACCCCTCGCATGAGGCGCGGCTTGCCGAGATCGCTCGCGAGGTGGGCTTCACGCAGGTCTCTGTCTCCCATCAGGTCTCGCCTCTGATTCGCTTTGTGGCGCGAGGCGACACGACTGTGGTCGATGCCTATCTGTCACCGGTGTTGAGACGATACGTTGACCGGGTAGCGGCAGCAATGCCGGGCGTTCGTCTTCAGTTCATGCAGTCGAATGGCGGCCTGACCGATGCGCATTCGTTCCAGGGCAAGGATTCCATCCTGTCCGGGCCAGCGGGCGGTATTGTCGGGATGGCCAGAGTCAGCAGCGCTGCAGGCTTCGATCGCGTGATCGGCTTCGACATGGGCGGAACCTCCACAGATGTCTCGCATTACGCGGGCGAGTTTGAGCGTGCGTTTGACACCCTGGTGGCGGGGGTGCGCATGCGCGCTCCAATGATGAGCATCCATACAGTGGCGGCTGGCGGCGGCTCGATTCTTCATTTTGACGGCGCACGACTGCGGGTGGGCCCCGATTCAGCAGGCGCGAACCCCGGGCCGGCAAGCTACCGCCGGGGAGGTCCGCTCACCGTGACCGACGCCAATGTGATGCTCGGCCGCATTCAGGCAGCGCATTTCCCCGCGGTATTCGGCCCCAGCGCCAATCAACCACTCGATGTGGAAGTGGTTCGAGAAAAGTTCGCGAAGCTGGCAGCGGAAGTGTCACAGACCACCGGGCAGAGCCGGTCACCCGAATCGCTTGCTCAGGGCTTCATTGATATTGCGGTGGCCAACATGGCCAACGCCATCAAGAAAATCTCGGTTCAGCGCGGCTATGACATCACGCGCTACACGCTCACCACCTTCGGCGGTGCAGGTGGACAGCATGCCTGTCGGGTTGCAGATGCCCTGGCCATGCCGCGCGTGTTGATTCATCCGCTTGCCGGAGTGCTGTCAGCCTATGGAATGGGCCTTGCAGAAACCACCGCCATGCGTGAACGGTCGATCGAGGCGCGGCTTGACACCGACGGGCATGCGGCTGCGGAGGCCACGCTCAACGAGCTTGCCCGGGTCGCCGTCGATGACCTGGTAGCGCAGGGGGCCGATCCCGCCTCGATTGCGGTGAGGCGCCGGGTTCAGCTTCGTTACGAGGGAACTGATACCTCGCTTCCGGTCGACTGGGCCGACGCGGCTGAAATGACCACTTCATTTGAGGCCTCGTATCGGCAGCGCTTTTCTTTTCTGCTGGAGGGCCGGTCGCTGGTGGTGGAATCAGCGGTGGTCGAGGCAGCCTCGGCGTCGGCCTCGGGGGGCCGTGTTGCGGAGGGTGGAGGGGCGATGCCGTCCGCGCCCGCTCCCGTGGCGGGTGTTGTTGCCGATTCAGCGGACACAGTGCGCGCCTATGTCGGTACTGCCTGGAGCGATATTCCGCTGGTTCGCCGCGAGGCCATGCGCCCCCAACAGGTGCTCAAAGGGCCGGCTGTGATTGCCGAAGCAAACGCCACCACGTTTGTCGATCAGGGTTGGCGCGCGCAGGTCACCGCTATCGGTGATCTGGTCCTCGAGCGCTTTGAGCCAAGACCGCAAGCGTCTGCGATCGGCACCCGGGTTGATCCCGTGATGCTTGAAATCTTCAATAACCTTTTCATGTCGATTGCCGAGCAGATGGGCTATCGGCTGCAGAACACCGCGCACTCGGTAAACATCAAAGAACGGCTGGATTTTTCATGTGCAGTGTTCGACCGTACCGGGAGGTTGGTGGCGAACGCTCCGCACATGCCGGTCCACCTGGGTTCGATGGGGGCGAGCGTCCGCGCCGTGATCAACGCCAATGAAGGCCAGATGCGGCCCGGTGACGCGTTTGTCTTGAACGATCCGTACGCGGGCGGCACCCATCTTCCCGACATCACCGTGATTACGCCGGTGTTTGATGAGGACGAGCGCGAGATTCTGTTTTTCACCGGGTCGCGCGGCCACCATGCCGATGTAGGCGGCACCACGCCAGGCTCCATGCCACCTGACAGCGCCCATATCGATGAAGAGGGTGTACTGCTCACCAACGTCAAGCTGGTAGATGGTGGGCGAATCAACGAGCAAGTCATGCGTGCGCTCCTGTCTGGCGCGCGATATCCGGCCCGCAACATCGAACAGAATCTCGCTGATCTGCGAGCCCAGATCGCAGCCAACGAGAAGGGGCGCGAGGAGCTCCTGCGGATGGTCCGGCACTTTGGCCTTGAGACGGTGCTTGCCTACATGGGTCATGTGCAGGACAACGCAGAGGAGTCGGTGCGCCGCGTAATCGGCGCGCTCCGAAACGGCCACTACGAGCTGCCGATGGATAACGGCGCAAAAATTTGCGTGCGAATCGACGTGGATCGCGAGCATCGATCGGCGCGCATCGACTTCACCGGCACCTCGCCGCAACAGCCCAACAACTTCAACGCACCGCGTGCGGTCACCATGGCGGCCGTGCTGTATGTGTTTCGCACGCTGGTCAACGACGATATTCCCATGAACGAGGGCTGCCTCAAGCCGCTCGAAGTCGTGGTGCCCGAGGGCTGTCTGCTCAACCCCCGGCATCCGGCTGCGGTGGTGGCGGGGAATGTCGAAACCTCCATGTGCATTACCAATGCTTTGTATGGCGCCCTGGGTGTCATGGCGGCGAGCCAGTGCACAATGAACAACTTCACTTTCGGTAACCGTCGTCACCAGTACTACGAAACGATCTCGGGCGGCTCCGGCGCCGGGGGCGTTTTTGATGCAGATGGTCGTCTGGTCGGCGGCTTTGATGGCACCTCGGTCGTGCAGACGCACATGACCAACTCTCGAATCACAGACCCCGAGGTGCTCGAGCTTCGGTTTCCCGTCCGGCTTGAGAGCTATACGATCCGTGCAGGGTCGGGCGGCGCCGGACGTTGGCGAGGCGGCGACGGTGGTGTACGTCGTATCCGTTTCCTCGAGCCCATGACCGCATCCATCCTGTCGAACGGCCGCACTTACCCTGCCTTTGGCGCTGCAGGCGGCGCACCAGGCCTTCCGGGTCACAATCGCGTTGAACGCGCGAGCGGGGCCATCGAGGAGCTCGGGCACGCGGACGGCGCTGACCTTCTGGCGGGTGACGTCTTTGTCATCGAGACTCCCGGTGGGGGTGGATTCGGTTCTCCCCCTTGAAACTGGGATAATCGAACTTTTGCCCGCGACGACATGACCTCCTTTCTCACCGTCGCTGGACCCTCGGCCCTAACGGGGTTTCGGCATCAGCGCGCATTCGATGCGCTCAAGCGCATCGAACCCAGGCTCACCTCGCTGGAAAGCCGGTTTGTCCACTTTCTGTCGCTTGAGCGTTCGGCCGACGCAGCCAGCCGGGAGCGATTGATCAGCCTTCTAGGCTGCCAGGCGCCCGCTGGCTTCGCCGAGGGCGGGGCATCACTCTTTGTCATTCCCCGTCTTGGAACCGTCTCCCCTTGGTCCAGCAAAGCTACCGATATTGTTCACAACTGCGGCATGAGCTGGGTGAAGCGGGTGGAGCGCGGTATTGAATACCGCGTTCGACTGCGTGGTCGTCTGCTCGGTGGGCGGTTCGGCACGGGCGAGCGTCCGGATGCCGATGTTCTCGAACAGATGGCCGCCGCGCTCCATGACCGAATGACCGAAAGCGCGCTGCTGGAATCTCCTGCGCCCGAGCGGGTGTTCGCGGCCATGCCAGGGCGTCCGATGCAGCGAATCCCGCTGATCTCCGAGGGCAGGCTTGCGTTGGTCAATGCCAACCGGGAGCTTGGTCTGGCACTCTCCGACGACGAGATCGATTACCTCGCCAGCGCGTTTCAACAGGCGGGGCGTGATCCGTCAGATGTTGAACTGATGATGTTCGCGCAGGCCAACTCCGAGCACTGCCGCCACAAGATCTTCAATGCCAGCTGGACCGTTGATGGTGCTCCCGCCCCGGGTTCTCTGTTCGACATGATTCGCAGCACCCATCAGGCCAATCCGCGCGGCACGATCGTGGCCTATTCAGACAACTCGGCGGTGTTGGAGGGGTCCGAGGCGAACCGTTTTTTCGCAACGCCGGAACCAGCCAGCCAACTGCCCCGCTACCGCTCGCACGCCGGGCTGGTGCACAGCCTTTTGAAGGTGGAGACGCACAATCATCCCACCGCCATCTCGCCTTTTCCGGGCGCATCCACCGGGGCGGGTGGAGAGATTCGTGATGAGGGTGCTACCGGTCGTGGTGCACGCCCGCGGTTTGGCCTTACCGGCTTCACGGTGTCGGACCTCATGATTCCCAAGGCGCGACGGCATCGGGAATCATGAGGTC
>RFXC01000186.1 GCA_009921765.1 Betaproteobacteria bacterium | reverse complement strand
CCTGACGCACCGGCCGCCAGCGCTTTAGCAGCAGCGCGTTCCCGACCACGCTGACCGATGACAGGGCCATCGCAGCCCCTGCGATCACCGGGTCGAGCGCGCCCAGCATCGCTGCGGGAATACCAATCACGTTATAGAAAAATGCCCAGAACAGGTTCTGACGGATTCGGGCATGGGTACGACGCGAGATGTCGAGCGCAGCCGCAACGAGCAGCGGATCGCCGCGCATGAGCGTGATGCCGGCCGCGTGCATCGCGACATCGGTGCCGCTACCCATGGCGATGCCCACATCGGCAGCAGCGAGCGCGGGCGCATCGTTGATGCCATCACCGACCATCGCCACCACGCCACGGGGGGGCTCGCCGCGAAGTGATGCAATCAGCTGCGCTTTGCGTTCGGGCAGCACGCCGGCGTGGATCTCGTCCAGACCAAGCGCGCGGCCCACAGCCTGCGCTGCGCCTTCGTTGTCGCCGCTGATCAGCACCGTGCGCAGGCCCCGCGCCCGGAGCATGGCGATGGCTTCGCCCGCGCCCGGACGGATCGCATCGCCGAAGGCCAGAAGCCCGAGTGCCCGCGGGGCGCTGGCCTGCCCCGGGTAGGCGAGTGCCACATACGACACGGTACGTCCGGCTGCCGCGTGACCGGCCGCGCCAGCATGAAGCTCGGTGAGGTCAATCGCGTGATCAGTCATGAGGCGCGCATTGCCGATCAGCACGGTGAGCGCTGTTTCATCGGCTGCATCGGCTTTCACCTGTGCAATGACGCCGCGACCAGCGACCGCGCGGGTGTCGAGGGCGGGTGGCAAGGGCTCGGCACCTGCTTGATCGGCACCCGCTTGATCGGCATAAGCCCGGCGAACCGCGCGGGCAAGCGGATGCTCGCTTGCCGCCTGCACGGCCGCGGCAAGCGCGAGCATGCGCCCCTGATCGACGCCGGCAGCCGTTTCGCAGGCCATGACGCGGGGCTCGCCCACCGTGAGCGTGCCGGTCTTGTCGAACGCGACAACGGTGACGCGGTGCGCGATCTCGAGCGCCTGCGCGTCCTTGATCAGAATGCCGTGCCGGGCTGCCACGCCGGTGCCCGCCATGATCGCGGCCGGCGTGGCGAGCCCGAGCGCACACGGGCAGGCGATCACGAGTACGGCTACTGCATGCATCACGGCCGCTGTCCAATCACCCCGAAAGAGCCCCCAGCCCAGAAGGGTGACCAGTGCCAGCGCGAGCACCACCGGCACGAAGATCGCGCTGACACGGTCGACCAGGCGCTGGATCGGCGCCTTGTTGGCCTGCGCCGCCTCGACCAGCTCGATGATTCGGGCCAGTACCGTCGCAGCGCCGATCGCGGTCGTGCGAACCACCAGCGCACCTTCGCCGTTCATTGAACCACCAGTTACCCGATCACCCGGCTCGCGCACCACCGGCACACTTTCTCCGGTGAGCATGGACTCATCGACATGCGAGCGTCCGCTCTCGACTTCGCCGTCGACTGCGATTCGCTCGCCGGGGCGCACCATCACATGATCACCGACACGCACCTGGTCAAGCGGCAGCTCGATTTCGCGACCGTCCACTGCGATCCGCGCGCGTTCGGGTCGAAGCGCCGAGAGTGCGCGAATCGCAGCCGCGGTGCTGCGGCGCGCGCGAAGCTCGAGCCACTTGCCAAGCAGCACCAGCGCGATCACCACGCTCGAGGCCTCGAAATAAAGCGGCGGATGCTCATGGCCATGGTGTGCCCAGAGCGTCCAGGCGCTGAGACCCCAGGCAGCCGAGGTGCCAAGCGCGACCAGCAGATCCATGTTCCCCTCGAGCGCGCGCGCGGCGCGCCAGCCTGCACGATAAAAGCGCGCGCCGAGCACGAACTGCACCGGCGCCGACAGCACGAGTTGCCAGAGCCCGGGGAGCATCCACGCAACGCCAAACGGCGCAACCAGCATCGGTAACGCAAGGGGAGCGGCCAGCACGAGCGCCGCCACCACGGCGATCAGATCGCGGTCGATAGTCGGGGCGGCGGTTGCCGCCGTAGGGTGCTGGTCGTCACGGATGCGCGCGCCATAGCCGGCCCGCTCGATGGCAGCAATCAGCATGCTGGGGCGGACCGCATCCGGTTCATGCTCAACCTGCGCTGTTTCGGTGGCGAGGTTCACGCTCGCCGACCGTACGCCTTCGATTTTCGCAAGCGTACGCTCCACGCGACCGACACAGGCCGCGCAAGTCATTCCACTGATATCAAGACGCGTGCGGGTCGCGTTGGGTGCGATGGCCTGAGCGTCCGATGTCATATGGGACAATTCAGGAGGCG
The DNA here is from genome assembly GCA_009921765.1 of Betaproteobacteria bacterium. The sequence goes on along the minus strand of RFXC01000186.1, from coordinate 6,193 downwards.
CTTGGCAGGGACGCAGACTGGGAGGGCATTCGCATGTACAGCTTTGACGTGAGTGGAATGAGCTGCAGCCATTGTGCCGCAGCCGTCACGCGTTCGATACAGAGCCTGGATCAGGCGGCGCAGGTGAAGGTTGATCTGGCGCAGAACCGGGTCGAGGTCCAAACGCATCTCGAACGATTGAAAGTGGCCGAGGCCATCACCGAGGCGGGCTACCCGGTGACGGCCTCGCGGGGCTGACGACCCGAACCGAGCGGGCGCTTACTGAATCGTGACGCGTCGCGCGGCGGGCGGTTGTTTCTTCGGTAGCGAAAGCGTGAGCAGGCCGTTTTCAAAGCGTGCCTGTACAGCGCTCTCGTCGATCTCCGTGCCCAGCGTGAACTGACGCGCCATGGCGCCGTAGAAACGCTCGCTTCGAAGCAGCCGTTCGCCCTCGCGTGGCTGCGCTTCCCGGCGCGTCTCGGCAGTGATCGACACGCGATTGCCATCCACCTGCACGTTGATGTCTTCCTTCTTCACCCCTGCAAGCTCGGCCTGCACCTGATACTGCTGAGCGTTTTCCTGCACCTCGATACGGATCTCTGCGACATCGCTCTGCGCGCGCGCAGGCTGCTGCAGAAGGCCTCGGAAAATTTCCGGAAAAACTTCGGCAAACGGATCGTAGACAGACAGACGGGCCATGACGGGATCTCCCTTCAATTCAAGTGTGGCGGGGCATCGATGGGCGCCCCGATGCCACCTCACATGAAGGCGTCCCAGCAAAGCTTCAAGCCCGTGGTGAGCAATCCCCAGGTGGCGATGCGTCTGAACCACTCGGCATTGATCTTGCGCAACATGAAGTAGCCAATCAGAAAGCCCACCGGCACGACGGGCAGCAGCATCGCCGAGGTCCCGGTGTTGCGCAGATCGATGAGGCCCAGCATGGCGTAGGGGATCCACTTCGCATAGTTGATGCAGGCAAAAAACCAGTTCATCGTGCCCACGAACACCCGGGGCTCAAGCCCCAGGGGCAGCATGAACTGCAGCATCGGGGGACTGCCCGCATGCGAGATGAAGCTGGTAAAGCCCGACATTGCCGGCCAGAAACGCGCCTTGATCGGCGAGATGGGCACCGGCCCGTCGGGCTTGGGCGGCGGCTTGCGCAGCATGAAATTGAGCGCGAAGATCACCGCCTCGATGCCGATCAGCGCCTGGATCCAGCGCTGATCGACCACCCGAAAGAGAAGTGTGCCGAGCGCAATGCCCACCATGCCGGCAGGAATCGCGAGCCTCAGGATGCGCGCATCAAAGGTGCGGCGATAGGCGATCAGCCCCAGGATGTCCATGATGCAGAGAAGCGGCAGCATGATCGCAAGCGCCTGGGGTACCGGTACCGCAAGCGACAGAAGCGGGACCGCCAGCCCGCCTACGGCGCCGCCGAAGCCCGCCTTGGAGATGCCGGTGAGAAGCACCGCGGGGACGGCGACCGCGTAGAAGAACGGGTCGGTGATGAAACTCATGTCCATGTGGGGCGGTCCGCGGCGAGTGTGCTTGCTGCCTGCCGGCTAGCGCGCGCCGGGCGACGCGAGCAGGCAGGCCCGGCGGAGGAGGTGGGCGCGGCGGGGCAACAACCGGTCGCCTGCCGCGCGCTGAAGGGCGCTTAGCCCTGCGGGATGGGGGTCGATTGCCAGGAGATCATCTTCCAGCCGCCGGCCCGGCGTGCCCACACCTGCAGGTAGCGGCTGTTCACCACCTTGTCGACGCCGCTTACGCGAACACTGATCTCGAGGTCGCCGTCGACCAGAACCACGTCGCCCAGCACCCGGTGAGCGCGCCGCAGCGACTTGAGCGCGCTGTAGTTGTAGAGCCCGTCGGTGAGCTTTTTCAGATAGAGCGCCTTGTCTTCGGCCACCGCCGACGAGTGCACATAAAGCATGTCCTCACCCAGGAGATTGGCAAGGGTCGCAAAGTTTTTTTCGACCAGCGCGGCTCGGCGCTGCGTCTCCAGGGCTTCGATCTCTGCAATAACGGTCTGGTCGCTCATGCTGATTTCCTTGGCGGAAGAATAAGGGTGCGGAGCGCGCAATCATGCGCGTATTTCGAACCAGACCTCAGACGCGCTCGATCAGAAGCGAAATGCCCTGGCCCACGCCGATGCACATGGTGGTGATGGCATAGCGGCCGCCGGTGCGCTGCAGTTGGCGTGCGGCGGTGAGGACCAGACGCGCGCCCGACATGCCAAGCGGGTGGCCAAGCGCGATTGCGCCGCCGTTCGGATTCACATGCGCGGCATCATCGGGAAGACCGAGTTCGCGCAGCACCGCAAGCCCCTGCGCTGCAAATGCTTCGTTCAACTCGATGACATCGATCTGGCCGATGGAAAGGCCGGTCTTGGCGAGCAGCTTCTTGGTGGATGGCGCGGGGCCGATGCCCATGATCCGGGGGGCCACGCCCGCGGTCGCCATGGCGTGCACGCGCGCGATGGGGGTGAGCCCGTGTCGCGCGGCGGCGGCTTCGCTTGCAAGGAGAAGCGCAGCTGCGCCGTCGTTCACACCCGAGGCATTGCCCGCGGTCACGGTGCCGTCGGGGCGCACCACCGGCTTCAGTTTGGCAAGCGCCTCGAGCGAGGTTTCGCGCGGATGCTCGTCGCGGTCGACCACCACCGCGTCACCCTTTTTCGAGGGGATCGTGACCGGCACGATCTCGATATCGAAGGTGCCGTTTTTTTGCGCTGCGAGCGCACGGGTCTGGCTTCTGAGCGCCATCGCATCCTGGTCGGCGCGCGCGATTCGAAAATCTGCAGCCACGTTTTCGGCGGTCTCGGGCATGGAATCAACCCCCACCATGGCCTTGGTGCGCGGGTTGATGAAGCGCCAGCCGATGGTGGTGTCATAGACCGCGTTTTCGCGGGCAAAGGCGGTCTGCGCCTTGGGCATTACGAAGGGCGCGCGCGACATGCTCTCCACCCCGCCCGCAATGCCGAGATCGATATCGCCGCACCGGATGGCGCGCGCAAGCGTACCCACCGCGTCCATGCCCGAGCCGCACAGCCGGTTGATGGTGGCGGCTGCGACCGTGTCGGGCAGACCCGCGAGGATCGATGACATGCGCGCGACGTTGCGGTTGTCTTCGCCCGCCTGGTTGGCGCAACCGAAGAGCACCTCGTCAATGGCGGCGGCGTCGAGCTTGGGGTTGCGCTCGATCAGCGCCCGGATCGGGATCGCGCCCAGGTCATCGGGGCGCACCGAGGAGAGCGCGCCGCCGTAACGGCCGATGGGTGTGCGGGCACCGTCGCAGATGAAGACTTGGGTCATGGCAAGGTCCTCTTGAATGAATTGGAAAGAAGAGCGGTGGCGCGCGCGGGCGGGCGCGCGGTCAGATGCGTGCGAGCGGTGCGCCGGTGATCGCGCAGAGTTGCTCGAAGGTGAGCGAGTCGATCCATTCGCGGGCGACCAGCCCCGAGGCCGTGACATCAATCACCGCGACATCGGTGTAGACCGTGCTCACGCAGCCAATGCCGGTCAACGGATAGGTGCAGCGCTCGACGAACTTGCTCTCGCCGCTCTTGGTCTGATGTTCCATCATCACGAATACGCGCTTGGCGCCAGCCGCGAGGTCCATCGCGCCGCCGACCGCGGGAATCGCATCGCCGCCGGTATGCCAGTTGGCGAGGTCGCCACCCGCCGAAACCTGAAACGCACCCAGCACGCAGATGTCGAGGTGGCCGCCGCGCATCATCGCGAATGAATCGGCGTGATGGAAAAACGCTCCGCCGGTACGAAGCGTGACGGGCTGCTTGCCGGCGTTGATCAGATCCCAGTCTTCTTCGCCTGCCGCAGGGGCTGGCCCCATGCCCAGGATGCCGTTTTCGCTGTGCAGAAAGACCTCGCGATCGGCAGGCAGATGGTTGGCCACCAGCGTGGGCAGACCGATGCCCAGGTTCACGTAGGCGCCTTCAGGGATGTCGCGCGCGACACGCGCGGCGATCTGGTCGCGGGTCAGTCGGGTCATGGTGCGGTTCTCAGTCGGGTTTGCCGGCGGGTGCGGCGGCCGGTGTGGCGGGCTTTTGCGGACCGCGCATCACGGTGCTGCCCACGGCGAGCACCCGGGTCACGAAGATGCCTGGCGTGACAATGGTTTCCGGGTCCAGTGCGCCTAGCTCGACCACTTCATCGACCTGCGCAACCGTGCAGCGCGCGGCGCTGGCCATGACGGGGCCGAAGTTGCGTGCCGCCTTCCGGTAGGTGAGGTTGCCCCAGCGGTCGCCGCGGAGCGCCTTGATGAGGGCGAGGTCGGCGTGGATCGGCGTCTCGAACACATGGCCGCGACCGTTGATGATGCGGGTCTCCTTGCCCTCGGCGAGCGCTGTGCCGTAACCGGTGGGGGTGAAGAAGCCACCGATACCGGCGCCGGCCGCGCGGATCCGCTCCGCGAGGTTGCCCTGAGGCACCAGTTCGAGCTCCACCTTGCCGGCGCGATAGAGTCCATCGAAGACCCAGGAGTCGGCCTGGCGCGGAAAGGAGCAGATGATCTTCCTGACCCGCCCCGCCTTCAGGAGCGCGGCGAGCCCGGTCTCGCCGTTGCCGGCGTTGTTGTTGACGATGGTGAGATCGCGCGCACCCTGCTCGATCAGCGCATCGATCAGCTGCCAGGGCATGCCTGATCCGCCAAAGCCCGAAATCAGAACGGTGGAGCCGTCGGCCACGCCGGCGAGCGCCTCGGCGGGACTGGCAACGATCTTGTTGATCATCTTGAAAACGCCATCGGTCGGGTGAGGGGCGGGAAGGACGCCAGGGCGGCAGCCCCGCGGGGAGGGGATTACACGCGTCTGGCGCCGGCTGTGTCAAGCCGGGCGTCGCGTCCTTGCGCACCAACCAGGGTTCTGGAGCGGAGGGGCCTGGGGGTTGAGCCGTGGGTCACGCCGTGTTTCCAGTGAAGGTTGAGCCCGAACGCGCGGGCGCGCTCAGAGCCGACTGATCACGGGCCTGAGCACCCACAAGAGGGCGAGTCCCGGTAGCGCCGCCAGCACCGTCAGCAGAAAAAACATGGGCCAGCCGAGTGCCTCGACCAGCAGCGCCGAGAGCGGACCGACATAAATCCGCCCTACCGCCGACAGCGCCGACAGGAGCGCGTACTGCGCCGCCGAAAAGCGCCGGTCGGTGAGCGCCATCAGAAAGGCGACGAACGCCGCAGTACCCAGGCCGCCGCACAGGTTCTCGAGCGCTACCGCGCTTGCCATGATCCAGAGGTCGCGCGGCAGCACCGACACCAGCCAGTAGCCGAGATTGGAGACCGCCTGCAGCACGCCAAAGAGCATCAGCGTGGACGCAAGCGGGCGCTTGGCGAGCCAGGCGCCGCCCGCGAGCGCGCCGAGGATGGTGGCGGCCAGCCCCAGCATTTTGTTGACCGCACCCACCTCGGCGGCGGAAAACCCGGCGCCGCGGATCAGGAAGGTGGTGGAGAGCGCGCCCGCGAACGCATCGCCCAGCTTGTAGAGCACGATCAGCGCCAGAAGCGCAAGCGCCCGCTCTCGCGAAAAGAACGCATCCCAGGGCTCGACGAATGACGGGAAGCCGACCCGCCGGGCCGCGACGATGGCGCAGACCAAGGCGGCCACGACGATCACCGTGTCGATCATGAGTCGGCCGATCCGGCCGGTGGTGATGGCGTCCCAGGGCAGCGCGCGCAGCACCACCCAGCACAGCGCGCCGGCCGCAAGCATTGCGGCGAAACCGCGCAGCTCGCGCGCGACATCGGTTTTTGGGGCCTCATGGCTGTCGAGCCGCGGCGCCCAGAGCGTGACCGCGATCAGGAGCGCGAACAGCACCCCCATCAGCCGGTAGGTGCCGGGCCAGCCGAGCACGGTGTCGGCGAGCACCAGCGCGAGGCCGCCCGAGACCAGCATCGCGAGCCGATAGCCGAGCACCGAGACGGCCGCGCCCGCGCCGCGCTCGGTCTCGTTCAGGAGATCGGTACGGTAGGCATCGAAGACGATGTCCTGTGAGGCCGACAGGAAAGCGATCATGACCGCGCAGACCGCGAGCGCCCCGGTGCCCGTGCGCGGATCGAGCGAGGCGGCCACGAAGCAGCAGACGGCGAGCCCGGCCTGGGTTGCGATCAGCCAGCCGCGTCGCCGGCCCGCCACCGGCGGCTCGAACCGGTCGGCAAGCGGCGCCCAGACAAACTTGAAGGTGTAGGGCAGACCCGCGAGCGCAAA
>RFXC01000185.1 GCA_009921765.1 Betaproteobacteria bacterium | reverse complement strand
CGATTTCGCGACCTAGCAGGAGACACGCGTGGAAGCCAGCATCGAGTTTGGAACCGCTGCATTCTGGGTCGCACTCACCCAGATCATCTGGGTCAACATCCTGTTGTCGGGAGATAACGCAGTGGTGATCGCGCTGGCTGCGCGGTCGCTGCCGCCCAAGCAGCAGAAGCAGGCGATCATGATCGGTTCGGGCGCAGCCATCGTCATGCGAATCGTGCTCACGCTGGTGGCGGTACAGCTGCTGCAGCTTCCCTATCTCAAGCTGATCGGCGCAGTGCTGCTGGTGTACATCGGTGTCACGCTGGTGCTGCCCGAAGGCGATCATGAGGGGGCCGAGGGGGGCGAGGGGCCGGGCATGGCTTCCGCGGTCCGTACGATCCTGATCGCCGATCTGGTGATGAGTCTTGACAATGTGATTGCCGTGGCGGCGGCCGCCAAGGGTTCCACGCTGCTGCTGGTCATTGGTCTCGCGCTGTCCATTCCGCTGGTGATTTTTGGGTCGGCGCTGCTCCTGAAAGTGATCGAACGTTTCCCGATTATCGTGTGGCTGGGGGCGGCGCTCCTGGGCTTTATCGCCGGTGAAATCGGTGTGAGCGACCCCGGCATCAAGACCTGGGCTGATGGCCTGGCTGCGTCCTTCGGCACCGACATACACACGCTCGGCAACGTGGCGGGCGCTTTGTCTGCCGTGCTGGTACTTGCCATCGGCAAGGCGTTGCTGATGCGACAGTCCAGCGCGTCTGGCGCGGAGAGTGGCTGAGTCCACCATCTCTACGCCCGAGCCACCGCTTCGGCTTCGCACATTTTTTATAGCATCTTCCCTACCGAACCCTCACCCGGACAGCTTCACCAACATGAGCACCACCGACGCCCCGTTTCGCACCTGGATGTGCCTGATCTGCGGCTGGATTTACGACGAAGCCGCTGGCCTGCCCGATGAGGGCATTGCCCCGGGTACCCGCTGGGAAGATGTGCCCATGAACTGGACCTGTCCGGAATGCGGCGCGCGCAAGGAAGACTTCGAGATGGTCGAGCTCTGAGCTCGACCGGCAGCGGTCAGCCCACCGCTTTCGATTTCACCACCGCATAGCGGGCAAGTGTTGCCTGTCTGGCCTGATCGTGATCGACGACCGGCCGGGGATAGTTGCTGCCTAGTGTCACCCCTGCCCCAGCCAGCACCATGGCAGGGGCAAGCCAGGGCGCGTGGATGTCCTTGTTGGACAGATTCGCGAGTTGCGGCAGGTAGCGCCGGATGAATCGACCTTCGGGATCGAATCGCTGCGACTGTGTGACCGGATTGAAGATCCGGAAGTAGGGCTGCGCATCGCAGCCGCTCGATGACGCCCATTGCCAGCCGCCATTGTTCGCGGACAGATCAAAGTCGATCAGGTGGTCGGCGAAATACCGCTCGCCCCAGCGCCAGTCGAGTCCCAGGTCCTTGGTGAGAAACGAGGCGACGACCATCCGCAGCCGGTTATGCATGTATCCCGTGCGATTGATCTGAGCCATGGCTGCATCGATCAGCGGATAGCCGGTACGGCCCTCGCACCAGGCCGCAAAGAGTGCCTGATCGTCGGTCCAGCGGATCGTGTCGTACTCGGCGCGGAAAGCGCGTTCCACCACACGCGGGTGGTGCCACAGAATTTGAAAATAGAAGTCGCGCCAGATGAGCTCCGATAGCCAGGTATCGGCGCCGGCTCGGGCAGCGGGGTCGCTTTCAATGGCGTGACGGGCCAGGCGCGCAGCGTGTCGCACTGAGAGCGTGCCAAACCGCATGTGGACCGAGAGATATGAGGGGCCTTTCACGCCCGGGAAATCGCGCGTCTCTCCGTAGCGACCAATCCGGCTGCCGAAGTCGGAGAGCAGCTTTTCGGCGCCTGAAGTGCCGGGCGTGATGCCGACATCGGCCAGCTGAACGGGCATAAAGTCGAGCGTCTCGAGGCTGGGCACGCCGGCCTGATGCCACGCGGTGGGCCCACCGGTGCCCGGTTGCGGCGCGAGCAGCCGCCCCGTAAGGGATGTGTCCTGGCGGGCGACTGCGTCGGGAGCGGCCTCAAGCGCGCGCAGCCAGGCGCGCTTGTAGGGTGAAAACACCGAAAACGGGCGACCGTCCAGCGTCAGCACTTCGCTGCGATCAAAGATCGCGTGGTCTTTGCAGGTGATGAGCTCGCGGCCCGAGGCGGCGAGCCGCGAAGCGACTTCGCGATCGCGCGAGATCGCCGCTGGTTCGTAATCATGCGCGGCCACCACCACGCGCGCGCCCAGCCGGAGTGCGAGGGCGGGAATGGCTTCAGCCGGTTCGCCGTGCGTCACCCACAGGGCACCGCCCAGCTGCCGGAGCCTTTGATCCAGTTCGATCAGCGACTCGCGAATGAAGGCCACCCGGCGGTCGCTGCGTGGCAGTGGATCGAGAATGCTGCGGTCGAAGACGAAACAGAGCGCGACCCGGTCCGCGTGCGTGAGTGCCGTGGCGAGCGCTGCATGGTCATCCAGACGCAGGTCGCGGCGCAGCCAGACCAGGGCAAGCCCGGCATCAGGGGGGGACGTGGGGCGTGTGGGGTCGGTCATAGGGGTCTCGGTTACAGGGCGCGGGCGGCGATCATATAATCCGGACATGATGACCGAATCAGCGAGCGACCTCAGCAATCACTTTCTCATCGCCATGCCCAGCCTGGAAGACCCCAATTTTGGCGGCAGTCTGGTGTTCGTTGCCGAGCACAACGAGCAGGGTGCTCTTGGCCTGGTCATCAATCGACCCATGGAGATCGATCTGGCCACCCTGTTTCGCCGGATCGAGCTCGACCTCAATCCATCGGGGCTTGCGCGGTCGGCCGTGATGCAGGGCGGGCCGGTACAGACCGATCGGGGCTTTGTGCTGCACCAGCCGGTGGGTGATTGGGGTTCTACGGTTGTTGTCAACGATGACATCGGCCTCACGTCGTCGCGAGATGTGCTGGAGGCGGTGGCCGCCGGAACAGGACCCGAGCGCATTCTGGTCATGCTGGGCTACGCTGGTTGGGGGCCCGGGCAACTCGAAGACGAGATTTCGCGCAACGCCTGGCTGACCGTTGAGGCCGACGCTTCGATTATCTTCAATACGCCCGCCGACGAGCGGCTGGCGCGGGCCTTTGCGCTGCTCGGCATCAATCCCGCCTTCCTCGCGTCGGCGGCCGGGCATGCCTGAACGGGATGAAACACTTCTCGGCTTCGATTTCGGTTCATCGCGAATCGGCGCGGCAGTGGGCAATACGCTGACCGCGAGCGCACGCCCGCTCGCGCAGATCGACAACCGCGTATCGGCGCGCGGCTTTGACGCTATCGGCCGGCTGCTTGCCGAGTGGCGGCCACAACGCCTGGTTGTTGGGCGGCCGCTTCACCCCGATGGCACACCCCACGATATGACTGCGCGCTGCGAGCGGTTTGCCCGGCAGCTTCATGGCCGGTTCGGGTTGCCAGTCGATCTGGTCGATGAACGCTACAGCACGGTGGAAGCGGAGTCGGGCGGCAGTGGTGGGCGTAACATCGACGCCCAGGCGGCTGCGATAATCCTGCAACAATATCTGCAGAACCGATGACTACCCTCGACGTTGAAAGCGCCTACGCGCACCTTAGAGATTCGATCGCCGCTGTCGTGCCTCTCGCGCGCGCGGGGCTGTCGGTCGTGGGGGTGCATAGCGGCGGCGTCTGGGTGGCCGAGCGCCTGCGCCGTGACCTGCAGCTGTCGGGCCCTGATGGCGCGCTGTCCAGCGCCTTTCATCGCGACGACTACGGCCGCCGCGGCCTGCCCACCGACCTCAAGTCCACCCGTCTCGCCTTCGAAGTGGAAGGCGCCGATATCCTGCTGGTTGACGACATTCTGTTTACGGGTCGCACGGTGCGCGCGGCCTTGAATGAAATTTTCGACTATGGTCGACCGGCCCGCGTTCGGCTGGCCGTGCTCATCGACCGTGGCGGCCGCGAGCTGCCGGTCGCTGCCGATTTCTGCGGGGTGCGGCATGAGCTGCCCGCCGATCGCGCCTTTGTGCTGAGCCGCGATGACTCGGGTCGATTTTCGCTTGTGATCGAGTAACTGGCGGCCCACCGCAATGCCCTCTCGTCATCCGCAACTGAACGCCCACGGGGAGCTGAAACATCTGCTCACGATTGAGGGCCTGTCCCGAAACCTGATCCATCACATTCTGGATACCGCAGCCGGTTTTCTGGGTGTGTCCGACCGCGATGTGAAAAAGGTTCCGCTGCTGCGTGGTGTGTCGGTATTCAATCTTTTCTTCGAAAACTCCACCCGAACGCGAACGACCTTCGAGATTGCGGCCAAGCGCCTGTCGGCCGATGTCGTGAATCTGAACATCAACACCTCGTCCACCGCCAAGGGCGAGTCGCTGCTCGATACCATCGACAATCTGGTGGCGATGCACGCCGACATGTTTGTGGTGCGGCATGCGCAAAGCGGTGCGCCGTTCCTGATCGCTGAACACGTTGACCGCACGCGTGGCAACGTGCACGTGATCAACGCTGGTGACGGCCGCCATGCGCATCCCACGCAGGGGTTGCTCGACGTCTACACCATCCGACATTTCAAGAAAGACTTCACCAATCTGAGGGTGGCCATCGTGGGCGATGTGCTGCACTCGCGGGTGGCGCGCTCGGACATTCACGCGCTCACCACGCTGGGGGTGCCCGAGGTGCGCGTGATCGGCCCGCGCACCCTCATTCCGGGGGGGCTCGAGCAGCTGGGCGTGCATGTGTTCCATGACATGCGCGAGGGGCTTCGCGGGGTCGACGTGGTGATCATGCTGAGGCTGCAGAGCGAGCGCATGCGGGGGGCGCTGCTGCCGTCTGCCCAGGAATATTTCAAGCACTACGGCCTCACCGAAGACAAGCTCGCGCTCGCCAATACCGACTGCATTGTGATGCACCCCGGGCCGATGAATCGAGGGGTGGAAATTGACTCTGCCGTTGCTGATGGCCCGCAGGCCGTTATCCTCGATCAGGTGACCTTCGGCATCGCGGTTCGCATGGCGGTCATGAGTCTTCTCGCAAAGTCCTGATGATGAACACGCCCCTCAGAATCTCTATCGTCAACGCGCGCGTGGTGGCGCCGGGCGGTGGACTGGCAGGCACCGGACCCAGCGATGTTCATGTTGCCGATGGCAAGCTGGTTGCGGTGGGTGTGGCGCCATCGGGGTTTGTGGCTGACCGGGTCATCGACGGCAGGGGGTGTCTCCTTCTCCCCGGAGTGGTCGACCTGGCTGCGCGTCTGCGTGAGCCGGGCTTCGAGTACAAGGCGACGCTTGAATCGGAGATGCAGGCGGCGCTGGCCGGCGGGGTGACCGCGCTTGCCTGTCCGCCCGATACCGATCCTGTGCTCGATGAGCCGGGTCTGGTCGAAATGCTCAAGCACCGGGCGCGCGGCATTGACGGCGCGCGTCTTTATCCGGTGGGCGCGCTGACCGTGGGACTGAAGGGCGAAACCATTACCGAAATGGCCGAGCTCGTTGAGGCTGGCTGTATCGGCTTCTCGCATGCGCTTGCGCCCATTTCCGACACCCAGATCCTGATGCGGGCGATGCAGTATGCGAGCACCTTTGGCTTCAGCGTCTGGTTGCATCCGCAAGACCCTCAGCTGGCACGCGGTGGCGTGGCGCATGCCGGGCCCTATGCCAGTCGTTTGGGTCTCTCCGGTGTGCCGGTGATCGCAGAGACGGTGGCGCTGCATACGATCTTTGAGTTGATGCGGGTGACGGGTTGCCGGGTCCATCTGTGCCGCCTTTCCTCGGCCGCCGGGCTGGAGCTGGTGCGTCGCGCGCGCGCCGAGGGTTTGCCAGTGACTGCCGATGTGGCGATTCACCATGTGCATCTGATCGACGTGGACATCGGCTTTTTCGACAGCAACTGTCGTGTCGATCCACCTTTCCGGTCACAGCGCGACCGCGATGCCATTCGGGCTGCGCTCGTTGACGGTACGATCGACGCGCTTTGTTCCGATCACACACCGGTCGATGACGACGCGAAGCAGCTGCCGTTTGGCGAGGCTGAGCCTGGGGTGACGGGGCTTGAGCTGCTGTTGCCGCTCACGCTCAAGTGGGCGGCGGAGGCCCGCGTACCGGTCGAGGAGGCGTTGGTCAAGCTCACGACCGGGCCAGCGGGCATCCTCGGTCAGCCTGGCGGCCGGTTGGCGGTGGGCGAGTCTGCCGACCTCTGTCTGATCGACCCCGATGAGCACTGGGTCGTGTCGCGGGGCTCGCTGGTGAGCCAGGGCTCACATACACCGTTTCTGGGTCGCGAGCTGCTGGGTCGGGTGCGAGCCACGCTGGTGGCCGGGCGAGTGGTGTTTGAGCGCGCCAGGGGAACTTCCCAGGTCTGAAGCAAGGGTGTATGATGCGATCGCATCATGATGCGATGATGGTAAGGCGATGCGCACCACCCTCGATATCGATTCAGACGTTCTCGCCGCCGTGAAAGAGCTCGCCCACCAGCGCAAGTTGTCGGCCGGTGCGGTGGTGTCAGATCTGGTGCGGAAAGCCTTGGCGGGGCCGGTGTACGTCGTCGAGGACGCCGCGCCGCGGGTGGGGGGCTTCCAGCCTTTTGCCTCGCGCGGAGGCGTGGTGAGCGACTCTGCAGTGAATGCTTTGCGCGACCAGGAGGGCGTCTGATGCGCGCGTTGCTCGACGTCAACGTGCTCATCGCCCTGCTCGATTCTGACCATATCCACCACCACCGCGCCACGCGCTGGATGGCAGGCGCCCAATTTGCCGGCTGGGCCTCGTGCCCGATCACCCAGAATGGCTGCATTCGCATCATGTCGCAGCCCGCGTATCCAGGCTCATTGCCGCTCCGAAGCGTCGTTGACCGCCTGGGCATGGCAATGCGCCATTCAAGCCACCAGTTCTGGCCCGACAGCGTGGCCCTGGCTGGTCATCCAGGCATCGCCTGGGATCACCTCTCGGGCCACCGGCAGCTTACCGATGCTTATCTGCTCGCACTGGCTGTGAGCAATGGCGGGCGCTTCGTCACCATCGATTCACGGGTGTCGCTTCGCGCCGTGCCCGAAGCCCGTCCGGACCAGCTGGTGGTGCTGGCCGGGTTGCCCGAGGCCGGATGAGGCGCTTCGCTTTGGCTATTCGCTGCGCGTGCGCGCCGCGCTAAGTGCGTTGCGCAGGGTATCGGGCACGGTGTCGTCCGTTGGAAGCGCCAGCCGCTCGGCAATGGCTGCACGCGCACCACGTGCCGCCTGCTGACGCGTGGCAGGTTCGCTCAGCACGGGCAGCGGGTGGAGCGCGGCAATGAATCCTGGTGAGCCCAGGACGCGCTTCATCGATTCACCGAAGCTCATGTTGCCGGTGAAGTCGATGGCTGAGCTGTATTGGCCCTGCAGGTCGGTATAGCGGATTCCCACCGGAATGATGGGCGCCTGCGCGCGAAGGGCGGGTTCGAGCAGGTTGCCGTGAAACTGCAGTAGACGCAGCCCATCACTGGTGGTGCCTTCCGGGAACACTGCCACGCGCCGACCCGCCGCCAGCATGCTCTGTATGCGTTCGTTGAGCTGATGGACTGCATGGCGCTTGCCCCGCTCGATGAAAAGGGTGCCGGCACCTATCACGAGCCGCCCAACCACCGGCCATGACGCGATCTCGATCTTCGCAACGAAGTGTGCCGAGGTGGTGGCAAGCATCAGAAAAATATCGATCCAGCTGATGTGGTTGGCGACGATCAGGGCGGGACCCTGGAGCGAGGCGAGCGACTGCGCTCGAGGGGCGGGTTGCTCCACCAGCCTGATCCCGCAGGCGCGAAGCAGCCAGCGTGACCACCGAGCGATGATCCGGTCGCGGCGGGCATAGCTCACCCGCGGAAAGACGAACGCAATGGTGAGAAGACCGCCCAGCAGCAGCGCAATGGCAAGCGGTGCGCGGCGCGCGATCCGAAAAGCAGAAGCGATCAAGGCCGCGGGCCTCGCGGCAGGACCGTGTTGTGGCCGTTGGCCTGCGTAGCACGACCTGGCGATCAGAGAGCCGGATGGCGCTGAGTTGGCGGCCCCAGACACAGCCCGTGTCGATCGCAACCAGATCGGGGCGATTGATGAGGCCAAGCGCCGACCAGTGCCCGAACACAATCGGTGTGTCGGCTGTTTTTCGCCCAGGCGCATCGAACCAGGGCATGAACCCGGCAGGCGTTGCGCCGATGCCTTCCTTGGTGGCAAATTCCATCCGGCCATTGGCATCAACAAAGCGCATGCGGGTCAGCGCATTGATGACGATCCGCAGCCGCTCGGGTCCGCGCAACGAATCATCCCACTGCGAGGGTTCGTTACCGTACATCTGGGGAAGAAACGCGAGCCAGTCCGGGCCGGAGAGCACCTGCTGAACTTCGGCGGCAAGCGACAGCGTTTGCTCGACTGACCATTGCGGCAGCACCCCCGCATGGACCATCAGCCAGCCGTGATCGAAATGCGCGAGCGGGCGGGTGCGGATCCAGTCGAGCAATTGCGCGCGATCAGGCGCGGCAAGGATGTCGTCGTAAGT
>RFXC01000184.1 GCA_009921765.1 Betaproteobacteria bacterium | reverse complement strand
AAAGATCTCAACACTGCGTCGTATTCCGCCCTTGACGGCACCCTGCTTGAGGCTCGCCGCGATGAATTCGTCGAGGTCGCCATCGAGGACAGAACGGGTGTTGCTGATCTCGACGTTGGTGCGCAGGTCTTTGATGCGCGACTGATCGAGCACATAGGAACGGATCTGGTGGCCCCAGCCGATGTCGGTTTTGGAGGCCTCGACCTTGTCCTGCTCGGCGCGGCGTTTGCGCATTTCCAGTTCAAAAAGCCGCGCGCGCAGCATCTTCATGGCTTCGTCGCGGTTGCGGTGCTGTGAACGGTCGTTCTGACACTGCACCACGATGCCACTTGGATGATGGGTGATTCGAACCGCCGATTCGGTCTTGTTCACGTGCTGGCCACCCGCGCCCGAGGCGCGGAACACGTCGATCCGGAGGTCGGCTGGGTTGATGTCGATCTGGATGGAATCGTCAACCTCCGGATAGACATAAACCGAGGCGAAGGACGTGTGCCGGCCGCCGCTTGAATCAAATGGCGATTTTCGAACCAGGCGGTGGATCCCGGTTTCGGTGCGCAGAAAGCCGTAGGCGTATTCGCCTTCCACCTTGAGCGTGGCGCCCTTGATACCGGCCACATCGCCAGGTGACTCCTCCAGAAGCTCGGCGTTCAAGCCCTTGCGCTCGCAGTAACGGAGGTACTGGCGAAGCAGCATTTGCGCCCAGTCCTGCGCCTCGGTGCCGCCCGCGCCGGACTGAATTTCCAGGAAGCAGTTGCTCGGATCGGCAGGGTTGGCGAACATGCGCCGAAACTCGAGCAGTTCCACCTGCTCGCGAAGGGCAGCAGTGTCGGACTCGACTGCGATCAGGGTGTCGTCGTCGTTCTCCGAGCGGGCAATATCGGATAGCTCGCGCGCATCGGCCAGACCGGCATCGATGGTCTGGATTCGCTCAACGACCTGGTCGAGCTGTTTTTTTTCCCGGCCTAGATCCTGCGCTTTTTGAGCGTCGTTCCAGACGTCCGGGGCCTGCAACTGGCGATTGATTTCTTCGAGCCGGGACCGTTTGACATCGAAGTCAAAGATACCCCCGAAGGTCTTGCACCCGACGCGCGAGGTCGGAGAGGAGCGATTCGAGCTGATTGAGACGCTCAGCTTCCATGATGGGGTCTGCCGTTTGAGGGTAACCCGCAATTATAGCCCGGCCTCTTCCTCGCACTCCTCGATCACCAGCTGAAGCGATCGTATGCCCCGGTACTCGTTGACCGACAACCGGTAGGCGAGGAGCGGAGTGGCGGGCAGGGGCTGGTCACGGCCAAATGCAATTGCATCGAAGCGGCGCCGGCCGGCCATCAGTTCAAGTTTGAGATGACGCTCACCCACGATCCGCTGGCCGAGGACGTGAAAACGCCAGGCGAAGATGGGTTCGGGAAACCCCTGACCCCAAACCTGTCGGCCAAGCGCCTCGGCGATTTCCAGGCTCGCCTCGCCCGGGTCGAGCTCCCCGTCGGCAATCAGTTCCGGCTGTAGGCACTCGGGGTCGGCAGTGTCCACGAGGACCTGCTCAAGCGTGTTCGCGAACGCGTCGACCGAATCGCCTGAGAGGCTCAGCCCGGCCGCCATCGCATGCCCGCCGAAACGGATGATCAGATGGGGCATCCGTTTACTCACCAGATCGAGCGCGTCGCGAAGATGAATGCCGGGAACGGACCGTCCCGAGCCCCGCCAGCCCGATCGGTCAACAGTGGGCGCAAACGCGAACGCCGGGCGGCCAAAGCGATTCTTGAGTTGCCCCGCCACCAGGCCGATCACGCCTTCATGCCAGCTTGGGTCGTGAACAACAATGCTGCAGCGCTTGTCCGGTGGCGCGCCGACACTGGCGATCGCCTGTTCGCGCATGGTTTGTTCGAGCTCGCGGCGATCGCGATTGATGGCATCGAGCTCCTGCGCCCGCAGCGCAGCCTCGATTGGATCGTCGGCCAGAAGGCAGGCAATGCCGAGCGAGATATCGGCAAGGCGGCCGGCCGCGTTGATTCGTGGCCCCACCACAAAACCGAGGTCGCTGCTCGTGGCCGATCGAGGATCACGCCCGGCCTGAGCAAACAAGGCGGCGATACCGGCGCAGGCCTGGCCCGCGCGAATGCGGCGCAAACCGGCATGCACCAGACGGCGGTTGTTCTCATCGAGTCGCACGACGTCAGCGATGCTGCCCAGGGCCACGAGATCGAGGAGTGTCTGAAGCGGTGCCTGTGCGGCTGGCGAATGGGGTGCATGGTCCCGGTGGCGCGCGCGCAAGGCTGCGAGCACATAGAACATCACCCCGACGCCGGCCAGATTCTTGCTGGGAAACGCGCATCCCGGCTGATTCGGGTTGACGATGGCTGCAGCGCTCGGGAGCGTATCGGCAGGCAGATGATGGTCGGTGACCAGCACCTGAAGCCCCGCTGCGTTGGCCGCCTGAATGCCCTCATGACTGGCGATGCCGTTGTCCACGGTCACCAGTAGCGCTGGGCGGCCGAGTCGCGGGTGCTTGAGTGCGAGTTCAACGATGGGCGGCGTCAGGCCATACCCGTGCACCAGGCGATTCGGCACCAGGTAATCAACCTGTGCGCCCATCATCCTGAGTCCGCGTACTGCCACGGCACACGCCGTGGCACCGTCGCAGTCGTAGTCGGCGATGATCAGGATTTTCTGATCGCCCGCAATGGCCTGGGTCAGTAGACTGACCGCATCTCTGATGCCCTTCAGGGAGGTGGGGGGAAGCATCCCGTCAAGCGAGTCCCCCAGCATGGACATGTCGCTGACCCCACGGGCCGCATAGACACGTGCGAGAAGCGGCGGCATGCCCTGCGCGGTGAGCCTTGCCACGCTGGGATGGTGAACCTCGCGATGTTTCATGACTTGATGGCTTCAGGCGGGTGGGGCGGATTCGACAAACCAGCTCGCAGGCGCGGTCCGGCGCCAGATGCGCCAGGCGGGAAGGCGAGGTAGGGCGAGGATGTGAGTCGAGCACTCTCCCGTAAGCACCAGCACGGCTCCCTGCCACCACTTCGCACCATACTGGGCGGTGGTGTGCACAAACCACTCCTCGAACCGACGCCAGCCATCCTCCCAGGCCTGATCGGACCCGCTTGCGACTGCTTCCCGCCAGAACGGCGCATCAAGCAAAACATTCTGGTCGCGAGCAACCGATGGCAGCGCCGTGTCGATCACGCTGGGCAGGCGTTGTGTGCCGCTTGCGTGTGCGAGTCCGACCAGAACCGGGTCCGCGCTGGCCATCAGGTCGAAAGCGGGCGGCAACCCACCCGGAACCACGCCTTCCAGCCAGAGCGCGTTGACCGGCTTGAGCCCGGCAGCCTCGCGCTCGGCGTTGATCGGGTGTGTATGCCAGAGCATCTGCACTTCGTTCATCAACCTGCGCCAGGCGCGCGCGCTAGGTCCGCGCGGCAGCCAGAGATCGATGTTGCGCCCGCTTGCGCGCGCAGACGAGGCCCCGCGCAACTGGCCAAAGCCCGTGCGCTCTGGGTGGGGCTCGGTGACTTCCCACAGTTCGGGTGATAGAAAGCGTAGTGCGATCGGCTCCGGGGCTAGCCAATCGGCTGCCGCGTCGAAAAGTGCCTTTGCATGCTCGCGGCTGAGCCCGAGGTGGGCAGGGGGCTCGAGCACCAGATGATCAAGGCCAGCGTGCAGATGAACAGGCCGGAGGATTAACGCGCCCGGTGTGGCGCCTGCAGTGTGGCCGGCCGCGGCTGCAGAGGTAGCGCTCTGGGCCAATGAAAACCGGTCGCGAAGCCATGCCTCCTCCCCCGACTCAATCGGAAGCGCCTCGCCCGCCGCGACTGGTGTCCGAACGATGGACGGGTCGCCAGCCCGCGCGAAAAATCGCATGGCAGCGGGGGCCGGCGGCCGCCGCGTGGCCAATGATCCAGCGGCGCGGCTGGGGTCTGCCGAGTGAGGGGAGGTTGCCGACGCGAAAGAATTGAGCGCGCCAGCGCAGAGGACGGTCAATGCCACGCGGCGATTCTATGGCAAACTCCGGCGCGCCGATGCAAGTCCCCTTTGAACTCTCGATTGGTCTTCGCTACACGCGCGCCGGACGCCGCTCCGGCCGGCGCAACGGATTCATATCGTTCATTTCTGCGTTGTCGGTCGCAGGTATCGCGTTGGGGGTGGCGGCCTTGATCACCGTCCTGTCGGTGATGAACGGCTTTCAGAAGGAAGTCCGTGACCGGATGCTGGGTGTGCTCTCCCATATCGAAATCCTGGCGGGACGCGCCCCCATTCTGGATTGGCGCCCGGTGCTTGCCGAGGCGCGCAGGCATCCGCAGGTGGTCGACGGCGCGCCGTTTGTAGCCGGGCAGGCCATGCTATCGCGCGACGGCACCATGCGAGGGGTCGTGGTTCGCGGGATCGATCCCTCGCTTGAGGCTCGCGTGGCCGAGTTCGCGTCGCGTATGAACCGGGGCTCGCTCGACCAGTTGGTGGGAGGGCAGTTCAACATCGCGGTGGGGCGCGAGCTCGCGTCTCAGTGGCTGGTCGCACTGGGTGATCGCATCACCCTCATCGCGCCTCAGGGAACCGCCACGCCAGCGGGCGTGATGCCGCGTCTTCGGCAATTCACCGTCGTGGCGATCTTTGACTCAGGACACTACGAATACGACAGTAGCCTCGTGTTGATGCATCACGATGACGCAGCCCGGTTGTTCCGCGTCGAGGGAGTAAGTGGCGTGCGCCTGATGACCCGCGACATGATGGGCGCGCCTGCGGTGGCACGTGATCTGGCGCGCGCACTGCCGGCCGACCTGTTGGTTCGGGATTGGTCTTCGGAGAACCGCAACTGGTTTGCGGCAGTGCAGATTGAGAAGCGGATGATGTTTGTGATCCTCACGCTCATCATTGCGGTGGCAGCCTTCAATCTTGTGTCCATGCTGGTGATGACGGTGACCGACAAGCAGGCAGACATCGCGATTCTGCGAACGCTTGGCGCGACCCCCGGGGCGATCATGCGGATATTCATGATTCAGGGCTCCACCGTCGGTCTGCTGGGCACGTTTCTCGGACTATCCTTGGGCACGCTCCTCGCGCTCAACGTGGGTCCGGTGGTGGCAGCCCTCGAGCGCTGGTTATCCCTGCAGGTGCTGCCCAAGGGGATCTACTTCATTGACTACCTGCCAAGCGACCTGCACGCTGCCGATGTGCTCACCATTGGTCTCACCTCATGCGCCATGGCGTTGATCGCCACCATCTATCCCAGCCTTCGTGCCGCAGCGGTCAAGCCCGCTGAGGCGCTGCGCTACGAATAGGTACGGGCTCACCATGACGCACCCGGTACTCGACTGCGCTGGAGTGGGTCGTGTCTACTCAAGCGGTAGCGCCACCCTCAGGGTCCTGAGTGCTGTAGACCTCGCGGTTCAGGCGGGTGAACAGATCGCGATCGTGGGGGCATCGGGAAGTGGCAAGAGTACGTTGCTTCATCTGCTCGGAGGCCTTGACACACCCGACGAAGGCGTCGTTCACTGGGGCGGCGTGGCCATCGCACCGCTCTCGGCATCGGCGCTGGGCGCGCTGCGCAATCGCATGCTTGGCTTTGTCTACCAGTTTCATCACCTGCTGCCTGAGTTCAGCGCGCTCGAAAATGTGGCGATGCCGCTCAGGGTAAGGCGTCTGCCCGCGCGCGAGGCTGATGCGGCTGCGCGAGCAATGCTTGCCAGGGTGGGGCTCGCCGAGCGACTGGCTCATCGACCCGGGCAGCTCTCCGGGGGCGAGCGGCAGAGGGTGGCGCTCGCCCGGGCCCTGGTCACCGCACCCTCGTGTGTGCTGGCCGATGAACCGACGGGCAACCTTGATCGCAGCACCGCTCGCCGGATGTTCGATCTGATCGGTGAATTGCGGCGTGAGCTTGGGACCGCGTTCGTGATCGTCACGCATGACGAAGAGCTGGCTGCGCGGGCCGATCGTGTGCTCGCCCTGAGCGATGGGCGGCTGGTGGCAAGACGCTGAGCGGCCGCGCATGCTCATCGATACGCATTGTCATCTCGATGCTGCCGAATTTGGCGAGGACCGCGAGTCGGTGATCCGGCAGGCACACGCTGCGGGTGTTGGCGTGATGGTGCTGCCCGCGGTTCAAGTGGCCGCCTTCGAGCCCTTGCGTGCGCTCTGCCGCGCGCATGTCGGACTGGTGTATGCGCTCGGCATTCACCCCATGCTGGTCGATCAAGCCCATGATGACGATCTCGAGCACTTGCGCAAAGCCCTGCGCGCGTGCCGTGATGATCCCGCGCTGGTGGCGGTCGGCGAAATCGGTCTTGACCACTTTGTTCCAGGGCTCGACAGGACCCGACAGTCGCGTTTTTTCGCGGCGCAGCTGAAGCTGGCGCGGGAGTTCGATCTGCCGGTGGTTCTGCATGTCCGACAGGCTCAGGACCAGGTGCTGAAGCACCTGAGGCAGGCCGGCGTGACGCGCGGCATCGCGCATGCATTCAATGGCAGTTCACAGCAGGCCGCTGCGTTTCTGCGCCAGGGTTGTGTGCTCGGGTTTGGCGGGGCGATGACCTTTGAGCGCGCTCTTCGTATCCGCCGGCTGGCGCGCGAACTTCCGCCTGAGGCGCTGGTGCTTGAGACCGATGCACCCGATATTGCGCCAGCCTGGCTGCATCCTGGACGAAACGCTCCCGCCGAGACGGCACGCATCGCTGAGACGCTCGCCGGCCTGCGCGGCTGCAGTGGCGCGGAAGTGGCCCGTCTGACCACAGCCAATGCCCTTCGTGCGTTGCCACGACTCGCGCACTGGTGCGAAGTGGAACCGCACGCCGGAGTCACGGCCGCCAGCCATCCGACCTAGCGCCCCAGGGTGAGCGCCTTGCGGGTTGGCGCATCGTCCAGCGGCAGGATGGCGGGATGCAAATTTTTGCGCGACTGCGCGGATTTTCCCCTCCACCCCCAGCCTCGGCCTTCGTTGTCGGCTGTCTCACGCTTCAGCAGTGGAGCGTGCTGCCCTCAGCTCAGGTCATCCTCGGCGTGGCGTTGGGCTGCTGCGTCGGGGCGGTACACTGGCGTCGCGCTGCATGGGGTGGTTGGCTCATTGCGGCAGTCATCGGGTTTTGCTGGGCGGCCTGGTTGGCCACGGATGCGCTTCAGTCGCGTATCCCCCCGTATCTTGAGGGCCGTGATCTGTTGCTCGAGGGCTATGTCGACGAACTGCCCTTGCGCTCTTCACAGGGGCTGAGGTTTGGTTTCCATGTCACGGGTTGTGCCGAACCCGAACCCGATTGCCCCATCGGTCGCCGCATCCGGCTCGGTTGGTCAAGCAATTTTTCGCGTGGCGCTGCGCCCGCTGACGAGGCAAGTCCGCCAGTCGCCCTCGCGCCCGGTGAACGCTGGCTGCTCCATGTCCGGCTGAAGCGGCCGGCGGCAACCGTCAATCCCGGTCTGTTTGATGCCGAACTGCGCATGCTCCAGGAGGGGGTGGCCGCCCTTGGATATGTGAGAAAGCCTCGGGCAGGTGAGCCCTCGAATCAGCGCCTGGAAGGCTGGCACATGAACCTCCGAACACTGTTCGAGGCTGCGCGCGCGGCGGGGCTCGCTGCGCTCGACAGCGCATTGAGCGCACAGCGCGTTGATGCCAGCGGGGTGCTGCTCGCCCTCGCATATGGTGATCAGGCAGCCATCTCCGCCAGCGACTGGGACGTCTTCAACCGCACTGGCGTCGCGCATCTCATGAGCATCTCGGGTCTTCACATCACCATGCTGGCCGCGATCGCCGGCGGACTGGCGCGCCGGATGCTGCAACGTCGCTGGGTTGCTCGCTCGGGTCTCCTGTTGCGCGTGCCCGCGCAGCGTCTGCAGTGGTGTTTTGCAATAGCGGTGGCCTTCCTCTACTCGGGGCTTGCCGGTTGGGGAATTCCGGCTCAGCGTACCTGCTGGATGCTGGCCGTAGCGGGTTGGGCGCTGGCGAGCGGCCGTAGCCGCTCGCTGCCACGCATCCTGAGTCTGGCAGCGGCGGTGGTGTGCGTGTTCGACCCCTGGGCACCGCTTGCGGCCGGCTTCTGGCTTTCATTTGCCGCGGTCGCAGCGATCGTGCTCCATGCCAGTGTGGTCCATGCGAGCCTGCCACGCGCGGCAAGCGCCCGCCTATCCGCCCTCCGCCGCGCGCTTCGCGAGGCGGTTCAGAGCCAGTGGGCAGCAACACTGTCGCTTCTGCCGCTCGGTGCACTGTTTTTCTCAACCCTGTCCCTGATCGGTCCGCTCGCCAATGCCTGGGCGGTCCCGCTGGTATCGGGGCTGGTGACGCCGGCCGTGTTGCTGCTGAGCGCGCTCGCTCTGACCTTGCCAGAGCTAGCCGAGTGGCTCGCACCGGTCATCGCCGTCCCCACCGGCTGGATGCTGGATGCGCTGAGGGTCATGGCATCCTGGCCTGGCGGCGCCGTGGTGTTGGCGCGTCCCGACCCGTTGTCATTGGTTCTCGCCGCGGTCTCGGTGGCGGTGTTGCTTGCGCCAAGGCCGGTGCCAGCCCGAGCGCTCTGGGCACTGGGCTTGCTGCCGCTTTTCGCAAGGGGGCCCGAACCAGTTCCGGCCAGCGGCTTCAGGCTCAGTGCGCTCGATATCGGTCAGGGCATGGCAGTGCTCGTG
>RFXC01000183.1 GCA_009921765.1 Betaproteobacteria bacterium | reverse complement strand
GGCCGGCAGCTGGTGAACGATCACGGCGCGCATGTGGTGGTCATGGGCTGCGCGGGCATGGCGCAGTATCGGAAGGCGCTTGAAGACGCGATTGGCGTGCCGGTGGTCGAGCCCACGCAGGCGGCGGCTGGCATGGCGCTCGCGCGCGTGCGGCTCGCCGGGGTGTAGGCGCTCAGGCGGTTCGCACAGCCCGGTGCGGATCGCGTGGCGGTGCACCCGCCGCGCTTGACCCGGACGGCGGCGTGCGTACCGCGATGACCTCAGACGAGCGCCCGCGCCGTGGCGTCGGCTGCCATGCGGATGGCTGTATTGGCCTCCGGGATGACGCGCATCATGTTCACGAAGCCATGAATCTGCCGTTCGAAGCAGACGTACTGCGCCTGCGTGCCGGCTGCGCTCAACGCGTCGGCATACTGGCGGCCTTCGTCACGCAGCGGGTCATAGCCCGCGGTCAACACCATGGCAGGTGGCAGTCCCGCCAGGTTGGCAGCAAGAAGCGGCGAGGCCCGCCAGTCATTCCAGTTGCCGTCGCCCCCCATGTAGTGGTCGCGAAACCAGCGCAGTGCCTCGGCAGTGAGCAGATACCCCTCGCCGTTTCGCTGGTGCGAGTCGGCAGTCTGCCGCATGTCGGTTACGGGGTAGATGAGGAGCTGAAAGCGCAGCCACCCCTCGCCTGCATCGCGCAGCGCGATCGACACGACGGCTGCGAGATTGCCGCCCGCGCTGTCGCCGCCCACGGCGATACGGTCCGGGTCGATTCTCAGTTCCTGTGCATGCTCACGTACCCAGCGCGTCGCCGCGATGCAATCATCGACTGCCGCCGGGAAGCGATGCTCTGGCCCGAGACGGTAGTCGACGGAAATCACCGAAAAACCACCAGCAAGCGCAAGCTGGCGGCAGACGATGTCGTGGGTATCGAGGTCGCCGATCACCCAGCCGCCGCCGTGAAAGAACACCAGCGCGCCGCGCAGATCGTCACCCGGCGTGCCACGATAGATGCGGATGCCAAGATCGCCACCGGGCCCTTGAATCCGCTTGTCGTGAATCAGCGAGACGGTGGGCGGTTCGGACTGCGCGAAAAACCGCCGATTGCGGTACGACACCCGCGCAATGGGTGGCGGTTCGGCGTGCATGGGTGGCACGCCCTTTTCTTCAATCAGTTTGAGGATGGCGGCGGCGTTTGGATCAAGCATGGTCTGGGGCTCCTTGGGGCGGGGCGGCTTGTGGCAGGTGATCAGCCCGAGCTGGCGGGTCGGGGCCTGATTCGCATGGGGGTAATGGCTGCGCCCTTTTGCAGCCCGACCCCCGACGTGCGCTCGGCGGGGCCTCGCGCGCGTGCGAGCCGCGACTCATGCGCAAGAAGCGCGGCCTTGCGCTCGAGCCCGCCGGCAAAACCGGTGAGCGAGCCGTCTGCGCCCACCACCCGATGGCAAGGTCGGATCAGTGTCCAGGGGTTGCGACCCACAGCCTGGGCAACGGCGCGCACCGCGCGCGGCCGGCCCACTCGCGTGGCCAGCTCACTGTAGGAGATGGTGGTGCCGAGCGCAATCGAATCGAGCGCTTCCCAGACGGCGCTTTGCAGGGCGGTGCCGCGAGCGACAAGCGGAAGGTCAAACCCTGTTCTGCGCCCCTCGAAATAGTCGCCCACCTGAAGTTGTACCCGACGAAGCAGGAGACAGTCTCGACCGTCTTCACAGCCGGCGAGGTCGGGCAGATGCCGCGCGCCGCCGAAATGCAGACCGCAGAGCGTCTGCGCGTCGCCGACTGCCACCATTGCCCCGAGCGGCGTGTCAAACCACAATGCGCGCATTCGAGATCTCCTCCGACCGGTGTTTAATTTGTCGCAACTGTATCCGATTCTGAATCGGATCCCGCCGGCGGGGAGCGCGCGCACGCCGTTGCGCGGAGCGGCGTGCCTTCGATCCCGACGCCCGCATTTTGTGTACATTGCATGACAGCCAGCCGAATTTGGCCAGTGCTTCACCTGAAACCAGCGACGAAAGGCATCACCATGACGAGACAGGGATTGAACACGCTTTCCAACGCCGAGCGCCGGGCGCAGCTGCGCGCGCGTATTCGGCGCGGCAAGCTCACGATCGCGCCGGGCGTGTTTGAAATGATCTCGGCGAAGATCGCCGACTCCATGGGGTTCGAGGCGCTCTACATGACCGGCTACGGCACGGTCGCGTCCTACCTGGGGCTGCCCGATGCGGGCCTCGCCACCTACTCCGACATGGTGAACCGGGTGGCGCAATTTTCGAGCATCACCTCCACCCCCATGATCTGCGACGGCGACACCGGCTACGGTGGCCTCCTCAACGTGATGCACACGGTTCGCGGCTACGAAGCTGCGGGCGCCTGCGCGATCCAGCTCGAAGATCAGCAGTTTCCGAAGAAGTGTGGCCATATGCTGGGCCGCAAGGTGGTGAGCGCCGAGGAAATGGCCGCCAAGATCCGGGTGGCGGTCGAAACCCGCAGCGATCCGAATTTCCTGATCATTGCGCGCACCGATGCCCGCACCACCCACGGGCTCGATGAAGCGATGCGGCGTGCCGAAGTCTATGCGCGCGCGGGCGCCGACCTGCTGTTCATCGAGAGCCCCGAGTCCGAGGAAGAGATGCGTACGCTCGGCCGCTCGTTTGATCTGCCGCTGGTGGCCAACATGGTCGACGGCGGACGTACGCCGGTGCTCACCCACGCGATGCTGGCCGAGATTGGCTATTCGCTTGCCATTTTCCCGGCCTCGGCCTTTCTCGCCACCGGCGCGGCGGTCCGCTCGGTTTATGAAAAGCTGCGCGCTGACGGTTCCACAGCCGGCATGACGCAGCCGCTCTACCCCTTCCCCGAGTTTTCGCAGATGATGGGTTTTGACTGGGTGGCAGCGTTTGACAAGGCGCACGCCGACTCCGAAGGCTGATCCACTGTTCATCAGGACTGCCCTGTCCGGCGGTCCTTGTTCTCAACCGGCGCGAGGTACCGCGCTGTCTCAAGGAGCCTCCCAACATGCCCGACCACCTTGGCTACCGGAAGATTTTCGGGGTCACCGGCCCCTCCACCAACACCATCGTTCAGCCGGATTTTGATGATCTTCGCCCGATTGGTGTCACCAACCACTACAGCCGGATCATCATCCCGAACATGCCGGTGAACAACAACGAAGACTTTCTGCGCCTGGTGAAGGCGATCATGGGCGAGACGCTGGCCGCGATCGAGGTGCTGAAAAGTTGCGAAATGCAGTATCTGGTCATGGGCATGTCGGCGACCACGTTCTGGGATGGCCGCAAGGGCGCCGAGGCCTATGTGAAGCAACTCTCCGAACATGCCGGGGTGGGCGTGTCATGCGGATCGTTTGCGACCGCTGCCGCGCTCGAAACGCTGGGCGCCAAACGCATCGCGTTTTTCTCACCCTACTTTGAAGTGGCCAATGAGCAGGTGCGTCGCTTCTATGAGGACAGTGGTTTTACCGTGGTGCGTGACGTGTGTCTGAAGCGTCCCAGCCCGGTGTTGATCGCCCACTCCACCGACGAGATGTGTCGCAAGGCGATCCGGCAACTCGACGGTGACGACATCGATGCCATCGTTCAGGTGGGCACCAATCTGTCCATGATCCGGCTGGCTGCGGCGGCCGAGCTGTTCCTGGGCAAGCCGGTGATTGCCATCAATACCGCCACCTACTGGCACGCATTGCGCACCTGTGGCATTCAGGACCGGATGGCGGGCTACGGGTCGCTGCTCGAGTTTCACTGAGCAAGCCCGCCAACGCCATCAATACGAGCGCGGCATGCCCAGCACATGCTCGCCGATATAGGCGAGCACCATGTTGGTGGAGATGGGCGCAATCTGCTGAATGCGCGCCTCGCGCCATTTGCGTTCCACATCGTATTCACGCGCATAACCAAAGCCGCCGTGGGTCTGCATGCAGGCCTCGGCCGCGTGCCACGAAGCTTCGGATGCCAGCAGCTTCGCGATGTTGGCATCGTCGCCGCACGGCAGCCCCGCTTCAAAAAGCGCAGCCGCCTTTCTCAGCATGAGATCGGCTGCCTGCGTTTCGGCGTAGGCGCGGGCAATTGGAAACTGGATGCCCTGGTTCTGGCCGATAGGCCGGTTGAACACCACGCGTTCGCTCGCATACTTCGACGCGGTGCGGATGAACCAGCGGGCATCGCCAATTGACTCCGATGACACCAGAATCCGCTCGGCATTCATGCCGTCCAGGATGTAGCGAAAGCCCTTGCCTTCCTCGCCAATCAGGTTTTCGGCGGGCACGCGTGCGCCCTCGAAAAAAACCTCGGTGGTGTTGTGGTTGGTCATTGCCTTGAGCGGGCGGATTTCCAGCCCTTTGCCGCGGCACTCGCGAATATCCACGAGAAATACCGAAAGCCCTTCGGTTTTCTTTTTCACCTCGTCAAGCGGCGTGGTGCGCGCAAGAAGCAGCATCAGGTCGGAATAAAGCGCGCGTGAGGTCCAGACCTTCTGGCCGTGGATCACATAGTGGTCGCCATCGCGCACTGCGCGGGTTTTGAGCCGCGTGGTGTCCGAGCCCGTGGTGGGCTCGGTGACGCCAAAGGCCTGCAGACGCAGCTCGCCGCTGGCGATCTTGGGCAGATAGCGACGCTTCTGCTCCGGCGAGCCATGGCGAAGCAGCGTGCCCATGATGTACATCTGCGCGTGTGCGGCAGCGGCGCTGCAGCCCTCGGCATGGATTTCCTCGAGGATGATGGATGCTGCGCGAAGGGGAAGCCCCGCGCCGCCATATTCCTCCGGGATGAGCGCCGCGAGATAGCCCGCATCGGTCATCGCCTGAACAAACTCGGACGGGTAGGCTTCCTGTGCCTCCAGATCACGCCAGTACTTGCCGGGAAAATCCTGGCAGATGCGGCGCACGCTCTCGCGAATGTCGGGATAGTCTTCACCGAGCGGAATGCTGACGCCTGCCTGGTCGGCGGCACTTGCCTGATGTGTGCTCATTGGTCGTTCTCCCTGAAATCACTTGCCCTTGAAGACGGGCTTTCGCTTTTCGTTGAAGGCGCGAATGCCTTCATAGCGGTCTTCGGTTTCCACCAGATGGTTGTAGGCCTCGACTTCAAACCGGTAGGCGGTCTTCAATTCCATCTGCAGGCCGAAGTGAATCGATTTCTTCGCCTGCCGAACCGATAGCGGCGCATTGCCGGCAATCGCCCGCGCGGTTTCAAGCGCTGCGGGCATCAAGTCTGCCGGTTCGCAGACGCGATTGACCAGCCCCCATTCGGCCGCCTGCTGCGCGCTGAAGGGCTTGGCGGTGAGAATGATTTCCTTTGCGCGGCGCTCGCCCACGGCGCGGGGCAGGTTCTGTGTGCCGCCACCGCCCGGCATGATGCCGATCGACACTTCGGTGAGCGCAAAACGCGCAGTATTGGCAGCGTAGAGAAAATCGCAGGCGAGCGCGGTTTCGAGCCCGCCCGCGTAGGCGTGGCCGTTGATGGCTGCGATGATGGGCACAGGCACCTCCACCAGTGTCCAGTAGGCGCGCTCGAAGAGTTCGTGTTGCGCCACCCACTGTTGCTTGGTCATACCGTTGCGCTCTTTCAGATCGCCGCCTGCGCAGAAGATCTTGTCGCCCGTGCCAGTGAGGATCGCGCAGCGCACGTCGCCTGCGTCATCGGTGAGCCTGCGCCACAAATCGAGCATGTCATGGCCCATCTGGGTGTTGATGGCGTTGGCAACCTCGGGGCGGTTCAGCCGGATGACGAGCACATGCGGCTCGACCATTTCGAGCGCGAGGGTGGCGTAGGAGGGGAAGTTCATGCGGTGGGTCCTTGATGAGTGGGTCCGACTCGAGATTGAAAGCTGCTCATGGCGGGGGATACGGGGCACCGATGTTCGGAGTCCGTGAGCATCCCTGGCGATCCATGCGAGCCCGGAGCGTGGTTCGCGGAAGGGGTTGTCTGCTCAGACGTTGAACCGGAAGTGCATGACATCGCCGTCGCGCACCACATAGTCCTTCCCCTCCAGACGCATCTTGCCTTTGTCCTTGGCGCCGTTTTCGCCCTTGCAGGCGATGTACTCGTCGTAGGCGATGGTTTCTGCGCGAATGAAGCCGCGCTCGAAGTCGGTATGGATCACGCCTGCGGCTTGCGGCGCGGTGGCACCCACGCGCACGGTCCAGGCACGCACCTCTTTTTCGCCAGCGGTGAAATAGGTTTGGAGACCCAGGAGCTTGAATGCTGCGCGGATCACGCGGTTCAACCCCGGCTCCTCCATGCCGATATCGGCAAGGAACACCATCTTGTCGTCATCGGACAAATCGGCGATTTCAGCTTCGATCGCGGCACACACGGGCACCACCACCGAGTTTTCGCCGGCAGCATGACGCATGACCGCCTCGAGGTGGGGATTGTCGGCAAAGCCCCCCTCCTTCACGTTGGCCACATACATCGTGGGTTTGGCGGTGATGAGGCAAAGGGGCTTCAACACCGCCTTCTCCTCTTCATAGAGGTCAAGTGAGCGCACCGGCCTGGCTTCGTTCAGGACGGCCATGCATTTCTCGAGTGCGGCGACCAGACGCTGGGCTTCCTTGTCGCCGCCTGCACGTGCCACTTTCGAGTAGCGCACCAGCGCCTTGTCGACCGTGGCCAGATCGGCGAGCGCGAGCTCGGTGTTGATGATTTCGATGTCGGAGAGCGGATCGATCTTGCCGCTCACGTGAATCACATTGCTGTCTTCGAAGCAGCGCACCACATGCACGATGGCGTCGGTCTCGCGAATATTGGCGAGGAACTGGTTGCCCAGCCCTTCGCCCTTGGAGGCGCCCGCCACCAGCCCGGCAATGTCGACGAACTCGACCGTCGCGGGCAGTACCCGCTGGGGTTTGGCGATTTCAGCGAGCGCGGCAAGCCGCGGATCGGGCACTTCGACAATGCCGACGTTGGGCTCGATCGTGCAGAAGGGATAGTTTTCGGCAGCGATGCCGGCCTTGGTCAGCGCATTGAACAGCGTGGACTTGCCGACATTGGGCAGGCCGACAATTCCGCATTTGAGGGACATGGCGATTCCTTCGGAGCTGCGCGCGGCGCGGGCGACGCGGCGGGGAGCGCCATTGTACTGACCCTGTTCAGTCCGCGAGTCGCGCAAGCACCCGCACATGGAGCGGCCGCACGAAGGTGGCGCCGCCCGCGGTCATGAAAGGCTCAAAGGCGGTGCGCACCTCGGCCACTTTGGCGTCGTCCAGGCGATGGTCGGCATAGCTTGGGCGCATCTGTTTGGTCTCGAACGCCTCGAAGTTTGAGAAGGTGCTTGAGAGCCCGAAACGCCGCTCGGCGATCTGTTGCCACTTCCCGGTCTGGGCGATCGCCTGATCGAGCGCGCGCTGCGCGGCCGCCCGCACGACGCCCTCGTCGTTGAAGAGCCGGATCAGCGAATTGAAGGCGCCCCCATAGACCGGCTCGGAGACATAGAAGAGACCGCCGGGCTTGACCACGCGCGCCACCTCGCCGATCGCCTGATCGATGAGGGAAAGCGGCACGTGATGAAGCGACTTCAGCATGATTGCCAGATCGAAGCTCGCATCGGCAAACGGAACGGCTTGCGCACCCGCCTCGATGAACTCGATACCGGGTTGCGGGTTTGCGAGGTTCTTGCGGTGCTGGACGGCATCGATCTCGAGGGCTGCGATCGAGCAGCGCGGAAACCGGTTGGCCAAGCGGCGCGCCAGGTCTGCCGGTCCACATCCGAGTTCGATGATGCGCTGGGCGTCTAGCCTCGCAATCGCGTGGAGTTCGTCAAGTTCGTCGGTGATCAGCGGAACGCGGTCGGGGTCGGCGGCGACTTTCATCGGGGCATCTCGGAATCGTAAGGTGGCCGACGGTAGCGCCGTCTGGCCAGCGGGGTCAAGGCGCGGGTCCGCTCGCCACCGGGCGATGCCCGACTGCGTCGGCTGCGATCCGGTGGAGCGATACCCGTACCGATTGCGTCAACCGTCAACAATGCCTACTCTTCACCCCATCATGGCACCCACCCTGGAAGGCAAGCTCGTTGTTGCGATCTCTTCGCGCGCAGTGTTCGATTTCGAAGAGGAGAACCGTGTCTTTGAGGGCGGTGATGCGCAGGCCTACATGGCGCTGCAACGCGACCGCCTCGAGCAGCCGGCCGCGCCGGGTGTCGCTCACGCCCTGGTGAAGAAGCTGCTCGCCTTCGATCCGCTCGACTCCCCGCCGGAGCGGCGTCGGATCGAGGTGGTCGTCCTGTCGCGCAATGATCCCGTGAGCGGACTTCGCGTGTTCCGCTCGGCGCGCCACGAGGGCCTGCGGCTCGAACGCGGGGTGTTCACGAGTGGCCGCACGCCCTGGCCCTACCTGGTGCCGCTCGCGGCCAACCTGTTTCTTTCGGCCAACTCGGACGATGTGCGGGCAGCGCTCGAGGCGGGCTTTCCGGCGGCGCGGGTGTTTCCGGAGTCGGTCAAGGCGTCCGAGTCGCACCCTGACGAGATTCGGATCGCCTTTGACGGCGATGCCGTGCTGTTTTCCGATGAGTCGGAGCGGGTCTATCAGGCCAATGGGCTCGATGCCTTCCAGCGCCACGAGGCCGATCGCGCGGCCAACCCCTTGCCGCCCGGTCCGTTCAAGCCGCTGCTCGAGGCGCTCCATCGGCTGCGCGGCGGCTCAGGTGCGCCCATGAGGATCCGAACCGCGCTGGTCACCGCCCGCAGTGCTCCCGCCCATGAGCGCGCGATCCGCACGCTCATGGCCTGGGGG
>RFXC01000182.1 GCA_009921765.1 Betaproteobacteria bacterium | reverse complement strand
CCGTCAACGTCGTCTTGCCATGATCCACGTGCCCGATCGTTCCCACGTTCACGTGTGGCTTCGTACGCTCAAACTTGCCTTTTGCCATCTCTACGCTCCTGATTCCTGACACGGGCGACGATCGACCGACGCGCCTCCAACCGGGACGTCGGCCGATCTACTCAAGACCGGGCGACGCTGTTGCGACCCGAGGTTGCACCCCTGACCCGGCAGACCGCAACCTGCCTGACGGGCCAATTGTCCGCCGACACACCCGGCGGGTTAGTGGTGCCCATGACGCGGATCGAACGCGTGACCTCTCCCTTACCAAGGGAGTGCTCTACCACTGAGCCACATGGGCAAAATCAAAACCGCAAACCCGACACTGCAAACGGGCTCAGGTTCAACGTGGAGCGGGTGAAGGGAATCGAACCCTCGTCGTAAGCTTGGAAGGCTTCTGCTCTACCATTGAGCTACACCCGCACGCGACGACAACTCCAATTGGCTGCCACCCGGCCAAGAACACCCTGCAGTCAACGCGAAATCGCCGACGTTGCACCGCAGCCATCTCCTGAACCGTCGACCTCCTGAACCGCTGCTCACCTGAACCGCTGAAAACATTCCTGGTGGAGGAGGTTGGATTCGAACCAACGTAGGCGTAAGCCAACAGATTTACAGTCTGCCCCCTTTAGCCACTCGGGCACCCCTCCAGGGAACCTGACCGACCGGTCGGTCGGCTAATATACTCCCGTTTTCTGATCGACCGACAGAAGACGGAGTCACGATGTACACCCAGTCGATGGATCTCTCCCGTGAACCCGCTGCCGTGGCGGGCAACGATGCCGAGCAAGCGTTTGAGGCGCGCATCGCAGCCGACCGAAAGGTCGAACCGCAGGACTGGATGCCCGATGCCTATCGGCGAACGCTCGTGCGGCAGATCTCGCAGCACGCGCACTCGGAAATCGTGGGCATGCTGCCGGAGGGTAACTGGGTCACGCGCGCCCCCAGCCTGAAACGCAAAGCCATTCTGCTTGCCAAAATCCAGGACGAGGGCGGTCACGGGCTCTACCTCTACGCGGCGGCCGAAACACTGGGCACGCCGAGGGCGCAAATGCAGCAGGCGCTGCTAGACGGCCGGGCGAAATACTCCAGCATCTTCAATTACCCCACGCTCACCTGGGCCGATGTCGGCGTCATCGGGTGGCTGGTGGATGGCGCGGCGATCATGAACCAGATCCCGCTTTGCCGCTGCTCATACGGGCCGTATGCGCGGGCAATGATCCGTATCTGTAAGGAAGAGTCTTTTCACCAGCGGCAGGGTTTCGAGTCGCTCCTGTCCATGATGCGCGGCACCGAGTCGCAGCGCGCCATGGTGCAGGACGCGGTGAACCGCTGGTGGTGGCCGGTGGTGATGATGTTCGGGCCCAGCGATGCCGACTCGATTCACTCGGCACAGACCATGAAATGGGGCATCAAGCGTATTTCGAACGACGATCTGCGTCAGAAATTCATCGATGCCACCGTCCCGCAGGCGGAGTTGCTGGGCATCACGCTGCCCGACCCCGATCTGCGCTGGAACGCCGACCGCGGCCACTACGACCACGGCCCGATCAACTGGGATGAATTCTGGCAGGTGGTGGGCGGTGACGGGCCCTGCAATCGCGAGCGGATCGCGGCGCGGCAGAGTGCCCATGACAAAGGCGCCTGGGTTCGCGAGGCCGCGGCCGCACATGCTGCCAGGCGCGCGGCACGCAGCCGGGCTGAGGCCGCCTGAGCGGACGTTGAAAGGAAAAAATCTGATGAACGGTAACGCTGCTTCGCCTGCCGACTGGCCGCTCTGGGAAGTGTTCGTCCGCAGCCGCCAGGGGCTTGATCACCGCCACTGCGGCAGCCTTCACGCGGCCGACGCCCGCATGGCACTCGAGATGGCGCGCGATGTCTATACCCGCCGGATGGAAGGCGTGAGCCTCTGGGTGGTGCCCTCCCAGGCCATCATCGCGTCGCAGCCAGAAGATCAGGGCATTGACTTCGACCCCATGTCCGACAAGATCTATCGTCACCCCACCTTTTACGAGCTGCCCGATGAAGTGCGCCACATGTGAGCCATTCGCAAGGTGCGCGGCGCGACCTGCGGGCGGCCGCGCCGCGGGAGGGGCACGATGAGCACCCCGGGCTTAACCGACCAGGCAAGCGTCGAGCAGCTCCTCAGACTCGGTGACAGCGCGCTCGTGCATGGCCAGCGCCTGTCCGAGTGGTGCGGGCACGGCCCGGCCCTCGAGGAAGACATCGCGCTCACCAACATCGCGCTCGATTGCGTGGGCGAGGCGCGTCTGCTGCTCGCGCTTGCCGGCGCGCGCGAGGGCCAGGGCCGCGACGAGGATGCGCTTGCCTACCTCCGCGACGAAGCTGCGTTTCGGAACTACACGCTTCTCGAGCTGCCCAACGGGAATGGCCCGCACGACGATTACGCGATCACCGTGGTGCGCGGCTTTCTGCATGCCGCGCTCCAGGTTCACCTGTGGCCGGCGCTTGCCGCGTGCGCCGATCGCGAGCTGGCGGCGATCGCCGCGCGCTCGATCAATGAGGCGCGCGCCCATCTGCGCCATTTCGGGCAATGGGTGGTGCGCCTGGGCGACGGCACCGACCTGTCGCACGCACGGATCGCGAGCGCGCTCGAGCGCCTGTTTCCCTACACCAACGAATTCTGGAGCGCCGACCCGGTGGAAGCGGCGCTTGCAGCCGCCAGCCGTGGTGTGGTGGTGGCGCACCTCAAATCCGCATGGGATCAGACCGTCAACCCCGTGTTGGACGAAGCCGGTCTTTCCCGCCCGGCCGACAGCCGGTTCGTGTCCACCGGCAAGCTCGGGCGCCACAGCGAGCACCTGAGCCCGATGCTTGCCGAGATGCAGGCGCTTGCTCGCGCGCACCCCGGAGCGCGCTGGTGAGCCTCACGGCAAACGAACGCCTGGTCCGGGCGCGAGACGCCGCCGCCCAGGTCTGCGACCCGGAGATCCCCTCGCTCTCGCTCGAGGATCTTGGCATTCTGCGCGAGGTGCAGATTGAAGCCGAGCAGGTGGTGGTGACACTTGCCCCCACCTACACCGCCTGCCCGGCCACCGAGGCAATCTGCGATGACGTGGAGGCTGCACTCGAGGCCGCGGGCGTCGCGCCCTTCACGGTCCGGGTATCGCTCACACCCGCCTGGAGCAGCGACTGGATCACCACGACAGGGCGAAGAAAACTCCTTGAAGCAGGCATCGCTCCGCCCCCGTGTCTTGCTTCCCGCGCGGGCGAACCCGCCTCTCTTTCCGCCCCCCTCCGGTTCATGCGGCGCGAACCCGGGCGCGCGCCTGCGGCCGACTGGCTGACGCACGCCGACGCCTCCCCCGAGTGCCCGCGCTGTCAGTCAACGCAGACCGAGCTGCTCTCCGAATACGGCTCGACCGCCTGCAAATCGCTCTATCGCTGCCGGGCCTGCGCCGAGCCGTTCGACTATTTCAAGCCGTACTGATCACGGACCCCGCCATGGCCCTACCTACTCTGCACCGATTGACGATCGCCGAGGTGCGCGCTGAAGCCGCCGACGCGATGAGCGTGCGCTTCGCGATCCCCGCCTCGCTCCTCGAGGCTTTTGCCTTCACTTCGGGGCAGTTCCTCACACTCGAGGCCACGGTCGGCGGCGAGGTGCTTCGCCGCTCATACTCGATTTGCTCGTCGCCTTCGGAATACCGCTCAAGCGCCACCCTGCGGGTCGGTATCCGACGTGTGGTGGGTGGACGATTCTCCAACTGGGCCCATGACCATCTGCGTGCAGGCAGCGAAGTCGCCGTGCTCACGCCAGACGGCCGCTTTGGTATCGAGCTCACCGCGACCACCCGTCGCCACTACCTCGGCATTGCCGGCGGTTCGGGTATCACACCGATGCTGTCGCTCATCAAGACCGCGCTCGAGTGCGAACCCGAAAGCCGCTTCACGCTGGTCTACGGAAACCGTACGGTGTCCTCGATCATGTTCCTGGAGGAAATCGAGGGCCTGAAGAACCGCTGGATGGAACGGCTGTCGATCTTCCATGTGCTCTCGGAGGAAACCACCGACATCGAGTTGTTGACGGGGCTTCTTGATCGCGCCCGGATTGCGCGGCTGTGCGGCAAGGCCATCCACGTGCCCGGAATCGATTGCGCGTTCGTCTGCGGGCCTGCACCCATGATGGAAGCGGCTGAAGATGCGCTCGTTCACGCGGGACTTGATCGCGGCCGAATCCGGATCGAGCGCTTCGGCAGCCCCGACGCGCCCGCGGCCGCACACGTGTCGGCTCGCGCAAACGCGCCGCGCGCGAGCGCTTCCGACGCACCCGGCGCGCGCGTCACGGTCATCATCGACGGAAAAGCGCGGCCCATCACCGTACCCTTCGAGGGCGCAAGCATTCTCGATACCGCCATGGCGGCCGGTATCGGCCTTCCCTATGCCTGCAAGGCGGGCGTCTGCTGCACCTGCCGCGCGCGCGTGCTCGAGGGCAAGGTGACCATGGACAAGCAGTATTCGCTCGAGCAGCACGAACTCGATGCAGGGTTTGTGCTCAGCTGCCAGTCGCACCCGGTGACCCCCGAGGTGCGGCTGAGTTTCGACGAACGCTGATGGCCCGCCCGCGCGCCGCCGATTACGACGTACAGCGCGAGCGCATTCTTGCGCGCGCGGTCGAAGCGTTTGCGCGAACCGGCTACGCAGCCGCTTCCATGTCGATGCTCGCGGCCGCCTGCCAGGTCTCAAAGGCCACGCTTTATCACTACTACCCGGGCAAGCAGGCGCTGCTCTTCGAGGCACTCGATCGCTACACCCGTCGCCTTGCCGCCATCGCGGCACGGGCAACTTCAGGCAGCGCCGACAGTCCGCGTGACGTCCTGCGGGCCACCCTGCGCGCACTCATGGCCGAATACCGCCATTCGCACGCCTACCATGCTGCGCTCCTCCATGACCTGCGTTTTCTGTCACCCGACCAGGCCGAGCAGGTCCGCGCGCAGCAGCGCGCCATGGTGGCCGCCCTGGGTGCGCTGATCGAGCGCGCGGCACCCGGTTCCACCGTATCGGCCGAACGCAGCGTCATCACCATGGCGCTTCTCGGTATGATCAACTTCACCTTTGCCTGGCTCAGGCCCGATGGGCCGGTCAGCCACGAACGGTTCGCCGATCTCGCCGCAAGCCTCTGGCTTGATGGCCTTGACGGGCTCGCCAGTCAACCGACTTCTCCGGAGACATCCTCAGATGAGCAAACAATTCGCCTCGAAAGCTGACCTCTCGGCCAAGCAGGTCTCGTTCACGCGGCTGTCCGACAATGCCTATGCCTACACCGCAGAAGGTGATCCGAACTCGGGCGTGATCATCGGCGATGAATCGGTGATGGTGATCGACACCACCGCCACGCCGGTGATGGCTCGCGACCTGATCGCCCGCATCCGCACGGTCACCGACAAGCCCATCCGCCACGTGGTGCTGTCCCACTACCACGCGGTCCGCGTCCTGGGCGCGTCGGCCTATTTCGCCGAAGGCGCGACCGAAATCATTGCCTCGCGCGGCACCTGGGATCTGATCGTCGAGCGGGGCGAGGCCGACATGAAGTCGGAGATCGAGCGTTTCCCCAGGCTCTTTCAGGCGGTTGAGTCGGTACCCGGACT
This sequence comes from Betaproteobacteria bacterium, assembly GCA_009921765.1. Next base: position 3,142 of record RFXC01000182.1, on the reverse strand, counting down.
CACCTGGCCCACGCTGGTATTTGAGCGCGAGCTCACGCTGCATCTGGGCAAGCTCGAGGTCAAGCTCATGCACATCGGTGCCGGCCACACCCGCGGCGACACGATCGCCTGGATTCCCTCGCAGAAAATCTGCTTCTCGGGCGACCTGGTCGAGTACAACGCCGGCGTCTACACGGGCGATGCGCAACTGGAGGAGTGGCCCGACACGCTCGAACGCTTGCGTGCACTGGGCGCCGAGCAGATCGTCCCCGGCCGCGGGCCGGTGCTGCAGGGAACCGATGCCTGCAACGCCGGCATCGACTACACCAAAAAATGGGTGGGCGACCTCTACAACACGGCCCGCGCCGGTGTGGCGGCGGGCAAATCGCTCAAGCAGGTGTTCGAGGACACACGCAAGGTGATGGACCCGGTCTTCGGCAATGTGTTCATCTACGAACACTGTCTGCCGTTCGATGTGTCACGCGCCTACGACGAGGCAAGCGGCATCAAGCATCCGCGCATCTGGACCGCCGAGCGCGATGTGGAGATGTGGCGCGCGCTGCAGGGCTGATTCGGGACTCCGGGCTTGATCCGGGGCTGGGGCTGTCTGGCTCGCCGCAGCTGATCCGGAACGTCCTCGCGAGCCGGGTCAGGCCCCGCGTGTGGCGGCGTCGAGCGCCTGGTCGATATCCCACAGGATGTCGTCCAGGCTTTCGAGTCCCACGGAAATGCGAACCAGTTCAGGCGTCACGCCCGCCGCGGCCAGTTGCTCCGGCTCAAGCTGCCGGTGTGTGGTGCTGGCTGGATGGCTCACCAGCGTACGGGTATCGCCGATATTGACCAGGTGGCTCATGAGCTGCGCGCTTTCGATGAAACGCACGCCCGCCTCGGCTCCGCCCCGGATGCCAAACGCAAGCAGGCCCGAGGCGCCCCGCATCTGGCGTTTGCCAAGCGCATGCTGCGGATGGCTGGGCAGACCGGGATAGTTCACGAAGGTCACCCGCGGGTCATCCATCAAAAATCTTGCGACGGCGAGCGCGTTGTCGCAGTGCCGCTGCATGCGTAGTGGCAGCGTCTCGATGCCCTGCAGGATCTGCCAGGCGCTCGCCGGCGCGAGGGCTGCGCCGTACACGCGTAGTGTCTCCATGCGGGCCCGCATGGTGAACCCAAAGTCGCCAAAGGTTTCGTACCAGCGCACGCCGTGATAGCCCGCGGAGGGTTCGGTCATACCGGGAAAGCGGCCGTTGTCCCAGGGGAATTTTCCGGACTCGACCACCACGCCCGCAAGCGTGGTGCCGTGGCCGCCCAGGTATTTGGTGGCGCTGTGCACCACGATATCGGCGCCATGGGCGATGGGATTGCAAAGCGCAGGACTCGGCACGGTGTTGTCGACCACCAGTGGAATACCGTGCGCGTGCGCAATATCGGCAAGCGCCGCGAGGTCGGCGATGGCGAGGCTGGGGTTACCCAGGCTCTCCACAAAGAGCGCGCGCGTTTCCGGCCGGATGGCTGCGGCAAAGCTCTCCGACCGGGTGACATCGGCAAAGGTGGTGGTGATTCCGAATTTCGCGAGACTGACCGACAACATGGTGACGCTGCCGCCATAAAGCGCGCCTGCTGCAACCACATGATCGCCCGCTTGCAGAATCGTCATGAGCGCCATCGCCTCGGCAGCCATGCCGCTTGCGCTCGCAATCGCCGCGCGGCCGCCCTCAAGCGCCGCCACCCGCTCCTCGAGCACGGCCACCGTGGGATTGGAGAGCCGCGAGTAGACGTTGCCGAAGGTCTGCAGATTGAAGAGGCTTGCAGCATGGTCGGCCGAGTCGAATACAAACGAGGTGCTCTGGTGAATGGGGACGGCCCGCGCACCGGTGACCGCGTCGGGGATCTGCCCGGCATGCACACAGAGGGTTTCGAGCCCGAACCGCCGATCTGCCATGGGAATGTCCTCTTGCCGCGCAGGTCAGCGAACCGTGAGCCGGGGGCGTCGGGCGCTGATCACCCCGGTATTGACACCCACCCAGTTGAGGCCGCCAAAAATGCGCGCGTGTTCGATCTTCACACAGCGATCAAACACCGAAGCGAGCCCCGCCTCGCGCGCGAGGCGATCAGCCACCGGGTTGGCCACACCGAGTTGCTGCCAGAGCACCTTCGCCCCGATCTTCACCGCCTGCTCGGCAATGGGCGGCAGATCGTCTGCGCGCCGGAAGACGTCGACGATATCGACCGGCACGGGGATCGCTTCCAGCGACGGGTAGCAGCGCTCGCCCAGAATCTGGGGGTACTTCGGATTGACCGGAAGGATGCGGTAGCCATGCTCCTGCATGTATTTGGCCGCAAAGAAACTGGGTCGAAACCAGTCGGCCGACAGCCCCACCACGGCGATTGTGGTTGAACGGGCGAGGATCTGGCGGAGCGTCTCGATGTCGTTGCCGTCGGTCATCACGATGGGGCCGGGTATCGGATCGGCCGCGTCAAGGTGCGGCCGGTCTGTCAAATGTAGCAGCACTGACTTGCGGTACGGGCCCGGGTAGCGATAATCGGAGGTTCCGGCGCGGCTCGCGCCCTCTGCCGCTGCACCAGGGAGCACCCGATGGCCAGCGATCCCCCGTTCCCGCATGTCGACCCGATGGGCGGGTTATTCGATTTCAAGGCGATGTTCGACGCGATGGAGGTGGCGCGCCGCAACTGGTCGGCGATGCCTGTCCCGTCGTCATTGACCCCAACCATCGATCCAGCTGAGCTCGACAAGCGAATTGCCGACCTGAAGACGGTCGAGCAGTGGCTGGTTCTCAACCTGAATCTGCTGCGCGGCTCGATTCAGGCGCTCGAACTGCAGCGCGCAGCGCTCGCCTCGCTGCAAAGCTTCGGCGAAGCGGCGCGCGCCGCCGCCGAAGCGGCCACGCAGACGGGCAGCAGCGCGCGCGAGGCCGATCGCCCGGCCGCCTCGTCGGCGCCCACGGGTGGCGCAGCGACCCCGGCCTGGACGGCCGCGGGTATCGATCCGGGCACCTGGTGGCAGACGCTTCAGTCACAGTTCCAACAGGTGGCCGAGTCGGCCCTCTCCGGCATCGCCCCCGCAGCAACCGATTCGGCCGCCGCCCCGCCCGAGACGCGTGCAAGCGCGCGTGGTCCGTCGGCAGACCCCGCCGCACCGGCGCGC
>RFXC01000181.1 GCA_009921765.1 Betaproteobacteria bacterium | reverse complement strand
AGCGGGCGCTACAGGAGGGCAGAAGCGCGTTAAGCGGGCTTACGCGGCCGCGTCGGGCTCGCCAGCGACGCGTTTCCTGATGGGACGGATGGCGCGCCGCGTGGGATCGCGACGAGCGTCATCGGTAGAAGCTTCACCAGTCGACGGGGCCTTTGCCGCTGCACCTGAAGATGCTGCACCCGAGGCCGCAGCCGCCTCGGCCGCCACCACATGCCTGTGGAGGAGAGCAATCAGCCCGGAAAACACCTTGGGCGTGCCCGCCACGATCTGCTCGGAAAACAGGTAATCGCCCTCGGCGCCGAAGTTGCCCACCATCCCGCCTGCCTCAGTGATGAGCAGGCTGCCGGCCGCCGCATCCCAGGGCGCGAGGCCCAGTTCGAAGAACCCGTCGAGGCGACCGGCGGCAACATAGGCGAGATCGAGTGCCGCAGCCCCGGGGCGGCGAAGCCCCGCGGCGCGCTCCATCACGACCCGCATCATCGCAAGGTAACCATCGAGCATGTCGAGCTTTCGGAAAGGAAAGCCGGTCCCGATCAGCGATTCTTCAATCCGGATGCGTTTCGAGACCCGGATTCGCCGGCCATTGAGATAGGCGCCGCGACCGCGCGAGGCGGTGAAGAGCTCATCTCGCGACGGGTCGTATACCACTGCCTGGGTGACCACACCTTTCTGCATGAGCGCGATGGACACTGCGTATTGCGGAAAGCCGTGAATGAAGTTGGTGGTGCCATCGAGGGGGTCGATGATCCAGATGTGTTCGGCCTCGCGGGGATGACCCGCAGGGCCTTTTGGATCGTGGCCCGATTCTTCGGCGAGGATAGAATGGTTCGGGTACGCGGTACGCAGCACCTCGATGATGGCCTCTTCCGAAGCGCGATCCACTTCGGTGACGAAGTCGTTGCGCTGTTTGCGGGCCACCGCCAGCGTGTCGAGGTCGAGGCTGGCCCGGTTGATGATACGGCCGGCCTGCCGAGCGGCCCGGACCGCTGTGTTGAGCATCGGATGCATGAACGCGTCCTGAAATCCGTCATTTTAAGGGAAGCCGATGCACGGGCTGCAGTTCGATCCACCGGAAGCGTTTTCAAGAATCCGTTTCGTGCTGGTTCAGCCCAGTCATCCGGGCAATGTCGGGGCCACCGCCCGCGCCATGCGGGTCATGGGGCTGGAGCACCTGGTGCTCGTCGATCCGCGCTTTCCCGACGTACTTTCGCACCCGGACGCCATCGCCTTTGCGAGCAACGCCACCGGGGTGCTGGCGCGTGCTCGGGTGTATGCCACCCTGGAAGAAGCGCTTGCGCCGGTGTCCTTCGCGGTGGCGGTGAGTGCTTCGTCGCGCGAATTTGGCGCCACGCCGCAGGCGCCTTCCGCCGCTGCGCGCGAAGCCCTGCGCGAACTGTCGATCGATGCCGTGCATCAGGTGGCCTTCGTCTTTGGTCCCGAGCGGACCGGGCTTTCCATTGAATCGGTGGGCCGCTGTCAGGCGGTTACGTCGATCCCAACCGCGCCCGGCTATGGTTCGCTCAACCTTGCGCAGGCCGTTCAGGTGATGGCCTACACACTCTCCTGCGAGCTCTCCTCGCCCATCGAGCCCGATTTGCCGTGGCAAGGGCGCCTCGCCACCCATGAAGCGGTGGAGCGGGTCTTCGAGCACCTGGAGCGCTCCATGGTGGCGATCGGCTTCATCGACCCCCGGCATCCGAAGAAGCTCATGCCAAGGCTCAGGCGGCTGTTGTCGCGCACTCGGCTCGAGGTGGAGGAGGTCGATATCCTGCGCGGCATTTGCACCCAGATCGACCGACAGGCGGCGCTTCTCGACAAGGCGCGCCGGCAACCCTGATCGAGCAAGGTTTCCCGACAGCGCCTACACTCAGCGCCCTTGAGCGGGTCGGAGCTGCCGAGCGGCGGCCGTCCCGAAGCTGACCTGGCCCGGAGTGCACTGATCATGTTCGAGCGACTGCGCGACGATATCGCAGCGGTAAGGGAGCGCGACCCAGCCGCGCGTTCAACGCTCGAGGTGTGCCTGTGTTACCCCGGGATTCATGCGCTCGCGTTCCACCGCCTCGCCAACCGTCTGTGGCGGGCGCGCTGGACCACCGCGGCGCGCTGGGTCTCGCACCTGAGCCGTTTTCTGACCGGAATCGAGATTCATCCGGGCGCGACCATCGGGCGGCGAGTGTTCATCGATCATGGCATGGGCGTGGTCATCGGCGAGACCGCCGATATTGGCGATGATTGCACGATCTATCAGGGCGTCACCCTGGGCGGTACGTCGCTGGTACGCGGATCAAAGCGCCATCCCACGCTCGCTGCCGGTGTGGTGGTGGGTGCAGGCGCCAAAGTACTGGGGCCTTTCACCGTGGGCGAGGGCGCACGCATTGGCTCGAATTCGGTGGTAGTGAAGGAGGTGCCCCCCGGCGCTACCGCTGTGGGCATTCCAGCCCGGGTGATCGAGAGCGAAGAGGCTCAGCGCCGCGAGGCCCAGGCCGCAAAGATGGGCTTCTCAGCCTATGCAGTGACGCAGTCGGCCGATGATCCGCTGGTGATTGCGTTGCACCGGCTGATCGATCATGTCGCGGAGCAGGACAAGCAGATCGAAGCGCTTCAGGAGGCGCTTGGGCGGGTGGGGGGCAATGTGGCGCGGGGAGAGAGCAACCCGCTCGACGTGAGGACGCTCACCCGGATGGTGGATTGAGCGGGACGCTTTTCCAACCTTCCTCGCCCACCCTCAGCACCCCGCCTCGCTGGGCTGCCGCCAGCCAGTCGGGCAGCACCCAGCGCTCAAATCCATCGCCCAGGGAGTAAGTTCCCGGCCGATGCGTATGTCCATGAATCACCTGTCGAACGTCGGCAGTGACCAGAGCTGCGCGTACCGCTGCCTCGTTCACGTCGCCAACATCCTGCGCCTGCTTGTTCAACTCGCTCTGCGCCCGCATCTCGCGGGCGATCGCCAGTCGGTCAGCGAGTGGCCGCGAAAGAAAACCAGCCTGCCACGCTTTGCTGCGCACCTCGGCGCGAAACCGCTGATAGGCCACGTCATCCGTACACCAGGCATCGCCGTGGGCAAGGAGCACAGGCTGACCGAACAACACGACCACGGTGGGGTCGTCGAGGAGCAGCGCGCCACAGCGCTCGGGCCAGGTAAGGTCGGGCGCGCCGCTGCCCAACAGGAAGTCGCGGTTGCCGCGCATGAGCGCAACGCGCACACCGCGGCCCGCGAGCCCTGCAAGGCGCTCACCCAGCGCAGCCGCCACCTGATCAGGCTGATCGTCGCCCACCCAGGCCTCGAAGATATCCCCCAGCAGAAACAGATGGGTGATGGACGAGGCCTGCGCGTCCAGGACCTTGAAAAACTGCGCGGCGGTGTCCGGGTCGTGATCGCCCAGGTGCATGTCGGAGGCGAAAAGGGCCGCCTCGCCCGCACCGACACTCAGCCGCGCTGCACGATTCACTTGCCGCCGACCACCGTGATCGACTCAATCACCACCGGCTCTGCCGGCACGTCGGCCATTGGCCCCATGCGCGTGGTCTTCACGCCTTTGATGGCATTGACCACCTCCATGCCCTTGATCACCTTCCCAAACACTGCATAGCCGTGACCATCAGGTTTCGGGTGATTGAGCATGTCGTTATCGGTGACGTTGATGAAGAATTGCGACGTGGCAGAGTTGGGCACCGAGGTGCGCGCCATGGCGAGCCAGCCGGTGTCATTCTTCAATCCGTTCTTCGACTCGAGCTCGATGGGCGGAAAGTTTTCCTTGCGGCCCATGTCCCCCTGATACATCGATTTCGGATAGCCGCCGCCCTGAATCATGAAGCCGTTGATCACTCGATGAAACACGGTGTCGGTGTAGAAGCCGCTCTTCACATATTTCAGAAAGTTGTCGACAGTCTTGGGCGCCTTGTCGGGGTAGAGCTCGATCACCACCTCACCCATCGAGGTTTTCATCAGCACCTGGGGCGAGCCGGCGGCCGCGCCCTCATCGGTCATGGCGACGGTCATCAGCAGGGCGGCAATCAGCGGAAGTTTTCTGAACAGCATCGGATTCCTCGGAACGGGTAGGAAGGTTGAGTGGACCGCAGGGCGGTCACGGGCGCTTGCCAGGCAGATTGACCGTCGCGGGACGCGCGCCGGCCGGCGAAACACGTTCGATCAACTCGCGCGCAAGCTTGAGCTTGGCCTGCGCGGCCGAGGCGCTGTCGAGCGAGGCGGCCCGTGCCCAGGCCCGCTCGGCGATTCTCAGGTGCACGTCGCCCAGGTTCTCCCAGGCAAGCGCATACGAGGGCAGGGCGCGAACAGCGGTCTCGAGCGCAGCACGCGCTTGGTCCAGGTCGCCACGCGCGGCGTGCAGCGTGGCAAGATTGTTGTGCGGCTCGGGCAGTTCAGGGAACTCCTGCGTGAGCTCGATGAAGCCCCGCATGGCGTCCTCGGTGCGTCCGGCGTCAGCCAGCATCACGGCGCGCGTAAAGCGAAGCGCTGCATCGCGAGGCGAATTCTGGAGGGCAGCATCCACCACCTTCATGGCCGCTTCGCGCTGGCCCTCGCCATAAAGCCGCCGCGCCTGCTCAAGGGCAGTGGAGGCTGCGCGCGGGTCCGACCAGGCTGGTGAAAGCGGCGAGGGCAGCGGCTGCGCCTGAAGCGCGGCGACCCCACCCATGACAGGCACGAGTGCGAGCGCCACGACCATCCGCAATGTGGCGCGGCGAACCGCCGCTTGAGGCGCGCTGGCCGGGGCCGCTTTGCTCGAGGGCAGACAGGGGCCCGGTGCTATACTTGAACGCATCGCAGCATTCTAACAACGGGCGTTATTTCGCCTGGTTTTCGGCCCTCGCCCAGGGGGCTCTGCGCTCAAACCCCTGATGCTTCGCGTTTTCAACACCCTCAGCCGCGCCAAGGAAGAATTCGTCCCGCTAGAACCCGGCCGGGTTCGCATGTACGTCTGCGGCATGACGGTTTACGATTTTTGCCATGTCGGGCATGCCCGCGTCATGGTGGTGTTTGATGCTGTGCAGCGCTGGCTCCGAACGAGCGGTTACGCGGTCACCTATGTCCGCAACATCACCGACATCGATGACAAGATCATCCGCCGGGCGGTGGAAAACAACGAAACCATTGGTGCGCTCACTGGCCGCTTCATTGCCGCCATGCACCAGGACGCCGACGCGCTGGGCGTGGAGCGGCCGGACCACGAGCCGCGTGCCACCGACTACGTGCCGCAGATGCTCAACCTTATCAAGCTGCTTGAAGACAAGGGGCTTGCCTATCGGGCGACAGATGGTGACGTCAATTTCGCCGTGCGCCGCTTCGCCCCTTATGGCCGCCTGTCGGGCAAGTCGCTCGATGACCTGCGCGCGGGCGAGCGGGTGGCGGTTGACAGCGCCAAGCAGGATCCCCTTGATTTCGTGCTCTGGAAATCGGCCAAACCCGACGAGCCTGCCGAGGCACGGTGGCCATCGGCGCACGGCGAGGGCCGTCCTGGCTGGCATATTGAATGCTCGGCCATGGCCACGTCGCTCCTCGGAAACACCGTCGACATTCACGGCGGGGGCGCCGATCTGCAGTTTCCGCATCACGAAAACGAAATCGCGCAGAGCGAAGGCGCGCTCGATTCCCAGTTTGTGCGCTACTGGATGCACAACGGATTCGTGCGGGTCGATGACGAGAAAATGTCCAAGTCGCTAGGCAATTTCTTCACCATCCGCGAAGTGCTGAAAAAGTTTGATGCCGAGGTGATCCGCCTGTTCATTCTGCGGGCGCATTACCGCAGTCCACTCAATTATTCGGACGCACACCTCGAAGACGCGCGCCAGTCGCTGCTGCGCCTCTATGGTGCGCTGGGCGACGAGGCAGCGCCGCTGCCAGTTGGCCCCATCAGCTGGTCCGATGCAGCCTGCACGCGCTTTCGCGAGGCGATGGACGACGATTTCAACACGCCGATCGCGTTATCAGTGCTGTTCGAACTCGCGGCCGATGCTCACCGTGGTGTGGCGGGCGCGCGCGAGCAACTGCGCTCGCTCGCCTCGGTGCTGGGGCTTCTCGATCGCGCGCCCCAGGCCGTGCGCCGCAGTGGTCTGGCGGGCTCCGAAGAAGGCACCTCCGGCGCGTCTGACACCGAGCAGATCGAATCCCTCATTGCCGAGCGGGCGGCCGCCAAGAAGGCCAAGCGCTACCAGGAAGCCGACCGTATCCGGGCCGAGCTCCTCGCACAAGGTGTCGTGCTCGAAGACACGCCGGCCGGCACGAGCTGGCGCCGCGCGTGAAGCCAGCCTACTGGGACGAGGCCTGTCGCGAGCTGTCGCGCGCCGACCCGGTCATGGGCGGCATCATCCGCTCAGCGGGGGCCGTGCACCTGGTGTCGCGCGGAGATCCGTTTGTCACGCTCGCGCGCTCGGTGGTGGGGCAGCAGATTTCGGTGAAGGCCGCCCAAACCGTCTGGGATCGATTTTCGAAGGCCGCGCGCACGGTGGAGCCGCTCCGGGTCTCGCGCATGCGCATGACCACGCTTCGCGGCTGCGGCCTGTCGGAGCGCAAGGCGGAATACATCCGCGATCTGGCGGCCGGTTTCGTTCAGCGCAGGGTCGATCCGGAGCGCTGGCCGCAGTTGCCCGATGATGCGATCGTCGATGAGCTCACTGCCGTTCGCGGTATCGGACGCTGGACAGCGGAGATGTTTCTGATTTTTAATCTGCTCCGACCCGATGTCTTTCCCGTTGATGACATCGGGCTGCTTCGCGGAATCGGGTGCGCATACGGTGATGGCAGCAAGGTAAGCCGGGCGCATGCCAGTGAATTCGGCGAACGCTGGCGCCCCTGGCGCACGGTGGCCACCTGGTACCTGTGGCGCAGCCTCGATCCGTTGCCGGTGGAGTATTGATGAAGACAACCTTTCTTGATTTCGAGGCGTCCATCGCCGATCTCGAGCAGAAGATCGAGGCGCTGCGTTTTGCGCAGGAAGACTCGGCCATCGATATCGCCGAGGAGGTCGATCTCCTCAAGAAAAAAAGTCAGACCCTGCTGAAAGACACCTACGCGAAGCTCTCGCCCTGGCAGGTGGCGCTCGTCGCACGACATCCGCAGCGCCCCTACACGCTTGATTACATCTCGGCGCTGTGCACCGACTTTCACGAATTGCACGGTGATCGCGCTTTCGGCGATGACCCCGCCATTGTGGGTGGGCTTGCGCGTTTCAATGGTCAGCCTGTCATGGTGATCGGGCACCAGAAGGGTCGAGACACGCGCGAGCGTGGCTATCGCAATTTCGGCATGCCGCGGCCTGAGGGCTATCGCAAGGCGCTGCGGCTGATGAAACTTGCTGAAAAATTCGAAATCCCGGTGCTCACCTTTGTGGATACGCCGGGTGCGTTTCCAGGCATTGGCGCCGAAGAGCGCAACCAGTCCGAGGCCATCGGGCGCAATCTCATCGAAATGGCGGCGCTGCGCGTGCCGGTGGTCACCACGGTCATTGGCGAGGGCGGCTCGGGTGGTGCGCTCGCCATTGCGGTGGGCGATACGGTGCTCATGCTGCAATACGCCGTCTACTCGGTCATTTCACCCGAGGGCTGCGCCGCCATCCTCTGGAAAAGTGCAGAGAAAGCGCCTGATGCGGCAGAGACCCTCGGCATCACCGCGCATCGTCTGAAAGCCTTGGGTCTCATCGACCGTATCGTGAGCGAGCCCCTCGGTGGCGCGCATCGCGATCCGCAGCAGATGGCACAGCTTCTAAGGCGTGCCATCTCGGATGCGCTGCGACAGCTGCAGGCCATTGATGTGAAGACGCTTCTCCGCCAGCGTCATGAGCGCATCCTTGCCTACGGCAAGTTCAAGGAACTCGGGCCCAGCTGATTGCAGCGCGTCTGATGAACCCCGACGATCCAGTCGTTCAGGCGGTTCGCGAGGCGCTTGCCGCGCTCCCCACTGATGATGCGCCTGTGGTGGTGGCTGTCAGCGGTGGCGCCGACTCCACAGCGCTGCTTCATGCCTGCGCGGCGGTGGTCCCTGCGGCGCGGCTGGTGGCCTGTCATGTTCACCACGGGCTGCAGGCAGCAGCCGATGGTTTCGCCGATCACTGTGCTGTGCTTGCGCATACGCTTGGCGTGCGCTTCGACCTGCAGCGAATCGAGGCGCGACCCGGGCGCGGCGAGTCGGTGGAGGCCTGGGCGCGCGAGCATCGCTATCGGGTCCTGGCTGCCTGCGCGCAGGCGACGGGTGCTTGGGCTGTGCTCACTGCGCATCATGCCGACGATCAGGCCGAAACGCTTCTGATCGGGCTCTCGCGCGGCAGCGGGCCGGAGGGTTTATCTGGAATGCGCGCAGCGAGCGATCGAAACGGTGTACGGCTGATGCGGCCGTTTCTGGCGCTGTCGCGTGCATGTCTGCGCGACTACTGCACGCGGCACGCACTTGCCGTCGTTGATGACCCCATGAATGATGATCCGACGCTTCTCCGGTCGGCGCTGCGCAGGCGGGTCATGCCGGCGCTGGTGAGCGCGGCACCCGGGTTTGTCGCGAGTGCCGCGCGCAGTGCGGGGCTTCTGGCCGAGGCGGCCGAACTTGCGCGCGAGTGGGCGCAGGTTGATCTGGCACGGGCGGTTGATGCGGGTGGGGTTCTGTGGTTGTCTGCGCTTGCAACACTTTCGCGCGCGCGACAGGCCAATGCGCTTCGGCAGTGGCTGCGGGAGCGGGGAGCGCCGGTGCCCTCTCAGGCCCGGCTTGCAGCGCTGCTGGAGCAGGCGTTCGGGTCGGTGTCAGCGCACGCACTCTGGGGGCATGCGGGGTGGTGTGTGGTGCGGTATCGCGATTCGTTGCAAGCGCTTTCGCCGCAGGCGTTGTGGCGCCCTGATCGGCCAGGTCCCTCGGATTGGCAGGGCTCTTGGTCGTGCGA
>RFXC01000019.1 GCA_009921765.1 Betaproteobacteria bacterium | reverse complement strand
CCCACGACATGCGCACGCGAACCATCCTGAACCGACTGCAGCGTTGCGCCGGTGAACACCCTGACCCCGTCGGCTTCCAGTGAACGACTTACTTCGGCAGAGGCTTCTGGTTCCTCGCGTGGAAGCAGTCGCTCGGCGCGCTCCACCAGCGTCACCGCCGATCCGAGCCGTTGAAACGCCTGCGCCAACTCACACCCCACCGGACCGCCTCCGAGCACCAGCAAGCGGTTTGGCAGCTCGCGGATCGCCCAGAGTGTCTGCGTGGTGAGGGCGCGTCCCGGCGCAAGTCCGGCAATGTCGGGCACCACCGGCTCGGCCCCGGTTGCGATGATCAGGTGCCTGGCATGAAGCCGTTCGCTGCGCCCCCCTTCTGCCGGCGTCACGTCCACCGTCCAGGGAGAGAGCACACGGGCGTCTGCGCGAATGCACTCCACACCCAGATCACGATACCGCTCGACCGAGTCATGGGGCGCGATCCGATCGATGGTGGCGCGTACCCGATCAAGAATGACTGCCAGATCGGGGCGCGTCGTATTGCCTGAGGGGACACCTGCAATTCCTGTGCCCTGCTCCGCAAACCGTCGCTCTTCGCGTACGCGGTTCGCCAGCCGGATCAGGGCCTTGGACGGCACGCAACCGGTATTCAGACAGTCACCGCCCATGGCCTCACGTTCAATCAGCGTGACCTTCGCACGCAGGCTGGCGGCAATATTGGCCGCCACCAGGCCAGCGGCGCCCGCGCCGATCACGATCAGGTCGCGGTCAAACCGATGGGGGCGCTGCCCGCGCCAGCGACGGTTCGCGCGCACTGCCCCCATCAGCCACCCGATCCGCTGGGCGATGCCGGGAAGGAGCCTGCGCGCCACCAGTGGAAACACCCCCAGAAGCGCGAGCGCCCCCATCAAACCGGGGGTCAGCAGTCCGGACATCGAATCGAGCGAGGCGAGCTGGTGACCCGCATTCACATACACAAGGGTGGCAGGAAGCATGCCGATCAGGCTCACCCAGTAAAACGTCCAGGTGCGAATCGGCGTGAGTGCAACCAGCACGTTCACCAGAAAAAAGGGGAATATCGGCACCACCCGCAGCGTAAACAGATAGTAGGCACCATCGCGTTCTATCCCGCTTGCGATCGGGGTGAGCCTGGCAGCCAGACGATCGCGAAGCAACCGACCGGCAATCCAGCGTACGACACTGAATGACAGAAGCGCACCGAGCGACGAGGCAAGCGCCACCAGCAAGACACCCGGGCCGATTCCAAACAGGGCGCCGCCCAGCAACGTGAGCACCAGCGCGCCCGGCAGGGCAAGCGCCGCCACCAGCAGATAGGCAGCGATGAAGGCCAGCGCGGCCAATTCAGGCGTTTGCCGAACACGATGGGCCATCGTGTCACGAACATCGCGCAGCGTTGAGAGATCGAACGCCGACTCGCCGAACAACCACCACCCCAGGCCCGCCAGCGCAACCAGGGCGCCCGCAACCGACAAGCGGATCAACGCCTGCCCGCGTTCAGACATGGCGCTGAAACAATCCGCGCGCAGCGCTATGGAGGTGATGGGAGGGGCCGCCCTGGATTCTCCGCCAGTACGAGGTGTGCGCAGCGCTGCCCTCAGGCCAGCGCTGCAGAAAATAGGCCTGCCATGCAGAAGCATCGAATCGCACCGGCACGGCGGCCACGTCGGCGCCTTCAACCACCGCCCGGTATAGCGGATCCTCGTCACACGCGTCGGCCCAGCCAGCCGCCGCCACCCGGGTAAACAGACCCGAAGGGTCGCCCTGAAAATTCGCCATGCCGGCCGAACCGTTGTTGACGACCGCCCGCAGCTGTCCTTCGTGCAGCCGGGCATCCGCGACGGCCAGACAGGTATGGCTGCTCGCAATCAGCGATACGCCAAGGGTCCGCATACGGTTGCCAAGACCATCGCGCCAGGTGTCGTCAAGCCGATCGCAAGCGAAGTCCCAGCCGGCAAGCGAGCGATCATCACCGTGGGTGATCGCCATGTGCAGTCCGCCACAACTTACCCGCGCCACAGCAGGCAACGCCCCGAGTGACTGATCGCATCCCATCGCGCGTGCAACCTGCTTCAACTCGCCAAGAATGACGTTGGACCGATCGACATCCTCATCCGGCACCGAGGCTGGGTAAGCACAGCCGCACCCCGCATCGTCACCGGGCGCGGCAATTTCCGTTTCCACGTTGCCGCGCAGGCGCACAAACGGCGCCGTGGCGCGTTCAATATGAGCGAAGGTGGTTTCATCACGGTCAAACCAATGAAAGTCACCGTTCAGAATGAAAAGTTTCCGGGTGGCGGGTTCTGCATCGAACAGTTGGACAAGCCTCGACAACGCGAACGGGTTGCCATACAACCCGCCCACGACATAGACCACGTCGGCGTCATAGTGCCGACCCGCGAGAAACGCTTTGGGCCCCAGTCCGTAGGACGGCGGGCACCAGCGCCCGGGAGGGCCGTGAGAAGCCCCGCCCGCCATACTCAGACCCCAACCGCTTCCGACGCGCACCGGTCTCCCTGAGCGCCCGGTTCCTCGACCTGAGCGCCCGGTTCCTCGCCCGCCGCGAGCGCCCCGCCACAGGAACTGCCCTGTCCCGCGGTGCAGCCGTAGCAGTGGTCACGGACAACGATAGGAAGCTCAGCCAACGACTGGCCGACGACATCCCGCAGGTGGCTTCGCGACTGTCCGGCACGGCGCAGCGGCAGGCCAAGCATCTGATTGAAGTCGCAGTCAAAGAGATATCCCTGCCAATCGACACTCACCAGATCACGACACATCACCGCATCGAGGTTTTCCTCACGATGGGCCTCGCGCAGCAGTGTCATGTACTGATCGAACCTGCCCTGGCTCGCGAGCATCGAGCCGAAGCGCTGAATCGGCATATTGGCAAGGGTGAGCAGTCGGGTGAAAACGATACCGTAGCGATCGCCCAGCATCTGTCGATAGTCGCGCTCGAGCGCCTGCTGCGGCGGCGGAAGGCTGGGCCCCTGCGGATTGAAGACCAGATCAAGCGCGAGCGCGGTGCCGTACCCAAGCGAGTTGAGCCGGGCGAGCGCACGCAAACTGGTCTCAAAGACGCCCTTGCCGCGTTGGCGATCAACGTTGTCTTCCAGGTAGCACGGTAGAGAAGCCACGACATGCACCTGGTTGGAGGCCAAAAATTCCGCGAGATCTTCCTGACCCGGCTCTTCCAGCACGGTGAGGTTGCAGCGGTCGATCACCTCCAGGCCCGCTGCCCGCGCCTCGGCCACCAGATCGCGAAACCCTGGATTGAGCTCCGGCGCGCCCCCGGTGAGGTCAAGCACGCGAGCCCCACTCGCACGAACAAACCGCATGAGCAAGGTCAGCGTGTCGCGGTCCATCACCTCCTCGCGATGCGGACCGGCGTTCACATGACAGTGCTGGCAGGTCTGATTGCAGCGGTACCCAAGGTTGGCTTGGACGGTCGACACACGCCGACGCCTGATTGAGGGAAAGCGGCCACGGGGAATCAGCGACAGCGTATCGCGCATGGTTGTCTCGGAGACACAGGGATCCTGAATGATAGACCGCTCACCGATTTGGTGCGTGATGCCTAAAGCCCGGTAATTGCCTCTGCAATCCGCACCAACGCGGAGCGTCCATGCTACCGTGCGCGGCGAAAAATCCGTAACCCGTTTTCGGTCAAATATGCCCCGACTCCTTCTGATCAATCCAAACACCACCGACGCTGTGACCCGTATGCTCGCTGACGCAGCGACTGACCGTCTGGGTGACTCGGTTCAGGTCATTGCGGTGACCGCACCGTTCGGTGCCTCCTATATCACCGGCGAGCATTCACTCGCCATCGCCGCGCACGCCACACTGCAGGCCAGACAGGAAGCCATCGCCACGCACGGCGCCTTCGATGCCTGCGTGATTGGCTGCTTCGGTGACCCCGCGTTGCAGGCACTCGAAGAGCTCGCGGTCGAACCCGTGACGGGGTTCGCGGAGGCCTCGATGCGATGGGCGGCCCGCAAAGGCGATTTCGCAATCGTCACCGGCGGACACGGCTGGCGCGAACCCCTGCGGCGGCTCGCCTTTTCCATTGGACTGCTGGACGCGCTGGTCGCCATCGAAACCGTCGACGCGAACGGCGCGCAACTGAAAGCAGATCCCGATGCGGCACTGCGCCTGCTCGCGCCGGCCTGCCATGCCGCAATCGAACGTGGCAAGGCGGCTGGGCGTCCGCCGCAGTCGGTCATCATCGGCGGCGCCGGCCTGTTCGGCTATGCTCGCGCGCTTGAGCCCTCGGTTCCGGTACCCCTTCTGGACAGCGTGCTCTGCGGTCTCGACCTGGCTGCAGAGCGACTGGTTAAACCGCACTAACTGCGGCTCAAGATGTTTTCCTCTCTCTCCGCCTGTCGCCCAGGCACGTGTTTTGCCTAGAACCTGTGTCCTTAACCCAGGAGTTCCCGATGAGATTAATCCGCCGTTCCTCAATTGCCCTGCTGCTCGCGGCAACGCTGCCGCTTGCAGCCCAGGCCCAGGACAAGGTCCTGCGTATCGGCATGACTGCAGCCGACATCCCCCGCACCTTGGGCCAGCCCGACCAGGGCTTCGAAGGCAATCGCTTCACCGGCATTCCCATGTACGACGCGCTCACACACTGGGATCTGTCCAAGGCCGATGCCGCCAGCGTTCTGATCCCAGGCCTCGCGCTCAGCTGGGCGGTCGATGCGACCGACAAAACCAAATGGACCTTCAAGCTCCGCCAGGGCGTCAAGTTCCACGACGGCTCCAATTTCACCGCTGACGCCGTGGTCTGGAACGTTCGCAAGGTGCTGGACAAAACCGCGCAGCACTACGACCCGAGCCAGATCGGCGTCACCGTCTCGCGCATGCCCACCCTGGCGAGCGCCCGCAAGATCGATGACTACACGGTGGAACTCACCACCAGCGAGCCCGATTCGTTCCTGCCGCTCAACCTCACGAATCTGTTCATGGCCTCGCCCGCGCACTGGCAGAAGAAATTTGACGCCACCCCGGGGAACCTGCCCGCGGAAGAGCGCGCCAAGCAGGCCTGGACCGCCTTCGCCGCCGACGCTTCAGGCAGCGGTCCGTTCCGCATGACCCGCTTCGTGCCGCGCGAGCGTCTCGAGCTGGCAGCCAACAAGGCCTACTGGGACCCCGCCCGCACGCCCAAGGTCGACCGCGTGGTGATGCTGCCCATGCCCGAAGCCAATGCGCGCACCGCTGCACTCCTGTCGGGTCAGGTCGACTGGATCGAGGCTCCGGCGCCTGATGCGATCGCCACCATCCGCGGCCGCGGCTTTACCGTCTACAGCAACCAGCAACCGCACGTCTGGCCCTGGCAGCTGTCGTTTGCCGAGGGATCACCCTGGCTCGACAAGCGCGTCCGCCATGCGGCCAATCTTTGCGTCGACCATGCAAGCCTGCAGAAGCTTCTTGGCGGCATGATGGCTGTTCCCAAGGGCACTGTTGATCCAACGCATCCTTGGTGGGGCAACCCCTCGTTTGACATCAAGTTTGATCCCAACGCTGCGCGCAAGCTCATGACCGATGCCGGCTTCTCCGCCGCCAAGCCGGTCAAGGTGAAGGTGCAGATTTCGGCCTCGGGGTCGGGTCAGATGCAACCGCTGCCCATGAACGAATTCGTGCAACAGTCGCTCAAGCAGTGCTTCTTTGATGTCACATTCGACGTCATTGAATGGAACACGCTGTTCACGAACTGGCGTCGGGGCGCGAAGGATCCCACCGCCAACGGCGCACACGCGATCAACGTGAGCTTCGCTGCGATGGACCCCTTCTTCGCCATGGTTCGGTTCACCTCTACCAAAACCTTCCCGCCGGTGTCGAACAACTGGGGCTACTTTGGTAACGCCGAGTTCGACAAGCTGATCGCCGATGCCCGCACCACCTTCGATGACAAGGCGCGCGATGCAGCCCTCGCGCAACTGCACAAGCGGATTGTGGAAGAGGCGCCGTTCGTGTGGATTGCGCACGACGTCGGGCCGCGGGCCATGTCGAGCAAAGTCAGAGGCGTGGTCCAGCCGCGAAGCTGGTTCATTGACATTGCGCCGATGAGCATCCAGTAAGCACTTCGCCCTCCCGGGGCCCCGCTCCGGGAGGGTGTCGTTCTGCCCGCTTCTCGCAACGCTACCTCACCACATTTTGCTTTCCTACCTTGTCCGGCGACTGATCTACGCGCTGCCCATCATGCTGGGCGTGGCGCTGGTCTGTTTTGCACTGGTTCACCTCGCACCCGGCGACCCGCTGGTCTCGGTGCTGCCGCCCGACGCGTCGGCCGAACTCGCCGCACGCATCCGTCAGCTCTACGGGTTTGACCGCAGCTACCCCGAGCAATTTTTCTCCTGGCTGTGGCGGGCCCTCCAGGGCGACCTCGGCACATCCATCGCCACAGGCCGCCCGGTTAGCGCCGAGGTGTTTCGCGCCGTTGGCAACACCCTCAGGCTGGCGGCAGTTGCCACGCTGATCGGGTTCATCCTGGGCTCGCTGTTCGGCTTCGTCGCCGGCTATTTCCGCAATACCTGGGTGGATCGCCTGGCCTCTTTTCTGTCGGTGCTAGGCGTCAGTGTTCCGCACTACTGGCTGGGCATGGTTCTGGTCATCGCGCTGTCGGCCCTCACGGGAATCCTGCCGGCCAGCGGGGCCGGACCCGGCGGCTCCGACCGCTGGGCCTGGAACTGGGAGCACATCCGTTTCATGGTGCTGCCGGCGCTCACCATGTCGGTCATTCCGATGGGGATCATCGCGCGCACGGTACGCGCGCTGGTGGCCGACATCCTCGAACAGGAATTCGTGATTGGGCTTCGCGCGCGCGGTCTTACCGATTTCGGCGTGTTCTGCCATGTGGTCAAGAACGCGGCCCCCACCGCGCTCGCTGTCATGGGCCTGCAGCTGGGTTACCTGCTGGGCGGCTCCATCCTGATCGAGACCGTCTTTTCCTGGCCAGGCACCGGCTTTCTGCTGAACTCGGCCATCTTCCAGCGAGACCTGCCACTGCTGCAGGGAACCATTCTGGTGTTGGCGCTCTTCTTCGTTCTCCTCAACTTGCTGGTCGACATCGTCCAAGGGACGCTCGATCCGCGAATCTCCCGAGGCTGATGTCATGATGTCCAGCCTCAACACACCGAATGTGTCCGCGCTCCCGGTCGAGCGGTCGCAGGGCTACTGGGCGGGCGCGGCACGCAAGCTGCTCCGTGATCCCGTCGCGGTCGCATCGGGCCTTATCGTGCTTGGCCTGCTCTCGCTCGCCATCTTCGGCCCGTGGCTCGCGCCGGCCGACCCCTATGCTTCATCGATGTTCGGGCGGCTCAAACCCATCGGCAGTCCCAACTATCCGCTGGGTAGCGATGAGCTGGGTCGCGACATGCTGTCCAGGCTGATTGTGGGCGCGCGTCTGTCCCTCTTCATGGGGCTCACGCCAGTGCTGCTTGCCTTCATCATTGGCACCTCGCTGGGCCTCCTGGCAGGCTACGCAGGGGGCTGGATCAACAGCGCCATCATGCGCACGGTGGACGTTCTCTATGCGTTTCCCTCTGTGCTGCTTGCCATCGCTTTGTCGGGTGCATTGGGTGCGGGCATCTTCAACGCGCTGCTGTCACTCACGATCGTGTTCACGCCCCCCATCGTGCGGGTGGCGGAGAGTGTCACCACACAGGTGCGCGGACGCGACTTTGTCGAGGCAGCCCGCGCCTCGGGGGCTCACGCGCTCACTATCGTTCGGGTGCATGTGCTGGGTAACGTACTGGGGCCCATCTTTGTGTATGCCACCAGCCTGATCGCAGTCTCCATGATCCTCGCCTCCGGTCTCAGCTTCCTAGGGCTGGGCGTACGCCCGCCCGAGCCCGAGTGGGGCCTGATGCTGAACACGCTGCGCACTGCCATCTACACCCAACCCTGGGTTGCAGCACTGCCAGGCGCCATGATCTTCATCACATCCATCGCATTCAACCTGCTGTCCGATTCGCTTCGCTCTGCGATGGATGTCAAGAGCTGAGCATGACGGCCCTCCCCGCTTCGCGCACCGCAACCGGCAGCCCGCTCCTCGAGATCAGCGGGCTCGTCAAACACTTCCCCCTCACCGCTCCAATCGGCGCTCGCCGGCCTGTGGTGCGTGCCGTCGACGGCATCGATTTCCGCGTCTATCAAGGTGAGACGCTCGGGGTGGTTGGAGAATCCGGTTGCGGCAAAAGCACAACCGCACGATTGCTCATGAACCTCATCGCCCCGACTGCGGGCGAGATCATCTTCGATGGCTGTCGTGTCGGCTCGGCCGACATGCCCATGAAGGCCTTCAGGCGCCAGGTTCAGATGGTGTTCCAGGACAGCTACGCCTCGCTCAACCCGCGCATGACCATAGAAGACTCGATCGCCTTCGGTCCTCGCGTGCACGGCACGCCAGCTCGTGAGGCGCTGTCGCGCGCGCACGACCTGCTCGCCCGGGTGGGTCTCGATCCGTCGCGCTTTGCAGGTCGGTACCCGCACGAACTGTCGGGCGGCCAGCGTCAGCGCATCAATATTGCGCGCGCCCTCGCCCTTCAGCCCCGGCTGATCATTCTCGATGAGGCGGTCTCGGCCCTCGACAAATCGGTTGAGGCTCAAGTGCTCAACCTGCTACTCGATCTCAAGGCAGAGTTCGGTCTCACCTACATCTTCATCAGCCATGATCTGCATGTGGTGCGCTATGTCAGCGATCGGGTCATGGTGATGTACCTCGGCGAGGTGGTAGAGGTGGGTCCCGCCGAACAGCTGTTCGAGGCGCCCCGCCATCCCTACACGCAGGCACTCACCCAGTCCATGCCTTCCATGGATCCGGATCACCGTACCGAGCGAGTCCCACTCGCAGGCGATCCGCCCAACCCGATCGACCCACCGTCCGGTTGCCGGTTCCATCCACGCTGCCCGATGGTTGACCCGGTGTGTTCGCAGACGCAGCCCCGGCTGCGTGGCACCCACCCTGGCGATGCCGTGGCCTGCCTCATCCATGTCCCGGACTCAGGTCATGCGAAGGCCAGCCGATCAGGCCCTCGCCCGGCCGGGGGCGATACCCTCGCCGAACATTCCTGATCAATGAGTGGTGGCATGAATCCTTCCACGTCAGCGCCGCTGGTCGACATCCGTGATCTCACGGTGACGTTTACTCGGGGGGCTCGTCCGGTCAACGCGGTCAACGGCGTCGATCTCCGAATCGAACGCGGCGAGGTGGTCGCGCTCATCGGAGAATCAGGCTCCGGTAAGAGCGTCACCCTGCGCAGTCTGATGCGGCTGCATGCGCCGCAAGCCACCCGGATTGGCGGGCAAATGATGGTCGACGGCACCGATGTGATGGCGCTCGACCGCCGCGCCCTCGCCGATTATCGCGGTGCCCGTGTGGCCATGATCTTTCAGGAGCCGCTCACGGCCCTGGATCCGGTCTACACCCTGGGCGATCAGATCGTGGAGGCCATCCGCAGGCATGAACCCGTCAGCGCAGTCGACGCGCGCAAGCGCGCACTCGAACTGTTTGAGCGGGTCCGCATTCCCAGCCCAGAGCGCCGGCTGGCCGCCTACCCGCACGAGATGTCCGGCGGCATGCGCCAGCGGGCCATGATCGCGCTTGCGCTCGCCTGTCGACCGAAACTGCTGCTCGCAGACGAACCCACCACCGCACTCGATGCCACGGTGCAAATCCAGGTGCTCCTGCTCCTGCGCGAGTTGCAGCGTGAGCTGGGCCTGGCGGTGGTCTTCGTCACGCATGACCTCGGCGCGGCGGTGGAAGTCGCCGACCGCATTGCCGTCATGTATGGCGGACGAATCGTTGAAGAAGGCAGCACACGCGACGTGATCCGCGCGCCCGCCCACCCGTACACGCTTGCCCTGCTACGAAGCCGTGCCGAAGGATCGATGGCACGCGGCGAGCGTCTCAAGACCATTCCAGGCAGCCCACCCGATCTCTCACGCCTGCCACCCGGGTGTGCCTTTGCCGATCGCTGCGCACTCGCGATTGATGCGTGTCGCGCAGCGCAACCCCAACGCACAATCGTGGCCCCGGGCCACGCGACCCGTTGCATCCGCACCCACGAACTTCAAGCCGAAGCCAATCGATGACTGCCCTTCACGACCCCGCCCGCGCGTTCGTTCCCTATCCCTCGGTCGAGGTGCCGCACGCGCCAACCGGCCCCCTTGCTGGGCTGCGGTTTGCAGCCAAGGATCTGTTCGATGTGGCCGGTTATCCCACAGGGGGCGGTAGTCCGTTCGTGCTCGCGATGTCTGGCATCAAGACCCGCAACGCAGACAGCGTCCAGCGGCTGCTCGATGCGGGCGCATCGCTTGCAGGCAAAACCGTCACCGATGAATTCGCATTCTCGCTCAATGGCCTGAACGCGCACTTTGGATCGCCGGTCAACGGTGCAGCCCCTGACCGCATCACCGGCGGATCGTCGTCCGGATCGGCCTCAGCGGTATCCAGTCATCTGTGCGAGGCCGCGCTCGGGACCGACACAGGTGGCTCGGTTCGCGCGCCTGCCAGCCACTGCGGACTCTATGGCCTGCGCCCCACACATGGCCGTGTGAGCCTTGCCGGCTGCCTCGATCTCGCGCCCAGCTTCGATACCTGTGGATGGTTTACACGCGACATCGCCACCTTCACGCGCGTTGCCGACGTGCTGCTGGCAGGTGACACTGCCGACCTTCCCGGGCCGCTACGCCTCCTCTGGCCCGAGGACATGTGGTCGCTGGCCGTGCCTGCGGCGCGTGAAGCGCATGCCGGCGCGGTTGAACGCGCGCGGAAGGTGCTGGGCGAACCCGAGGTGATGACCATCACCCTCGATTCGCTTGACGCCATGTACTGGGCCTTCCGCTACATCCAGGGTCGTGAAGCATGGAACACCTGTGGCGGACTGATCAGCCGTTACCAGCCGCCGCTCGGACCTGGCGTCGCCGAGCGTTTCGCCTGGGCGAGCCAGGTCACCGATGCGCAGGTTGCCGAGGCGCGGGCTTACCGCACCCGCTACACCGCCCATCTCGATGCGCTCCTGGGCACGGGCGGCGTGCTGCTGATGCCCACCATGCCCGACATCGCCCCACTGCGAGCGACCAGCGAGGGCGATCTTGAGGACTACCGCAATCGCGCGCTCCAAATGCTTGCCACAGCGGGCCTGTGCGGGCTGCCGCAGCTTTCCATGCCGCTGTCGCAGCGTGCTGGCGCCCCGCTCGGCCTCAGTCTGGTCGGCCCGCGCGGCTCCGATCGTGCGCTGGTGGCGCTCGCGGCGCGCCTTGCCAACGTCTGACCCCGGATCGATCCATGACTGCCAATTTTGACTGCGTGATTCGCAACGCCCGCCTCGCGACAGCCTCGGACACCATCGACTGCGATATCGGCATCCGTCAGGGCCGCATCGCCATGCTCGGACAGGGCCTGGCGCAGGGCGCGCACGAGATCGATGCGGCGGGCCGAGTCGTGACCCCGGGCGGCGTCGACAGCCACTGTCACCTTGATCAGCCCATGGAGCCACCGGTTCGGATGGCCGACAACTTCGATACTGGCACGCGCGCTGCCGCTTGCGGCGGCACCACGACAGTGATCCCGTTTGCCGCGCAGGTGAAGGGTGCCAGCCTGAAGGCGGCGGTCGATGACTATCACCGCCGCGCCGACGGGGTGGCCCATGTCGATTACGCCTTCCATCTCATTGTCAGCGACCCGACTGACACGGTTCTCAACAGCGAACTCCCCAACCTCATTCGGGATGGCTATACGTCTTTCAAGTTGTACATGACCTATGACGACCTGAAACTCGACGATGGTCAGATCCTAGACGTGCTCGCGATCGCTCGAAGGGAAGGCGCGATGGCCATGATCCACGCCGAGAACGCCGACTGCATCGCCTGGCTCACCAAAAAGCTCGAGGCAGCCGGGCAGACCGCGCCCCGGTTCCATTCGCACTCGCGTCCAATGCTTGTCGAGCGCGAAGCCACCCACCGCGCCATCTCCCTTGCCGAATTGATCGACGTACCCATCCTGATCGTGCATGTATCGGGGCGAGAGGCGGTGGAGCAGATTCGCTGGGCACGCGGTCGTGGCATGAAAATTTTTGCTGAAACCTGCCCCCAGTACCTGTTCCTCACGGCGGCCGACCTTGGAATCGACGACAGCTATCTTGGCGCCAAATGTGTCTGTAGCCCCCCACCGCGGGATGCATCGAATCAGCAGGTGATCTGGGACGGTCTGTCCGATGGTCTGTTCACAGTGCTGTCCTCCGACCACGCACCGTTCAACTATGACGACCCGGCCGGCAAGAAGCCTGGCGGCAAGGAAGTTCCCTTTGCCTATATCCCGAACGGCATTCCGGGCATTGAAACGCGCATGCCGCTCCTCTATTCCGAAGGCGTTCTCGGTGGTCGCCTGACCATCAACCGTTTTGTCGAGTTGACCGCAACGCAGCCAGCCAAAGCCTACGGGCTGCACCCGCGAAAGGGCACGATCGCAATTGGATCCGATGCCGACCTCGTGATCTGGGACCATCGCGAAGTCACCCTGACCAACTCCATGCTGCATCATGCGGTGGACTACACGCCCTATGAAGGCATGACACTGAAGGCCTGGCCCGGCCTCACCATGCTGAGAGGTCAGGTGGTGTGGAACGGCAGCGCCTTCACGCCCCCAGTTGGCGGCGGGCAGTTTCTCCGCTGCGGCATGCCCAGCCTTCTGCCAGCACGCCGCAGCGTCTGAGCGACTGCGCCCCATGCGTCTGCTCCTCATCAACCCCAACATCTCCGAGAGTGTGTCGTCTCTGATTGGCGACGAAGCACGGCGAACGGCATCACCGGGAACCGACATCACCGTGGTGACGGCGCCGTTTGGGGTGGCCTACATCGAGACCCGCTTTGAATCGCTGATCGGTGCCTACGCGGTCGCGCAGCTCGCGGCCGAGCATTACCCGCGCTTTGATGCCATCGTGGTCGCGGCCTTCGGCGACCCGGGCCTGCCAGCCCTGCGTGAAGTCGTCCCGGTGCCGGTGGTGGGAATGAGCGAGGCTGCGTTTGCGTCGGCCTGCCTGATTGGCCAGCGATTTTCAATCATCGCCATTTCGTCGCGAATCACGGCGTGGTATCGCGAAACCGTTGAGCGCTGCGGTCTTGCCTCACGCCTCGCCAGCATTCGCGCGCTCGACCAGCCTTTGGCCAACATTGGCTCGGTCCAGACCGATCAGGCAGACCAGTTGCTGGCACTGTGCGAGCGCGCGGTGCGTGAAGACGGCGCCGACGCCCTGGTGATCGCGGGCGCGCCGCTTGCAGGCCTCGCACGGCAAATTCGGGAGCGGCTGCCAGTGCCCGCTGTCGACGGAGTCTCGTGCGCAGTGGCCCAGGCGGAGTCACTGGTGCGTCTTGCGCCACGGCAGGCTCGAGCAGGAAGCTTTTCACCGCCCCCGCGCAAGCCACACCATGGGCTTCCCGACTCAATCGGGCGATTGCTTGAATCGCAAAAGTCGATGGACGACAGTGCACGTTAGTGCACGCATCCCGGCTGCACCCATCCTTGCCTGAGGAGATCCACTGATGAAGCACTTCCGCCTGCCGCAACGGCATTCGGCCGCCGGGCGCATGCTGGCCGTTGCTGCCGCCCTCGCAGTTGGACTGCCTGCGGCCGCTCACGCGCAGACTGCCACCGCCTACCCCACCAAGCCTATCCGCATGGTGATTCCACTTGCCGCCGGAAGCGCGGTTGACAATGCGGCGCGCGTTCTCACACAGAAGATGGCCGAGGGGCTGGGGCAGCCGATCGTGGTGGAAAACATCGCTGGCTCCTCGGGACTGATAGGCGCCGAACGTGTGGCCCGCGCCGCGCCCGATGGCTATACCATGGGGGGCTTCAACGACAGCGTGCTCACGATGATTCCGCACATCTTTCCCAAGATGCCGTGGAACGCACTCACCGACTTCGCGCCCCTGTCGCTTGCCGCCACCATTGAATGGGGCATGGTCGTACGCCCGGAGTCACCGCTTCGCTCGGTGGCCGACTTCATCGCCGCGGCGCGCGCCAATCCTGGAAAGCTCAATTACAGTTCGGGCGGCAACGGCAGCCCGCAGCACATCGCGATGGCGCTGCTCGCAAGCAAAGCCCAGCTGCAGATGCTGCATGTGCCTTACAAGGGAGCCACCCCGGCCGCGGTCGCGGTGGCATCCGGCGAGGTCGACGCAGCCATGCAGGGACTCGGCACGGTGACCGCACTCATCCAGTCGGGCAAGGTGCGGCTTCTTGCCGTCTCCACACCCAAGCGGCTCGCTCAGTACCCGAACGTGCCGACCGTAGACGAATCAGGCCTCCCTGGCTATTTCTTCAATTCATGGTTTGCCATGGTGATGCCGGCTGGAACGCCCCAGCCAATCATCGACCGGCTGCATGGCGAGATGCAGCGCGCGCTCGCCGATCCGCCCACCCGCGAGCGACTGGTGGGATTCGGCCTCACGCTTCGCGGCTCGTCGCCCGACGAACTGGGTACGGCCACCCGCGCCCAATTCGAGCTCTATCGCAAGCTGATCCAGGACCACGGCATCAAGCAGGACTGAGTCTGCGGCTTCGGCGGACCTGATGCAGGCGGACCTGATGCAGGCGCCCCGCTGGCCCTGCGGCCTTACCCGCTTGCCGAGGCGCGCCCGCCGGGGCCCGCCCGCGCAAGCTCACCCGCGGAGGCTCACCCCCTCACGGTAGCGGCATGTCGCGCCGCGCGGTAAGCAAACACCATCGCAGGCCCCAGCGTGATTCCCGGCCCGGGATAGTGCCCACCCATCACAGAACTCATGTCGTTGCCGCAGGCATAGAGACCTTCAATCGGGACACGGCTCTCGTCAAGCACCCGGCCTTCGGCATCGGCGAGCAGACCGACACTCGATCCGATGGGGGCGGGAATGACCCGGACCGCGTAGAAAGGCGCTGCCTCAATCGGACGCAGACAGCGGTTGGGAGCGGTGTCAGGATCGCCGTTGTAGCGATTGAGCGCGAGTTCCCCCTTGCCGAAGGTCCGATCACGACCCGCTGCTGCATCAGCGTTGTAATGCTTCACCGTCAAATGGAGCGCCTGCGCATCAATACCGGTCTTGTGCGCCAGCGCCTCGAGCGTGCCGGCCGAATGGAGATATCCCGCGCGCTCAAAGAAAGGCAGGCGTTGCCACACCGGATGAATGACACCCAACCCGAAGTCCCGGACAAACTGTCGGTCGCAGATCAGCCAGGCGTGGGGCGTCTGCGAATCAGGACTGGCCGCAAAGAGCGCGCTCACGAAATCGTGGTAAGAATTTCCTTCATTTACGAAGCGCTTTCCATCATCGCGCACTGCGATCAGGCCCGGTTTGGGGCGATCGCGGATGTGGGGGTAAATGACAGGAGGCAGACCCGCGCGCTCAAGGCGGGAGGCGGGCATCCAGAAGAACGGACTGGCATGTCGTGTATCCAGTACCGCACCAACGGCCAATCCAGCGTCAAGCCCCTCACCCGTGTTGCCATCGAATGCAAGAGACCAGGGCAGATCACGCCCGGGAAGCAGGCGCTTTCGCCATGACGCGCTCGACGACGGGCCACCCGTTGCGAGCACGACGCCGCGACGAGCACGGACACGACGCTCACCCGAACCAACCCGCACGGTTGCGCCCAGCACTCGCCCCCCTTCCACCCAGAGGCCTTGCAAAGCGGTGTTGAGCGCCACCCTGCCGCCCAGGCTTCTGTAGCTGTAAAGAAGCCGGCCAACCAGTGCATTGCCCAACAGCAGACGCGTGCCGCGCCGATAGCTCAGCCGGTCGCGCGCGTAGCGGCCGACGATACGGGAGGTGATGCGCAGCGACTGCCAGGATCGCCAGGGTCGAATGAGATGTCGGATCTCGTCACGCCCGACCATCATCCCGCCCAGCACCATGAATTCGTCGCGCGGTGGCCTCAGCATTGAAAAGTCGCTACCCAGAAGCCGCCCGTCAAACGGCAGCGGCGAGAGTGCGCGTCCTCCCTGGGCCCCCCCTGGACGCTCTGCGTGGTAGTCTGGATAAGGCGAATTGGCCTTGAAGCGCACCTCGCTTCTCGACTCCAGGTAGTCCAGCATTTCAGGGCCACTGTTGAGCAGCGCCTCACGCAGTTCAGAGGCGCCATCGTTGCCAAGCTCGCCCTCCAGATAAAGGCGTGCCGCCTCAAGATCGTCTGGCGTTGGCGTCAACCGGCTTTGGTGGCTGCCGGGAATCCAGATGGTTCCCCCCGAAGTGGCCGTCGTGCCACCGATCAAGGGGGTCTTCTCGCAGAGCAGAACCTCCAACCCCTCAAGGCGCCCAACCAGTGCCGCACAGAGCCCCCCGGCGCCCGACCCAAACACCAGCCAGTCGACTTCTTCATCGGGTTGGGTCGGCGTGTTCACTCGGATCAACCTGCGGAAAACCCATGCGCCTGCAGATACGCGACGCACCGGCTTCGAATCAGGGCAGCCCGTTGCGCGGGCGGCAGGTGACGATCTTCAACGGCGGGCACCTCGAGTTCGATCTCGGCTGCATCCGGCAAAGCGCGCAGGAAATTCAGGATCGGAAGATCACCCGCCCCAGGATAGCGGCGCATCGTCCGCGCCTCGACAGCAGGATCGACCCCGACCGGTGGATCGATCGTCGCGTCACACAGTTGGGCAATACAGATTTCGTTCGAGGACAATTCCCCGATTTCGGTCCAGGCACTGCCTCCGCGTTGGAGATGCAGGGGGTCGAGCATCAGTCCAAGCGCAGGAGAATTCACCTGGCGCATCATTTCGCGCGCTCCTGCGAGCGTCCGGCAGGCGCTGTATGAAACGGTCTCGATCGCAATCCGCAAACCCGCGGCATGCGCCTCCGCCGCATAGTCGCCAAGAAAATCGTTCAACGCATTGCCCGGATCGCGATAGATGCAGGCGATCAGCGTGTTGGCACCCAGTTCGACCGACGCCTCGATGACCGGGCGCAGATGCTCAAGCGTGACTTCGGGGTACAGGTGAAAACTCGACACATTCGAAAGCGACAGACCGTGATCAGCGAGTGCCCGCGCAAGCACCCGCCTGGCAGCACGATCGCGGACCGACGCAAATGACCACGACTCGTCCGGTCGCCGGGCGGTTAGCCGCACGCCCACCGATTGAAAACCCGCGTGACCAGCGGCGAGCACGATATCGAGCGGCCCGACATCCGCAAGGCACAGGTACCCCAGCGTGAGGGTATGCATCGCCGCTCCGTTCGGGGAAGTCATGCGTGCAGATCCTCGGTTACCACACGGCTTGCCGCGAACCGACCCGCACGCCGGCCCGAGGTGAATGCCCAGCCGAGGTGATGACCGAGGCCTTCGAGCAGCATGCCGCCCATTCCGATGAAGCCCACCGCGTACAACCCCTCAATGGCCTGCTGGTCGGCTCCCAGAACCCGGTGTCGTTCATCAACCGCGACACCGGAGTCGCTGAAAGTGATGTAGTGCCGAACCGGCCCCAGGGCGACCCAGGGCCCCGATTCCAGCGTGGGCCGGGTTCCGCGGACCGAAGCACCATCAGCCGTTGCCTCGTTGCGGTTGTAACGATCTATCGTGTCTTGCAAGACCTGAGGGTCGATGCCCAGACGGCCGGCGAGACCCGCGAGCGTTGACGCTTCGTGGAAGATATCCCGGCGCGACCGGCGATAGTCGGGTATGTACCCGTAGGCAATCCCTGGCGCTGTAGAGAGGTGGTAGGGCGGTGCCGAGAACTGGGCGGTGAGCCGCCCGTCCAGCAGAATGTACGCCGCACCCTCAGGCTGTTCGGTCAGGTGGCGGGTCGGTTCACCAGGCTCATCATTGAATCGTCGACCATGACGATTGATCAGCACAGCTCCCTGCCGATACAACTCCGGCGACGACTGAAGAACGGTCGTGAGAAAACTCATCACGAACGGCCGCAGAACCCGCTGGGGCATATGGTCTAGCGACCAGCTGATGAAACGCGTGAGGATTCGCCAAGGCGGGAGGTTCAGCACCCAGCGTGCCGGCGGTGGGTCGAACCGGACACCCGCCAGATGGTGACCATCGTTCATGATCTGGCCACCCAGCCTTTGCACCAGCCGATGACCATCGCCGGTGTTGGTGGGATTGATCGGTCTGGCGTTGGCAACGCCAGCCGGCAGATGACGGCCACGCATCGAATCGCTGCCCGCGAAATCGCCACTTGCCAGAATGACACCACCGCGCGCGCCAAGACGCACAGTGCGCCCCTGGAACTCGGCCTCAACCCCCACCACCGCGCCGTTGGCAAGCACCATATCCACCACACGCCAGCCAGTCCGAATGTCGACCCCAAGCGAGCGCGCGCGTCTGCCGAGGTGGTAGATGTAGGCGCGGGAATTCGGCAGCACGTTGTGCATGCGCGGTTTGCGATGCGGCGGCTGATGCAATGGGCCATGAAAAACAACACCCATTGACTGCAGCCAACGAAAGGTGTCGGACACATTGTCGACAAGAATGCGTCGAAGTTTGAGATTGTCGGGCAAGCCGGTGCGCTGACAGAACAGCCCCAGATCCTCGAAATGATGATCGGCGCTGTCGCGGATGCCCTGCCGCAGTTGATGCGGCGTGTTGGTGGCACTGATCGAACCAACGGACCATGCAGTCGAGCCTCCCAACCGGGGGTTCTTCTCGAGAAGCACCACCCGCCGGCCAAGCGTACGCGCCTCGATCGCCGCAGCAAGCCCCGATCCGCCTCCACCGATCACGATCACATCAAACGTATCGTTGAACGTCTCCGATGCCGGGGTTTCGCTCATTGTGTGTTCGCTGCTTACTGCTTTTTCAGACCGATTTGAGCGGCAAGCGCGATGTACTTCGCTGCCTCGCGCTGCACGTAGTCGCCAAACTGCGCCTGGGTCATGGAGCCCACCGCGAATCCCATCCCGATCACCCTTTGACTGACCTCCTCGTTTCGCAGGATGTCCGCGAGCACAGCATGCAGTCTCGCAACAATGTCGGGCCGGACGCCCGCCGGGGCCCACATTCCGTACCAGGTCGGCAATTCATACCCCGACACACCGATCTCGGACAGCGTCGGTATGTCCGGAATCTGCGGGGCACGTGTGGCTGAGGTCACCCCCAGCACACGAAGCTGACCCGATTTTACGAAGGCAATCGACGTGGGCAGCGACACCACACCGACGGCAACGTGACCGCCTACGACATCCTTGAGCGCGTCCGCCCCGCCCTTGTAGGGCACATGGGTCATCCTGAAGCCCGCCATTTGCTGCAGCAAGGCGCCGGCAAGGTGCTCGGCATTTCCTTCAGACGTGGACGCCCACGACACAGCGCCTTCACGCGACTTCGCCTGCTCAATGAGGCTCGCCAGACTGGTGAGTCCTGGCGCTGCTACCGGGTTCACCACGAGCAGATAGGGCGAGGTGGCGAGCTGGGTGACCGGCGTAAATTCCTTCAGCTGATAGCCCGTGTTGTCGTGCAGCGCCGGGTTGATCGTGAGGGCCGACGTGCTCACCAGCAAGGTATGCCCATCAGCACCCGAGCGAGCAACGAGTTGCGCGCCGATGTTCCCGTTGCCGCCCGTCCGATTTTCCACAACAAACGGCTGCCCCAGCCGCTCGCTCAATCGCTGGGCGACAAGTCTTGCGATGATGTCAGTGCCACCCCCGGCGCTGAAGGGCACCACCACCCGGACGGCGCGTTCCGGCCAGGTTTGCGCCTGCACCTGACCAGTCAACACGCCCAGCATCATCAGCAACGAACCGAATACCTTCGTCTTCATGGTGTTCCCCCTTTGAGGCGTGCCCGGCCGTTGCCTAATCAAGCTTGAGCTTGGCCGCATCAATCAGAACGCCGTTGCGCTCGCTGAACGACCGCATGAGGCGGCCCAGCGACTCCGGTGAAGTGTCTTCGGCCGGGACCAGGCCCATATTGGCAAAGCGGTCGAGCATGTCCCGATCCTGCATGATCTGACGGATCGCCTGCGACAGACGCTCAATGGCTTGCCGCGGCATGTTGGCTGGCCCAGCGAGCGCGAACCAGGTCTGCGAGTCGTATTCTGCAACCCCGAGCGCCTCGGCAACCGTCGGAACATCCGGCAGACTCGCCAGGCGCCTCGGCGATGTCACGGCAAGCGAGTTCACCCGCTTCTCGCGATGAAACCCAAGCGCCGAAATCGGCGTGACCACCCCAATCGCCAGGTGCCCCCCAAGCACATCATTGGCGATCGGCCCACCCCCCTTGTACGGCACATGCGTGACCGTGACGCCGGCAACCTTGGCAAGCGATTCGCCCGCGAGCCTTGTTGTGACCTCGGAATTGCCGATGGAAATCTTGCCGGGCTGCTCTCGCGCGAACTGCATCGCGTCTTTGAGCGTGGTGAATGGAAGATTTTTTGCACCAATGATCACGTAGGGCGCAAACACCAGCGTTGCCACGGGCGAGAAATCGTTGATGGCGTGATACCCGAGGTTGGGCAACAGCCGCGGCGTCAACACATGCGTGCCGGGCACGAGCAGCAGGGTATATCCGTCGGGTTCCGACTTGGCCACGTGCGCAGCGCCGACCGTGCCGTAGCCGCCCGGGCGGTTATCGATCACAAAGGCCTGCCCAAGAATGGACGACAGCCGTTCTGCGACCGGCCGTGCCGTGCCGTCCGCGCTTCCGCCTGGCGCAAACGGCACCACGATACGCACCGATTTGTTCGGGTATGTCTGCGCCACTACCGAGCCGGCTCCCGACAGCGCCAGCGCCAAGAACCCGACCCTCAGCAACTTCCGGATCATGATCAGCCTCCCTGTTTAACCTGACTGGCCACCTGCTCGGCCGCCACCAAACCCAGAACCAGCGCCTTCATCAGGCCGCCGACATAACCCGCCTGGGGACCGCCCTCGATCCCGCCCACGGCCGCCCCTGCGGCATGCAAGCCCTCGATCACCCCACCGTCTGCGTTCAGCACACGCGTCTGTGCGTCCACTCGCAAGCCGCCAGCTGTGTGCGTGATGCCCGCGCAGACGGGAAACGCATGGAACGGCGCTTTGGCAATCGGGGCAGGCGCATGCTTGTTCGCTGATCGTGGCGGCTCAAGATCGGCGCCCTTGCCGGTTGCCACTGCCTGGTTGTGCGCGGCAACCGTCTGCTCGAGCCCAGCCGCATCGACACCGATTTGGGCCGCAAGCGCCGCGATCGTGGGCGCCTCCAGCATCGTGGCGCCCCCGCGAAGCAGATGCGGGTTGGCGGGAATTCGTGACTGACGTCCCTGCACATCCCAGATGGCGGAATCAAAAATCACGTGGCAATCGAGCGGGTTGTCGCGGTGAGCAATCTGGTTGGCAAGATAGACCCCGCCCAATCCCTCATCGGCAATACGATGGCCATGCCGATCGACCACCATCCCTGCGCAGGCGATCTCATCAACCTGCGGATAGGGCCAGAGCTTCGGGTTGCCGAAGGCCTCCTGAACCAGCAGATGTCCGTAGAACGCTTCCATACCGACGGTGGCTGCGCCCAATGCGGCCGCGAGCCGCAGGCCATCGCCGCGAGACATCCCGGAATTGCGCTGCAAGACACCCGCAGGCTGGGGCGATACATGCGCCTTCATCAAATCTGGGTTGGCCTGAAACCCACCATCGGCAATCAGGACCGCACCGGCCTCATAGTCGATCTCGCGGCCTGCCTGGTGAGCGCGAACGCCTGTGCATCGGCCCTCGCGCACCAGCGCATGGTCCACCCGGGTTTCGAGCGCAAGTTCCCCGCCCAGCTCGCGAAACTTGGCAAGCAATGTCCGCAGCGCCAGATCTGGGCCTCTGCCTTCCCAATCCAGGCCACCCGTGATCGCCCTCGGCGGTGCGAGCACCCAACGCTGCCAAACCACCTGCGGATTGCGGATGAAACGCACTCCCTGGTCGCGCAACCAGTGCACCGATCGCAGCGCGTTGTCGGCAAGAAGCGCGGCAAGTGACGGGTTGATATAGCCTTTGGTCGCCTCGTTCATCGCATCCCGAAGTGACGCCGGATCATCTGCCACATCTCTGAACGCAAGATGCAGAATGCCTCCCGAGTAGCGCGAATTGCAGAGATACCGGTCGCTGCTGCCCTGATCGAGCACCGCCACCGACAGACCCAGCTGACGCGCGCGAACCGCAGCCGACAGGCCCGCCAGTCCGCCCCCCATGATCACAAGATCCCGCTTCAAATTGTGCCCCTCACCTTTCGCGTGCCGAAGCTCGGGTTTATGGCAGGAGCGGTCGAGCCCGTCAATTAAAGAGCATGACGACTGAAGTCACCCGGCATCAAGCGGTTCCACTTTTTGAAACTGCGTCCCGGCGGATGGGCACCTTCGGGGCCAGAGTCGACCTCGTCGCCACCATGATCCGTCACCACGCTGCCATCCATGTCCGCACCGACCTTATCCCCGGCCACCCTCCCCGCGCCTGACAGTCAATACGACCTGATCGTTGTGGGGTCAGGCGCGGCGGCCCTGAGTGCGGCGGTCACCGCAGCCATCGTCGGTCTCAAGACAGCCGTGATTGAAAAGGCAGACGTGCTTGGGGGGACCACAGCTATCTCAGCAGGAGGGGTCTGGATTCCCTGCAACCATCTTGCATCCGCAGCAGGCGTGCGCGACACGCCCGAGGCCGCGTGGGACTATCTGAGGCACTGCGCTGGCGCATGTTTTCGCCCCGATCTCGTCGCGGCATTCATCACGCACGCGCCACGGATGCTGCGCTTCATGGAAGACCGTGCCGCTGTCCGATTCAGCTACGCCGCGGGCCGCCCCGACTATCGTCCAGATGTCCCTGGCGCGGCACACGAAGGCCGGACCATTCATCCCTTGCCGTTTGACGGTCGGCACCTGGGCTCCCAGATTGGCCGACTGCGACCGCCCCTGCGCGAAATGACCTTTCTCGGGCTGATGATCAAGCCCGGGCCTGATCTCAAACACTTCCTGAATGCGCTTCGCTCATTCGATTCATTCCGGTTTGTCGCCCGCAAGCTTGCCCGCCATTTCCGCGATCTGATCGTCCATCGGCGCCCCATGGATCTCTCGAATGGGAACGCGCTCGTCGCCCGACTCATGCTGTCTGCCCTCGAACACGGCGCCGATATCTTCACCGCCTGCGGACTCGAGTCGATCGAGGTCCGCGAGGGTCGCGTTGTCGCCGTCCAGGTGGCAACCGCGAAGGGACTGCGGCGGATGGTTGCCTCGCGTGGCATCGTTCTGGCAGCCGGTGGCTTCTCTCACGATCGAGCGCGGCAACAACAGTTGTTTCCGCATGCGGCGCGCGGCCAGTCGCACCACTCGCCGGTCCCGGCCACCTTGACCGGCGATGCGCTCCGCGCGGCCGAAGCTGCAGGCGCCCGGCTCAATCTCCATCAACGCCACGCCGCCTGCTGGGCACCGGTGTCGCGTATCCCGAAAAGCGATGGCACGCATGTCAATTTCCCGCATCTCATTGATCGCCAGAAGCCAGGGTTCATCGCGGTGAACCGTTCGGGGCTGCGCTTCGTGAATGAGGCCTCCTCATACCATGACTTCGGACAGGCGATGATCGCGACCTGCGAAGCCGACAGTGAGGTGACCGCGTACCTGATTGCAGACCATCGCGCCATGCGACGCTATGGCATGGGGGCGGCACGGCCTCACCCGCTGCCGTTTGGAGAACATATTCGAAGCGGCTATCTGATCCGCGCCGAATCGCTAGCCGAACTCGCTCGCAGGCTTGAACTGCCGACCGAGACATTTCTGGAAACTGTCAGGACATTCAACGAGCATGCCCGCGTGGGTCACGACCCCGCGTTCGGCAAGGGCTCCAATCTCTACAACCAGTACAACGGTGACGCGTCTCATCGGCCCAATCCCTGCCTCGCCCCGATCGAAAGCGGGCCGTTTTACGCGGTTCGCCTGCACATCGGCGAACTCGGCACCCTGCTCGGGCTCGACATCGACCACCGCGCGCGCGTGCTCGATCAGACCGGGCGACCGATCGCTGGCTTGTACGCAGCGGGCAACGACGCCTCCAACCTCATGGGTGGCGATTACCCCGGCGGTGGCGCCACCCTGGGCCCAGGAATGTGTACAGGCTATCTCGCAGCCCTGCACGCTGCGGGCCAGATTGATGACGCACCGGACCCGCCCGTACGTGCATAGTCCCAACCCCGGGCAATCTCAATCCCGGCTCGCCCTGATTGCCATCACCGGCCGGGTGACGTAGGCTCACTGGCCTTTCAGACGCGGCTGTGGAGCAGATCCCATGAAACTTTGCCGATTCAACAATAACCGCCTGGGTGTGGTCGATCTCGAAGCCGGTGTCGTCGCTGATGTCACCCCCGCGATGGAGCGCGTACGAATCGGAAAAAGTTACCCTCTGCCCAGGCATGACGCGCTCATTGCAAGTCTGCCTGCCGTGCGCAGTGCGATTCGAACCGTGATGAAATCCGCGCGCCGGCTGCAGCTCTCGAAAGTGAAGCTTTTGCCGCCAGTTGCCAATCCCGGCAAGATCGTTGGCGCGCCAATCAACTACCTCGATCATGTTGCG
This sequence comes from Betaproteobacteria bacterium, assembly GCA_009921765.1. The sequence continues at coordinate 5,808 of RFXC01000019.1, read as the reverse complement.
GAGACCGCGGCAGACCAGGGCGTCGCCCATGGGCGCGACATGGCAAGCGCCACCATCGCCCGTTGGGGAATGTTCCTCAAGGCCACCTCGGCGCTGGTCGGCCCAGCCGAGGGCGTCACCCTTCGAACGCCACACACCGACATCGAGAACCGCAACGATCACGAGCTCGAACTCGTCGCAGTCATCGGAAAGCGTGGCACGCGAATCGGCCGCCACGAGGCGCTGTCTTATGTGGCCGGCTATTCAATTGGGCTTGACATGACACTGCGCGGCCCGCAGTTTCCCGACTTCAGGAAATCGATCGACACCTACGCGGTGCTGGGTCCCTGGATGGTGACTGCCGATGAGTTTGGCGACCCCGCCAATGTCAACATGCATCTCACCGTGAATGGCGAATTGCGCCAAAAGACCTCTACCGATTCCATGGTGTTCGATCTGCCAAGGCTCATCGAATTCACCAGCGCCTACTACACCCTGGAGCCGGGCGATCTCATCTATACCGGCACCCCGGCAGGCGTGGGCCCGGTGAAACCTGGCGACATGATCGAGGCCCATGTTGAGCGGATTGGCTCCATGCAGGTCGTCGTTCGCTGATCTTCTAACGCCTCACGCCCACTTGCCTCACGCCCACTTCATCCACCATGGACAACTCCCCAGTACTTGCCTCGGTTGACGCCCGGGGCGTGGCCACGCTCACGCTCAACCGACCCGAGGTTGGCAACGCCTACGACGCTGCCCTGATCGCAGCCGCCACCACCGGCCTCGATGCGTTGCGCCGTCGCACGGATCTGCGTGTGCTGGTCATCCGCGGCGAGGGCCGGCATTTCCAGGCGGGCGCCGACCTCGCCTGGCTGGATTCGGTTCGGCAGCAATCGCCCGCCGATAATGTGCAGGCCTCGCACGCGGTTGCCAACCTCATGCGTCAACTGAACCACCTGCCGCTTCCCACCGTGGCGCTGGTGCAGGGAGCGTGTTTCGGCGGCGGCACCGGACTGATCGCTTCATGCGACATCGTGATCGGTGCCGACAATGCCCGGTTCTCCATCGCCGAAACCCGCTGGGGCATGATGGCGGGCATCATCATTCCGCAGTTGAATGACGCGATCAGCGTGCGGCAGGTGCGCCGCTATGCACTCACGGGCGAGCGCTTTGATGCAGCCGAGGCGCTTCGAATCGGACTCCTGCATCAGGTCGTACCGCTCGCCGACCTTGAGGCTGCTGGAGAGCGCGTCGTGGACGCGCTGCTTCAGAACGCGCCCCACGCCAATGCCCTCACCAAGCAGGTTGCACTCGAATATGCCTGGTCGGACCTTTCCGAACGCGACTTTGATCGCCTGGTCGATCAGCACGCTGCCAAGCGTCAATCCGATGAGGCGCGCGAGGGACTCGCATCTTTTCATGCCAAGCGCACAGCCGCCTGGTATCCATCGAAGTAACCCGCAGGAGCCGCACCATGCAGGACACCGCCTTCAAGCAAAGCCTCATGATTACCCACCTGGAGGACACCAGCTTCGCGCCCCTTCAGGCGAACAACGGCGCGCCCCGGCCAATGTTTCTCTATCGCCAATTGGGCGTTGACAAGGCGACAGGCGGCGCCTACGACGCGCATGTCATTCGCGCAGCCCCCGGTGCCAAGCCACCGATCGGCGAGCACAAGCACACCGAGCTCGATGTTTTGTTCGTCTACGTCCTGAACGGGTGGGTACGCTTCGGATACGTGGGCCACGGCGAACACACGCTCAAGGCAGGCGACTGCCACGTCATTCCGCCAGGTCTGTCGCACAGCGTGATCGACTGGTCGCCCGACGTGGAACTTCTCGAAATCACCTCCCCGGCGGAATACAAGACCATCGACACCGTCAACGGCGCTGAATGAAGAAAAGTTTCACTCAACCCAAAGCGTTCACCGGAGTTCCGATGACCCTGTTTTCCCGCCCCGTCGATGTCAATCGCCGTCGCACCCTGTTGCGCGCCTCGGTCGCTGCCTCGACCGCCGCGCTGATCGGCCCCGTCCTGGCCCAATCCGGCTTTCCGTCGCGCCCCATCCGCATGGTCGTGCCGTTCGCCGCCGGCGGTCCCGCCGACATGATGACGCGCGCGCTCGCCAATGCCCTGGCCACCCAGACCGGCCATCAATGGGTCGTCGAAAACCGACCCGGTGCCGGTGGCAACATCGCTGCCGCGCACGTCGCATCCTCGGCGCCTGACGGGCACACGCTGCTGGTCGCGGGCCAGGCCATTCTTGCCATCAACAAGCCGCTGTTCGGCAAGCTGTCCTACGATCCCGAACGCGACTTCACCTGGATCGGCATGATGGGAAGCCAACCCAACGTCCTGGTCATCAACACCGAGGCTGTACCGGTGTCCGACATGAAGGGATTCATCGATCTCGCGCGCGCCCAGCCTGGCAAACTCGCTTACGGTTCAAACGGCGTGGGCTCGCTCGCACACCTCAAGGCCAAGCGCTCTCCCGCGCTTCCGAACGTGCCCACCCTGATCGAGTCGGGTTTTGCCGACCTTGACGTGCCGGTGTGGTTCGCCGCCGTGGCGCACTCAGCCACGCCGGTCCCGGTGCTTGCCTCGCTGAGACAGGCGCTCGCCAGTGCCACAGCCACAGGTGCCTATGGCGCCGAAATGGCCAAGCAGCATGGCAGCGCCGAACAGATCAGCGTCGAGGCTGCAGAAAACATGCTGGTTCGCGAGCGGCGCATATGGGCCGAGGCCGTGAAAATCACCGGTGCCACCGCTTCCTGACATCATGAGCCGCACAGGTTTCGCTACGCTGCTCCTCTTGGCTGTCTCGATTCCAGCCGGGGCGCAACAACCGCTGCCAAAGGCAGGCAGTTGCCCAAGCGGCTATCACCAGAGTGGCAACTACTGCACGCCCAGCTCCGCAAATTCACGCCCAGCCTTGCCGAAGGTCGGCAGTTGCCCGAGTGGCTACCATCAGAGCGGCGACTATTGCCTCGCAAGCTCAGACAAGTCGCGCCCTGCCGTTCCCAAGCAGGGCAGTTGCCCGAGTGGCTACCATCAAAGCGGCGACTACTGTTTGAAGAACTAGCGATCATCGCCCCCCTGTGTAGAGGAAATCCGTGCGTTTCAAAGGTAAGGTTGCGCTCATTGCCGGTGCGGGTTCATCCGCGCCCGGATGGAGTAACGGCATGGCAGTGAGCGTTGCTCTCGCTCGCGAAGGCGCACACATCGCAGCGCTCGACGCCAATCTCGGCAACCTTCAACCCACACTCAGCGCGGTTGCCGAAGCCGGTGCCGAGTGCATACCGCTCATTGCCGATGTCACGCAAAGCGCCTCGCTGAAAGACGCAGTCGACGCAACCCTGGCCCGCTTCGGTCGGATCGACATCCTGTTCAACAACGTGGGTTTGCAGGCGCTGGGCGGGCCCGAGGAAATCAGCGAAGACACCTGGGATCGGCTGATGAGTGCCAACGTGAAGTCGGTGATGCTCGCCTGCAAGCATGTGCTGCCCATCATGCGGGGCCAGCGCTCAGGGGTCATCATCAATAATTCATCGCTGGCGGCCATCAGTTTTCTGTATCCGAGTATCGCCTACTCCAGCTCGAAAGGCGCGGTGGATGCCTTCACGCGCAACCTCGCGGTGCAGGTTGCCCCTGATGGTATCCGGGTCGTTGCCGTGCGTCCTGGGCTCATGGCCACCCCCCGGATTACCCAGCGGCTCAAGCAGAAGTTTGGCGACGATTTTCATCAGGCGCTCGCGGATCGGCATCGCATCGTCCCTATGGGGAGGATGGGCGACGCCTGGGATGTCGCGCATGCCGTTGCCTTTCTCGCAAGCGACGACGCGCGCTACATCACGGCCACCGAACTGATCATTGATGGCGGCCTCAGCGCAAGCGTCATCGGCCAACCCTGGAGCGGTGAACGCAACCTCTGAGGGCTGCGCTACACTCGCGATCAAACAACACTGACGGAGGAGTTCCATGTCTGTTTTGCGTACCAGCCTCGCCGCGCTCGCGCTGGGTCTAGCCATGCCCGCGCTTGCACAGGACGTCATACGTATCGGCGCCCCGCTGCCCATCACCGGTCCGCTTTCGCCTGAAGCCGTCAAGCAGCAGCGCGGCTACGACCTCTGGGCGGAAACAGCCAACAAGGCTGGCGGTGTGCGGGTTGGTGACCGTCGCATGCGCGTCGAGATTGTTTATGTCGATTACCAATCGAACACACCTCGCGCAGTTCAAGCGGCCGAGCGCCTCATCACGCAAGACAAAGTGAATTTCCTGTTCTCGCCCTTTGGTTCGGGCGCAGCCAAGGCCGCATCCACGGTCTCGGAAAAATATCAGGTGCCCACCATCGCGGCCACCGCGTCATCGGCTCAGGTCTACGACCAGGGCTACAAATACCTGTTCGGCACTTTCACGCCCAACGACACGCTCACCGAGCCGCTCGCCGATATCGTGAAAGCGCAGGCCCCGGGCGTAAACCGGGTTGCCATCCTTGCTCGAAACGACCTCTTTCCCCTCGCAATCGCCCAGGAGATGGAGAAATCGGCCAAGGCCCGCGGCATGCGCGTGGTCTATTCAGAGAAGTACGCCATCGGCACCCTTGATCACGCTTCGGCACTCACCCAGATCAAGGCGCAGGCGCCGCACTGGATCTTTGCAACCGGCTACACCAACGACCTCGTGCTGATGCGCAAGCAAATGGCCGACCTCAAGATCGAGGCGCCCATCGTCACCATGATCGCTGCCCCCGCCTACCAGGAGTTCATCGATTCGGCTGGCAAGGGCGCAGAGAACATCACCAGCGCGGCCTGGTGGCATCCGGCCGTCCGCTACAAGGGTACCGACATCTTCGGCACCACCGAGGCCTATGTTCAGGCCTTCAAGGCGAAATACCGGGCTGACCCCGATTACGGCGAGGCCTCGGCATCCGCGGCAGGCGCGCTCCTGCAGATGGCCATTGAGAAGGCGGGCACGCTTGATCGACAGAAGGTCCGCGACGAACTGGCCAATCTCAACGTCACCACGTTCTGGGGGCCGGTGAAGTTTGGTCCCACCGGACAGATCAACTCACTGGTTCCGCCGGTGTTCCAGATCCAGGGCGCAAAGCCCATCGTGATTCATCCGCCGGAAGTCAAACAGGGCGATCTGCGGCTCGGCGTGCAGTAACCCGAACCCGTTGCAACACCCTGCTGGCGCCCGCTCTGCGAGGCGCCAGCTGCGCGGTCTGCCTGCGTAACACCCATCTTCCATGCTTTATCTCCAGGTTCTTCTGAACGGTCTGGTGCTGGGCGGCCTGTTCGCCTGTATCGCGGCGGGCTTCTCGCTTGTCTGGGGGGTGTTGAACGTCATCAACATCCTCCACGGGTCGTTCATCGTATTGGGCGCCTACGCGGCCTGGTACGGCCACGCCCTGTGGGGCATCCATCCGTTTGTATCCATCCTCCTCGTGGCACCGCTGTTTTTCGCGCTCGGCTACGCCATTCAGTCGGGTCTCCTCAATCGCGTCATTGCAGCGCCAGTGCTGCTCACCCTGACGCTCACCTTCGGCCTTGACCTCATGCTGTCAAATGCCATGCTGGCAGCGTTCAAGGCCGACTTCCGAAAGCTCGTACTCGACCCACCACTTGGGGTGCTGAGCGTCGGAAATATTGTGCTGCCGGTTGATCGCCTCGCGGCCATGGCGCTCGCGCTGCTGCTCACGCTGCTGCTTTATCTGGTGCTGTCGCGCTCGCGAACCGGGCGTGCGATTGTTGCCGTTCGCATGGACCGCGAGGCCGCCTCGCTCATGGGCGTCAATGTCTATCGAACCTATGCCATCACCTTCGGACT
>RFXC01000180.1 GCA_009921765.1 Betaproteobacteria bacterium | reverse complement strand
GCCGGTCAGCCGCTTGGTGGTGGCAAAGCCACCGACCACCAGCGCCTTGTGCTCGCGGCCCAGGTTGCCCACCGCGACCGCTGCGCCGCTGTGAATACCTACGGTCACGTAACGGATTTTTTCTTCCAGCATCATGCGGCGCCCCTCGGTCACCGCCTTCTCCACCTGTGCGCCCATATCGGCGGTCACCAGCTGGAACGGCCGGCCGTTGAGGCCGCCCGCCGCATTGGCCTCATCCACGGCAATCTGGTAGCCGGTGCGGATGGAATCGGCGATGAAGGCAAAGCCCCCGCTATAAATGTCAATAAGCCCCAGCTTGATGGGCTCTCCACGGGGTGCGTTCTGCGAAAAGGCTGGCGCTGCGGCAATTGCGAGCGCTGTGCCGACGGAAAGCAGAACCGAACGTCGATCGGTAATCGCCACGGTGATCTCCTGTGCGAATGGCGGGCTGATTCTGCTGGGCGCATTTCCGGCTTGTCAAGCATTGAAAGCGTCTGGCACACTCGGCCCGCTTCCGGATTTCGCTGCAGCGACAGCCTTCCGCGCCCGCACCCACCCAGCCGGCATGCGCCAGGGGCTTGAAACGCCCGGCCGCATGCGGCGTTGCCGATTGAGCGATTAAGCGTTCAGCATGACCGAGCTCGCCGAATTTTTCGCCCAGCACCTTGCCTGGATGACCAACCCGGTGGTGTTGGCTCGCCAGACGCTCGCCGGCATTTCCAACGGCATGCTGCTGTTCCTGATCTCGGCCGGGCTCACGCTGATCTTTGGCGTGCTGCGGGTGCTCAACTTCGCACACGGTGCGCTCTTCATGGTGGGCGCATTCATCGCCTGGACGGTTGGCACCTGGGCTGGTGGCAGCAGCGTCGGATTCTTCGCAGCGTTGGCGGCAGCGGCGTTGATTCTCGCGATCGTCGGGGGAATCATCGAAATCACGCTCCTGCGGCGAATCTATCGAGCGCCGCATGAATTTCAGTTGCTCCTCACCTTCGCGCTGGTCTTCATCGCGGGCGATGTGGTGAAGCTCATCTGGGGACGGGAAGACCAGTCCACCCCCATGCCCGAACTCCTCGCAGGATCCACCCAGGCGATGGGCCTGGTGTTTCCCACCTATCGGCTGTTCCTGATCGCAGTGGGGCTTCTGGTGGCGGCGGGCCTCTGGTGGTTGCTGCACCGGACGCGCTGGGGCATCCTGATCCGCGCGGCCACCAATGACCGCGACATGCTGGGCGCGCTCGGTACCGACACGCGGCGGCTGTTCACCACGGTGTTCGCGCTGGGCGTTGCGCTCGCGGGTCTGGGCGGGGCGCTCGCCGCGCCCATCGTGTCGGTCGGCCCCGGTCTGCACGTGCAGGTGATCATCGATGCCTTCGTGGTCGTGGTGATCGGTGGCATGGGCAGCGTGTTGGGCGCACTGGTCGCCTCGTTGCTCGTGGGAATCGTCAACGCATGGGGGGTGCTGGCCCTGCCAGGCTGGTCGGTTGTGCTGACCTTTGTCTGCATGGCGGTGGTCCTGATCGTCAGGCCCTGGGGCCTCTTTGGGAGCCAGGAGTGAGCGGCGCACGCATCGGTCTCCTCGCGCTGGTGGCGGCCTTGCTGGTGTTGCCGCTCGGGTTGTCGGATTTCTGGATCTTCATTGCGATTGAAGTGCTCGCGTTCGCGCTCTACGCCATCAGTTTCAACCTGCTGATGGGATACGGCGGCATGCTGTCATTCGGTCACGCAGCCTTTTTCGGGGTTGGCGCCTATGCCGGCGGCTTGCTGGTCAAAAAAGCTGGGCTCAGCTCGCTCGGTGCGTTCATGCTGGTGATGCCGGGCGCCATGGCGGCGGCTGCACTGGTTGCGGTTGCCATCGGATTTTTCTCGGTCAGGCGCTCGGGCATCTATTTCGCCATGCTCACCTTCGCCTTCCAGATGCTGCTCTATACCGTTGCGCTCAAGGCCATCGGCCTCACGGGGGGCGACGACGGTCTCACGGGGCTGCGCCCGCCCGGCGCGCTCGCCGTGCCGGCAAACTACTATTACTTCGCGCTCGCCTGGGTGTTGCCGTCGGTTTATCTGCTGCACAGGCTGGTACGCTCGCCTTTCGGACTGACGCTGAGGGCGCTTCGCAACAACCCGCTTCGGGTCCAGTATTCCGGTGTCGATGTGCGAGGCCACCAGCTCATCACCTTCGTGATCGCCGGCGCCTTCGCCGGGCTTGCGGGCGCGCTGTTTGCATTTTCCTCAGGCAACGTGTTCCCGGGCTGGCTCAACTGGACGGCCTCCGCCACGCCGATCGTGATGGCCGTGCTGGGCGGTGTGCAGAGCTTCCTCGGGCCCGCGCTCGGGGCGGCGGTCTATGTCGTGCTCGAGGTCACCATCAGCGGCAGCACCGAATACTGGCCGCTGTTCATGGGGCTCATCATCATGCTGCTGGTGCTGGGGATGCCGCGCGGCCTCGCGGGCCTCCTTGCCAGGAGGCGTCCATGAACCTGAACGCCGATGTGCTGGCAGTGGAGTCGGTGGCCAAACGCTTTGGCGGCGTGCAGGCACTGGGGGGCGTCACGCTCCAGGTGCGGCGCGGCGAGTTTCACGCCATCATCGGTCCGAACGGCGCGGGCAAGAGCACGTTTTTCAATACGCTCACCGGCCTCATCACGCCTGACGCAGGAAGCGTGAGGTTCGAGGGACGCGACCTCGCCGGGCTTGCGCCGCATCAGCGTGTGCGGCTGGGCATGGGCCGCACCTTCCAGATCACGCGGGTGTTTCCCGACCTGACGCTGCTTGAAAACGTGCAGGTGGCGCTGCTCGCGCATGATCGGCTCACACTCGCACCCTGGCGCGCCGCCTCGGGGCACCGCCCTGCCGATGCTCGTGCGCTGCTGGAACGCGTCGGGCTCCAGGTGCCGGATCACCAGCCTGCGTCGACCCTGGCGCACGGCGACCGTAAACGCCTGGAGCTGGCGATCACGCTTGCGGGTGAACCAAGGCTGCTGCTGCTGGACGAACCCACCGCCGGCATGGCTGCGCAGGAGCGGCTTGAATCCATCCGGATGGTGCACAAGGTGGCAAGCGAACTGGGGCTCAGCTGCCTGTTCACCGAGCACGACATGGCCGTGGTGTTTTCAGTGGCCTCGCGTATTTCAGTGCTGGTGCAGGGCAAACTCCTCATCACCGGGCAGCCGGAAGAGGTTCGCGCCAGCGAGCAGGTGCAGCGTGTCTATCTGGGTGAGGCGGTGATCGAACAGGGAGCCGGGTAATGGATTTCGAATCGCAACACGAGCATGAACTGCTTCGCGAGAGCGTGCGCGATTTTTTCGATCGCGAGCTCCCCGAGGCAAAGATCCGCGAGTACGACCGTGCACGCCGCATCCCGCGCAGCATCTGGAAGCAGTTCGCCCAACAGGGCTGGATGGGTATCAGCGTGCCCGAGGAATATGGTGGCGCGGGCAGCGACATCATGGCGGGATCGATCTTCTGTGAGGAGCTCGCGCGTCGCTTTCCGTCGCTCGCCACCGATTGGCTGCTTACGTCCATGACCGCACGTCTGTTTCTTGAAGTGGCCAGCGACGAGCACAAGCGCGAGTACCTTCCCAAACTGGTTCAGGGTGATTTCCTGATGGGCTTTGGCATGAGCGAACCAGGCGGTGGCACCGATGTACTGGCCCTCAAAACCCGCGCCCAATCCGATGCCGACGGATGGACAGTCCGCGGCCAGAAGCTCTACACCTCGCTTGCCGATGATGCCGATGCCATCCTCGTGCTCTGCCGCACCGAAACACCCGACGAGTCGAAGCGCGCACGCGGGCTCTCACTGGTGCTCACGCCGCGCAATCAGCCGGCGGTCACGGTTCGAAGGCTCGAACTCATGGGCATGCGCGCGGCCTGCACCTGCGAAGTGTTTTTTGACGATGCGCGGGCACCGCTCGATGCGGTGGTGGGCGAGCGCGGCCGCGGCTGGTATCACCTGCTTGCCACACTCGATGAAGAGCGCATCCTGTGCGCGGCCATGTATGTGGGGATTACCAGCGCGGCGCTCGACCAGGCGCTGCAGTACGCACGCGACCGGCTGGCCTTTGGGCGCCCGATTGGCGGATTCCAGGCCGTGCAGCATCCGCTTGCCGACACCGCCACCGAACTCGAGCAGATCCGACTCCTCACCACCAAAGCCGCCTGGATGCTCGCCCACGGCAAGCCCTGCGCCACCGAGGCGGCCATGGCCAAGCTCGCCGCCACCGAGACAGCCGTTCGCGCAACCGATCGCTGCATGCGGGTGCTGGGCGGCTACGGACTGGTGGAAGAAACCCCGATGGAACGCCTGTTCCGAGACACCCGGCTCGGCCCCTTCAGCCCGATCTCCAACGAGATGGTGCGCAATTTCGTAGGCGAGCGGCTGGGCCTGCCTCGAAGCTACTGACCCCGGACACTCCCACCCATGAAAATCACCCGCCACTTCGTGACCGTAGGCGAGCGCCGCGTGCACTATCTGCGCGCCGGCAGCGGCCCGGCCGTCGCCATGCTGCACGCTTGCCCGGTATCGGCCAAGGTCATGCGGCCACTCATGCAGATCTTTGCAAGGCGCTTCACCTGCCTCGCTTTCGACATGCCTGGTTTTGGTCAGTCGGACAAACTGCCGATTGCGCAGCCCAGCGTGGAAGATTTCGCCGATGCGCTGGCCGATACACTGACCGCGCTCGGAATCCAGAAAGTGGCGAGCTACGGACGGCACACCGGCGCCTCGATTGCCGTGGAGTTCGCCGCCCGTCATCCAGATCGCTGCTCCATGGCGCTCGCTGACGGCTATGCGGTCTTCACGAGTCGTTATTCCGACGAAGCGCTCGAGCGCTACCTTGAACCCATCACCCCAGCCTGGGATGGCGCGCATCTGCTGCGCCTTTGGTTCCGCTATCGCGATCAGCATGCGTTCTGGCCCTGGAATGCCCAGGACGACGCGCACCGTTCCGACACTGACACGCCCGACACCGAGTTCCTGCACCGAGGCGTGATCGAAATGCTCGAGGCGGGGAACGACTACCGCATCGGTTATCGCGCACCGTTCCGTCATCGTGAACTTGAGGTGATCCCGGATCTGAAGGTACCCGTGTGTTTCGGCAATCGCCCGGGTGACAGCATGTACAAGACCCGGCCGCTTTACCCGGCGGGCATCTGGGATGCCGACGTCCCGCGCGAATTCCAGGCGGCCTCGGAGATGGAACTCGAACTGCTTTCGCGCCACCCAGCCGCTGCGCCGCCGCCTCCGGCGCCAGCCTGCGAACCGCTTGCCGGCCGCAGCACCGATCGGTTCATTGATCTGCATGGCGCACAGGTTCTGGTGCGCTCAGTCGGTGATTTGAATGGCCCCAACGCACCGCTTCTTCTCATTCATCACGCACCGGGCTCGTCCTGGCTATACCGACCACTCATGAACGAGATCGGCCAGACGGTGCCGGTGATTGCCATCGATCTACCCGGACACGGGGAATCCGAACCCTTGCCTGGCAACCCGCAGACGGTTGCCACCTGGGCCGATACGGTGATCGCGGTGCTGGATCAGCTGTCGGTTGCGCGGGTGCACGCACTGGGGCACCTTGGCGGCGCCGCGGTGGCGCTGGAGCTCGCTGTCGGTCGACCCGAGCGGGTGGCATCGCTTCTGCTCGACTCACCCTTTTTTCTGAATGACGCCGACCGGGCGCTCTTTCGCTCGCACCCCGCGCCTTCGCTCGAGCCCGATCCGGAAGGCTTTCATTTGCTGCGCGCCTGGCACCATCTGCGCGACGCCGAGCTCTGGTGGCCCTGGTTTCGTCGCGAAAAAGCCTTCCAGAGCCCACGCCCCTCGCGGCTCGACCCGGAGGCGCTCACCGAGCGCGCGCGCGAGGTGCTGAAGCAGCCGCGAAGCTATGCCCCGGCCTGGCGCGCCATCGTGAACTATGCCTGGAGCGGCCGACTCGCGGCCTGCGTCCAACCGCGGATGGTGATCGCCGACCACAACGATCTGGCCTCGCACCTCATCGAACCGATCGCCAAAGCGGCCAACGCGCGCGCACAGCGCTGCGAGCCGGTTCAAAAGGCCGCAACGATTCTGCGCTTCCTCGACAGTCTGCCTGCTGCATGCTGCACCGCCGGCGGCTGCCAGGCGGGCGCATGCTGTTCCCCTGGTGCGTGCCAGCCCGGCTGCTGCGCCCCCACCCAACCCTGATCCCCGAGGCCTGCCTTGAGACCCACTGCCATTCAGCCCGCCCACTTTCCCTGGTTCGACTACTCGCGCTATTCGTTTTCGTTAGGTCTCAAGGCCGGCGCTGGCGCGTATCTGTCCGGCCACACGGCCTCTGAATACGACCCCGAGACCAAGCGCATGGTGGTGCGCGGCGACATGAGCACACAGGTTCGTACCGCCTGGAAAAAAATCGGCGCCATTCTCGAGGCCGCGGGTTACGGCTATGGCGATGTGGTGCGCGTGGTCGAGTACCTGCGCCCTGAAGGTATCGAGCGCTATGCCGAGGCTGCGGCCGTGCGCGCCGAAGTGTTGGGTGCCAATCGCCCCGCCGTGCACACGGTGCCGGTGAAAAGTCTGCTCCGCCCCGAAGCGTTTCTTGAAATCGAGGTGACCGCGGGGCCGGTGGGGGCGGAAACACGCTTTGGCGACGGCCTGCCCTCGGCGCGTGAATCGGCCGGCGTGGTGTTCCTGCCCTCGGTGCTGCCCACCGACGATCATGGCAAGGTGATTGGCGTGGGTGACATCGGCGCACAGACGCAGGCAATCTTTGAGAAGGCGGGTCGCATGCTGGCGGCCACCGGGCTGTCTTTCGCCCATGTGGTCAAAACGGTCGACTATCTTCTGCCTGCAGGGCTTTCGGGTTACAAGGCGACCGGCAAAATTCGCCGGCAATTTCTGGGGCCGGTGTATCCAGGTGCAGCAGGGATCCTGATGCCGCGTCTGTGTCATCCGGACGCACTCGTTCAATACGATTTCATCGCAACGCGAGACCTGCCGGTGGCGGTCAACCCGGGTTGGGACCGTTATCAGAAGCTCACCTACAGCCCCGCCGTGCGGGCCGGGAAGCTGCTTTTCATGTCGGGGCAGGGGTCGCTTGATCCTGCCACCGAACGCGTGGTGTTCGATGGCGATGTCGTGGCGCAGGCCGAGTACACCTACGGCAACATCATCAAGGTGCTGGAGGCAGCCGGTGCAGGCCCGCAGCACCTGGTGAAGACGATTGAATACGTGACGCCTGCCGGGCTCCCGCGCTACCGCGACGTGGCGGGCGTGCGCGCAAAGCTGCTGTCACAGCCGTTTCCGGCATCCACGGGACTCGTCTGCGAGGCGCTGCTGCGGCCCGAGATGCAGATCGAGGTCGATCCGTTCGCAATTCTGGATTGAGCACAGGAGCCCGCGTCATGTCGCTCCTTACCGACGAACTGCGTGCCATGATCGGGCAGCAGGTTCACTATCCCGCTCGCGAGCCCATGGGCCGCGCCTCCATCCGCTATTTCGCGCTCGCGATCGACGACGACAACCCGGTGTATCGAGATGAGGCGTACGCGCGCGCCGCCGGCCACGCCGATGTGATTGCGCCGCCCACGCTGGTCTGCGAAACCTGTCAGACCGCAGACCGCCAACCCGATGCCGACGGCTACATCGGCCATGACTGGCATCTGCCGGTCGGCAACAGCCGCCTGATCCGCGCGGGCAACGATTACAGCTTCGAGCGGCCGGTGCTCGCGAGCGACTGGATCTCGGCCACCTGGACCCTGGAAAGCATGGTGGAAAAGCCGTCGTCGCGGGGCGGCACGCAGTTGTTCGTGCAATCGGTGGCACGCTATACCGATGCCGAGGGCAAGCTGGTGGCCACCAATCGCGAGACGCTGGTCATCCAGCCGCTCGGGACTGCAGGCTGAAGCGGCATGAACCACCCACCGATACCGATGACAACCAACCCTGCTTCCCCTGCCCCATCCAGCGCAACCCGCGTGGTGCTTCGACCGACCGTCGATCCCGCCGCGCTCTCGCCTGGCACTCCGCTCCCCGGTTGGGAACATCGTTTCACCGAGGTGGATCTGGTCGCCTATGGCGCGGCCACCTGGGACTGGCATCGGGTCCACTATGACCTTGCCTATGCGAAGAGCCGAAAGCTGCCCGGGGTATTGATCGATGGGCAGGTATATGGCGCCATCTTCGCCAAGCTCGCCACGCGCTGGGCGGGACCGGGTGCCTTTCTTTCCGGCATGGGCTTGAAGATGCGTTCGATGGCTTTCGCGGGCGATACGCTGCGCGCAGAGGGTGAAGTTCGGTCGGTGGAATCGCTCGCGTCGGGCGATCAGGTTCAGCTCTCACAGCGGCTTCTTTGCGGCGACCGCTTGATTGCCGAGGCGCTCACCACCCTTCGGTTTGCGAAGCGCTGATCCGCGGCAATGGGCTGGTCAAGCTTTCAAGCACTCGCCTGGCAGGCCGCGCCGATGCCCTACAGCACCGGGCCGGTCAGCATCGCGCGGCTACCCTCCGGCAACGATGATTTTCTGGCCTTTGTCCGGTTCCCTGCAGGATGGTCGCGCAGTCAGCCAGTGGTCTACGAGGCGGCCGAGGAGTTCGTGATTCTGGAGGGCGAATTGCGGATCGATGATCAGTGCTGGGTGGCGCCTGCCTACGGATGCGTCGCTCCGGGATCGGTCAGACGCCTGACCGAGTCGCAGCCTGGGTGTCTTGCCTGGGCACGGTTTCACGGGTCACCGCGGGCGGTGAAAGCAGAGGGCGCGGTGCAGACAGCAGATACCGCGCGGACGGGGGCGAATCGCCTGCGCCCGGCCGGCGCCCTCCGGGCATCTGCCCCCGCCTCCTGGTCCGAGTCTCCCCGACGGCTGCTCCATGCCTTCCCTGCAAGCGAAACCTGGTTCGAGCCCGCTTTCCG
>RFXC01000179.1 GCA_009921765.1 Betaproteobacteria bacterium | reverse complement strand
GGCGATCACCGTGGCAGCAAGTAATACATCCGACCAGCGCGCCTCATTTTCAAATTTCGGCGCCTGCATTGACCTGTTCGCGCCGGGCGAGTCGATTGTTTCCACCTGGTATACCGGACCGACGGCCCTCGCCACATTGAGCGGCACGTCGATGGCAAGCCCGCATGTTGCAGGGGCGGTCGCGCAGCTCCTTGAAGTTGCCGTTGAAGCCACCCCCGCTGCAATCGCCCAGCAACTGATCAGCAACACCACCCTCAACCTGATTCAGGGCGCCGGAACCGACTCACCCAACCGACTGGTCTACGCCGACGCCAATACGTCGGCGAGCCCACCTCCACAACCAGTGACCACCATCAAGGTCTCGGTGGCGTCGATGTCGGCGTCGGCAGTCAAGCAGCGAAACGGCTGGACCGCACGCGTCTCGGTCAAGGTGAAGCGCGCCGATGGCTCGCCAGCCCCCGGCGCAGTGGTCAGCGGCGACTTCACCGTGGGCGGAAAAGGCGTGGGGTGCACCACCGATGCCACCGGAACCTGCACTGTGTCGAGTGGATCCCTGTCAAGCAAGACCGCCTCCGTCACCTACACGATGAGCACAATTTCCGGAACGGGTTACGCCTATGACGGGGCGTCCAACACGGTTTCAAGCATCGCGATCGCTCGTCCTTAGTCGTCACCGTTCCTCGTTTGGGCGAATCGGGTTGCCGTCTCGCCCACTTTGCATGATCATCGGCGGTTTGCACTCTGCTCACGGAGACACCGCCGATGACCACCGCCACCCCGATCCGCGACGATGCCATCCGCGTCTATTGGCAGCCGGGCTGCACCAGCTGCCTGCGTACCAAGGAATTCCTGGCGAAGAACGGGGTGCCCTTCCTCTCCCGCAACGTGCTCGCGGACGACGCGGCATTTGAAGAACTGAAGCATTTCGGCCTGCGGCAGGTTCCCATCGTCACCAAGGGCGACCGCTGGGCCAATGGCCAGGTGCTCACCGATGTGGCCAGGCTGGTGGGCGTAACCGGGCTCAAGATCACGCTGCTGCCGGTTGACGAGCTGCAGCGCAGACTGATGGCCATTCTCGAGGGCGCCGAGCGCTTCTTCCGTCAGCTGCCCGATCGCAACCTGCACGACCTGCTCCCTAACCGGCCGCGCAGCTACACCGACCTCACCTTTCACATCTTCAACAACGCCGACGCATTCCTGGAAGAAAAAGCCGGCATTCCTCTCACCTTTGAGTCCTACAACCGGTTTCCGGCGCCCGAGGCAAACAGCCGCGATCACATCCTGCGCTATGCGGCGCAGGTCCAGACGCAGCTGCGCGATTGGTTCTCTGGCCCAGCACATGCCTTCGACTGGTCTGCCAAAGCCGATGTCTACTATGGCGAGCAGTCGCACCATCAATTCCTCGAGCGCACCGTCTGGCACAGCGGCCAGCACACGCGTCAGCTGATGTGGGTGCTGGAAGGTCTTGGCGTCAAGGTCGACCGCCCCCTTCCCCCCGAAACCTTTGCCGGGCTCCCCATGCCCGAGAAGGTCTGGGACGACGAGACCCCGGCCGCGCAATGAACGCCCCCGCTGCGGGGCCTGCGAGTCAGGCGGTCAGCGAAGCGCTGGCCGCCATCGAGCGCTGGAATCCGATCGTGAACGCGATGATCACGGTGCGCGGCGATGCCGCGCGCGCCCGGGCTGCCGAGCTGGATCGCATCGCGGCAGCGGGCGGTTCGGCCGGCCCGCTGCACGGCTGGGTCATCAATCTGAAAGATTGTCTCGACTGGGCGGGTGTTCCCACCACCGCCGCCTCGGTGATTCTGCGAGACAACGTCCCGCCTCGGAACGCTTTCATCACTGACCGCCTGATCGCAGCGGGCGCTGTGATCGTGGGCAAGGCCAATCTGCATGAGTGGGTGTTCGGCCCCACCAGCCAGAGCCTGCACTTCGGCCCGGTCGCCAACCCATGGAACCCGGCGCATATCCCGGGCGGCTCAAGCGGCGGCTCGGGGGCTTCGGTGCCCTGTGGGATGGCGCGCGTATCGATTGGCAGCGATACGGCCGGTTCAATCCGTCTGCCGGCGTCCTACTGCGGACTCGCCGGTCTGCGGCCCAGCATCGGCCGCATTTCTCGGACCGGCAGCATTGCCGTCAGCGCGCCCTTCGACGCCTTCGGCCCGCTCGCAAGGCGGGTCGAGGATGTCGCCCGCGTATTTGCGGTCATCGCCGGTCACGATCCCGACGATCCATTCTCAATGGACACGCCGGTCACCGACCCGCTCAAGACGCTTGATGACCCCATTCGCGGCAAGCGTATCGGGGTGATGCGTCGCTGGTTCTTCGACGATATCGATCATGACCTGCGCAGTGCTCTCGAGACCGCCCTCGGCACCTATCGCGATCTCGGCGCCGAGATCGTGGAGATTGAACTGGGCGATGTCGAACTTGCTCAGGAAATGCTGGCCTTCAGGATCGTGCTCGCCGACGCCTTCGCGCTCCACCGCGAACAACTCGCGCGTCGCCCCGCCGATTACGGACAAGACCTGATGGTGCGCTACGACATCGGCGAACGCGTGACCGGCGCGCAGTATGCGCAGGCGCTGCGCTGGATCGAAACCTGGCGCCACCGGCTGCATCGCATCCTGTCCGATCAGGGGATCGATGCCATTCTGTCGCCCACCACGCCCGGCCCCGCACCGGCGCGCGCCGGGCTCGCCTACGCCAACGCCATCCGGGCGATTCCGCGCTTCACCTCGGTCTTCGCCTCAGCAGGCGTGCCGTCGCTTGCCGTGCCCTGCGGGTTCAACGCGGCAGGCCTGCCCCTGTCATTCGAACTGAGCGCTGCGCGCTTCAACGAAGCCGCAGTGCTGCAACTGGGTCACGCGTGGCAGCGTGTGACCGACCATCATCTGCGACAGCCCTCGCTGCCGCAGTAAACCGATTTTTCACCGAAGGAGTTTCACCATGAAAAAACGCGAATTCCTCACCGCCGCAGCCGCCGGTGCAACGGTCGCCGGAGCGCCTGCGATCGTGCGCGCCCAGGCCTCGTTTCCAGACCTGAAACTGCGTATCGCATCCAACTATCCCGCCCCGTCGCTGTTTACCCGCGTGCAGCAGGAATTCGCGAAAGAGGTCACCGCCAAGACCAACGGCAAGGTGACCTTTGA
Organism: Betaproteobacteria bacterium; assembly: GCA_009921765.1. The sequence goes on along the minus strand of RFXC01000179.1, from coordinate 5,758 downwards.
GTGGATGCTGGGCGGCAACCCGCTGAAGGCAGGCGATGTCTACCCCGGCATGGCGCGTGGCGCCACCGACCTGGGCTTCACCGTGCCCGCCGCCTTCAACCCGCGCGAATTCCCGGTGTCGGGCGTCACGCTGCCGTTCGTCACCGAAAGCCCCTATGCCGGCTGCATGGCATTTCGCGAGTGGTACCAGAACACCCCCGATGTGCAGCGGGAGTTCCAGCGCAACAACGTCCATCTGCTTCTCACGCTCTCCACGTCCGAAAACGTGCTGTGGAGCATGAAGCGGGTCAACACCGCAGCCGACCTCAAAGGCATGCGTATCCGCACGCTGCTGGGGCCAGGCGATGCACTGCAGGCGCTGGGCGCCACGGCGGTGACCGTACCCTATACCGATGCAATCGATCTGATGCAGCGTGGCGGAGTGGATGCCATCTCCACCACGCCGTTCGAGCAGGGCGTGAAGGACGGTCTCGCCGAGATGACCAACTTCCTATCGACCGGCGGTCGTATGGGCATCTTTGCCACCGTAATGACCTCCATCAACCTCGATCGCTGGAAGAGCTTCTCCAAGCCGCTGCAGGATGTCTTCACCACCGCCGCCGACAATGCGCTCAACTGGTATATCGACGCGCAGGACAAGGAAACCGACGAATGCGTGGAGATCCTGCTGAAATCCAAACGTATTCAAATCGCGCCGCTTGACCCGGCCGAAGAGAAGCGCTGGCGCGAAGCCACTTCCCAGGTGATTTTCAACAAATACGCCGAAGCGGTGAAGCGCGTGGGCGGCAACCCCGAGGCGCTCACCAAGAGCTTCAACACCCTGGTGGCTAAGCACGAAGCACAGCGCAAATACGTGACCGGCATCGACCGCTACCTTGCCCGCAAGGCCAAGGGATGACGGCCAGCCCTCCCTCCGGCATGCTGGCCCTCGCGGCCCGGGTGGCTTCGGCCTCCCGGGCCATGGCCCGCGTCACCGGCGTTCTCATCATCCTGATCATGATCGCGGTGGTGATCGACGCCGTGCTGCGCGGCATGATGGGCATTGCCATCTGGGGAGTGCTCGAGGTGGGTGTGCTGCTCTTGCTTGCGCTCATCTACCTGGGGCTTCCCGCCACCCAGGCCAACCGCGAAAACTTTCGTGTCTCGATCTTTGCCGAGCGCTTCCCGCCCTGGGTTGACCGGATCGTCACGTGGCTGCTGCTCGGCGTACAGCTCGCCGTGCTCGGCATTCTGTGCTGGACCTCATGGCGCAGTTCAATCTATTCGTTCAACCGCGACGAGGTGTCGTTCGGCATTGTGCAGATCCCGCTCTGGCCCAGCCGCGCCATGGTGTCGCTCGGCCTCACGCTCTTGATCATCCAGTCGATCACTGCGGCCCTTGAATACGCTCTGGTGGGCAGACATCCCTATCAGGTCGACATCGAAACCGAACTGAAAGGTGAAATCGGCAAGTCCGACAGCGACCTGGTCGGAGAACGCAAATGAGCCCGTTTGAGCAAGGCTTTCTCCTGATCGGAGGTATGTTCGTGCTGCTCGCGCTGGGCTTTCCCATTGCGCTTGCGCTCTTGTCATCAGGCGTCATTGGTCTGATTGCCATGCGGGGCTGGTCAGCGGCCGACTATCTGCTGGGGAGCCTCCCCTTCTCGGTCACTGCAGAATTTGCCTTCATTGTCGTACCGCTGTTTCTGTTCATGGGGCACATGGCGTATTCGGCCGGCATTTCCGAAAAAGGCTTTCGCGCAGCATCGGCATGGTTCGGCCACATCCCGGGTGGGCTGGCCATTTCATCCGTGGTCGCCTGCGGCGCGTTTGCCACCGTGTCGGGTTCGTCGATCGCCACCGCCGCCACCATCTCCAAGATCGCAGTGCCGCAGCTGCTGAAAGCGGGCTACACGAAGCGGCTCGCGGGTGCGGCGGTTGCCACGGGAGGTACGCTGGGGGTGTTGATCCCGCCCTCCACCGTGATGGTGCTGTATTCGATTGCCACCGAAACGCCCATCCCGTCGCTCTTCATGGCCGGCATCATCCCGGGCATTCTCACCATCATCGTCTACGGCGTCGGCATCAACTGGATGGTCAAGCGTGATCCCCAGATGCGCACCATCACGCGCCAACCCAAAACCGGCTGGGGCGACCGGATGCGGCTCACCTTCTCGTCGTGGGAAATCCTGGTGGTGTTCGCTGTGGTGATGGGCACGCTCTATACCGGCGTGGCCACGGCTAGCGAAGCCGCCGGCTTTGGTGCGGCAGCCGCGCTGGTGATCGCCATCATTCGCGGCGCGAAAATGGCCGAGATCAAGGAAGGGCTGCAGACCTCGGGGTCGAGTACGGCGTCGATCTTTTTCCTGATCATTGGCGCAGGCGTGTTCGGTGCAGCGCTGGGCACCACGCAGTTGCCACAAAACCTCGCCACCTGGACGCAGGGCCTCAACCTTCACCCCACCCTGCTCCTCATCCTGGTGCTGATCCCGTTCCTGATTCTCGGCTGCTTCATCGATGCGGCATCGATGATCCTGCTCACCATGCCGGTGGTCTTCCCCATCATCAAGCAGGCCGGTATCGACCCGGTGCTGTTTGGAATCCTGGTCACCAAGATGACGGAAATCGGCAACATCACGCCCCCCGTGGGGCTGAATGTTTTCGTGGTGTCGGCCGCCAACCCCGAGATCACGATCCGCGAATGTTTCCGCGGCGTCATGCCTTTCTTCCTCATGGAACTCTTCATCGTCGGACTGCTGATTGCGTTTCCAAGCATCACGCTGTTCGCGGTCGTCACCCACTAGCTCGAAGGAATCGCGCCATGTCAGACCTCAGCGTTTACGAAAAGCAGCACTTCGGCAAGCCTCTGGGCTTTGGCCGTCAGCCAGCTCTCCTGATCATCGATTTTCAGGTGGGCTTTGCCAAGCCTGATGTGCTGGGCGGCTTCAATATCAATGAATCCATCGCCCGCACCGCCGAACTGCTGCGAAGCGCGCGCGCGCACAACGTGCCGGTGTGCCATGTACGCTTTGCCTCGGAGGCAAAAGGCGAAGACATCGGCACCTTTGCGGTGAAGGTACCGGCGCTTCAAGCGCTAGCGCCCGATAGCGCTGACGCCCAGTTTGTGGAGTCGGTGGCGCCGATCGACGGTGAATATGTGTCGATCAAGCGGCACAGTTCGGCGTTTTTTGGCACCAACCTCGCGTCCTGGCTGATCAGCCGCGGCGTCGACACGCTGTTCATTACCGGCTGCACCACCAGCGGCTGCGTGCGCGCGAGCACCATCGACGCATCCGCCTACTCGCTGCGCCCGATGGTGGTCACCGACTGTGTGGGTGATCGGGCGAAGGGTCCGCACGAGGCAAGCCTCTTCGACATGGGCCAGAAATATGCCGATCTGGTCACCCTGCGTGAGGCAGCCGCGCACTTCGAGGGCAGACAGGGCGCGCGCCGCGCCGCCTGAACCAGCAGGGCGCGACGGGGTCAGATGACTCCGTCGTTTCTCAGACGTTCGCGCTCGGCGGCGTCCAGGCCCAGAAGGCCGCCGAGAATCTCGTCATTGTGCTCGCCCAACGACGGCCCCAGCCAATTCACAGACCCTGGCGTGTCTGACAGCCGCGGCACGAGATTGGGCACGGCCAGTTCGCCCACCCGGGGATCATTCATCTTCAGGATGTTTTCACGGGCTGCGTATTGCGGGTCGTTGAAAATCTCGTCAATCGCATAGACCGGTCCGCAGGGCACCTGAAACGCCTCGCAGCGCACGAGCAGTTCGTCGCGCGTGTGTCGGGCAGTCCATTCGGCAACATGCTGGTCCACCTGTTCCCGGTCACGCTCGCGGTGTGCAAGCACACCCCAGGCCTGTGGCTCGGCAAGATGCGGCTCGCCCATGGCCTGCGCCAGTCGCTCGAAGATCTTGTCGCTCGTGCAGGCGATGGCGATCCAGCGCTGATCGCCCGTGGGGTAGTGGCTGTGCGGCACGACATTCACCGTGCCCGGGCCCATGCGTTGCCGCACATAGCCCTTCTTCTGATAAGCGGGCGCGAGTTCATCAAGAATGCGAAACACCGGCTCGTAAAGCCCGATGTCGATCATCTGACCGCGGCCGGTGCGATGACGTGCCTGCAACGCGAGCAGCACGCCCATCGCGCCATAGGCACCCGACAGATAGTCGGGAATGGTTGCAGACCCAGGCGTGACGGGCGGCCGGTCGGGATAGCCCGCAAGAAACGACAGTCCGCCGAAGGCGTTGGCAATGCGCCCGAAGCCGGGCCGGTCGCGATAGGGCCCGGTCTGGCCATATCCAGAGATGCGAACCATGATCAGCCGTGGGTTGAGTTCGTGCAGCAACTCCCAGCCCAGACCCCATTTCTCCAGCGTGCCCGGCTGAAAATTCTCAATGAGGATGTCGGCCTTTTCGACCAGCGCTTTCAAGAGCCGCGCACCATCGGGTCGGCGCAGATCGATCGTGACCGACTTCTTGTTGCGGCACTCCGACAGCCAGGGGAGCGAGTCGCCGCTCTCGGTAAGCGTGCCAAAACGCCGAAGCGCATCCCCCACACCAGGCAGTTCCACCTTGATGACCTCGGCGCCGAACTCGGCCAGCTGAACGCTCGCAAACGGCCCGGAGATGAAGCTCGACAAATCGATGACCCGCAGATCATCGAGTGGCTGCAGAGGGGGTGCGGAAGGAGAGCGCTCGGGGATTGAGGTCATGGTGTTCCGGTTTGAACGGGCGTGGCAATACCCGGCGGCCGACAATCAGGGCGAGACGATCATCAGGGTGAAACGATCAATCGGCTGTGATCTTTGCAGCCTTGATCACCTCGGTCCAGCGATCGATCATGGATGAGGTCATCTCGGCGTGCTCGGTAGCGGTGCCCGCAACCGGGATGAATCCTGAGGCCGCGAGTTTGGGCGCGAGGTCAGCGCTTTTCAATGCCCGGACGAAGTGATCGTTCAGAACTCCGACGAGATCGGCTGGCGTTCCGCCTGGCGCATACAGCCCCCACCAGGTATCGGCATCGACGCCCTTCACCCCCTGCTCGATGAAGGTGGGGACAGCGGACATGGCGACATTGCGCTTCGGGCCGGTCACGGCAACGGCACGCAACTTCCCTGCCTCGACATGGGCACGAACCGAGCTGATACCCGCAAACTGCATCTGCACATGTCCGGCCAGCAGATCGGTCATGGCAGGGCCGGTGCCTTTGTAGGCAATGTGGGCAATGTCGACCCCACAGGCAATCTTCATCAACTCGCCCGCCAGATGGGTGGAGGCGCCGTTGCCGCCCGAGGCGTAGTTCAGCATGCCCGGCTTGGATCGGGCCAGATCGATGAGCTCGGGCAGCGTCTTGGCAGGGACCGACGGATGAACCACCAGAATCACCGGCGCAGTGGCCATCATGGTGACGCCAGCGAGGTCGCGCTTGGTATCAAAGGGAAGCTTGCGCAGCCCCGGGTTGGTGAGAATCGCGCTGTCCACCGCGAGCAGGGTGTAACCGTCGGCAGGCGAACGCGCCACCATCTCGGTACCCAGAACCGAGCCGGCGCCGGGCCGGTTTTCAATCACAATCGACTGCCCGAGCGAGGCGCCCACGGCAGGCGCAAGCATGCGAATGAGAATGTCGGTGCCGCCGCCGGTGCCATAGGGCACGATGACGCGAATGGGCCGCGAGGGAAACGCCGGCTGCGCCTGGACAACGCCGCCAGTGGCAAGCGCCGCGCCACCCAGGCTCGCAAGCAGGCGGCGACGCGTGGGGTTGGCATGAGCATGGGG
>RFXC01000178.1 GCA_009921765.1 Betaproteobacteria bacterium | reverse complement strand
GAATTATTGCAACAAGTTAAGGGCGCCGAGCCTGCAGCTGATGGCAGGACCCAGCGGATGGGGCGCGAGGGCCAGGCCTGCGCCGACGCGAACGGGCTGGCGGCTGCTGCGCCGAGCGCAGTGAGCGCGGTGAGCGCTCGACGGCGGCCACCTGCGGATGGCGCAGTGGCGTGCGCCGATTCGACTGCGAGATGAGACTCTGGATAGGGCTTCAGCGGGATGGGACGCTCAGTCATTGCACGCTCCTCAAAATCGGCCGTCCGAACACACCTCAGAAAAACAGCCGCATGCCGGCCAGTGAAATCACTGGCACATAGGTGATCAGTGCGAGCGCAATCAGATAGAGAACCAGAAACGGGACGATGCCGCGGTAGATCACCTTGAGCGGCAGACCCAGCACCGATTGCGCAACGAAAATATTGATGCCGAACGGCGGGTGAAAGAGCCCGATGGCCAGATTCACGGTGAGCACGATGCCAAAGTGCACCGGGTGGATGCCCGCCGACTGCACGATGGGCATGAGGAGTGGCGTGAGGATAAGGATGGCCGAGAGCGGGTCGATAAAGCAGCCCACGAGCAGCAGCAGCAGATTGAGTGCGAGCAGCACCTGCCAGGTGGAGAGCTCAAGCGCCTGCAACCAGGCCACCAGCGCAGCCGGCACCTGGTTCACCGTGAGCAACCAGGCAAAGATACTGGCGCAGGCGACGACGATGAGAATTTGCGCGGTGAAATAAGCGGTTTGACTGGCGGCCTGAATGATGTCGCGCCAGGATAGTTCGCGGTACACGAAGCGGGTGACGAGCGCCGCATAGACGCACGCGACCGCCGCCGCTTCGGTGGGTGAGAACACGCCGCCGTAGATGCCCCCCAGAATGATGACTGGCGCACCGAGCGCCCAGAGCCCTCGGCGCAGCGCCCGCAGGAAGCGGCTGGCCTCGAATGGCGCACTCCCAGGAATACCGGCCCGTCGCGCATACCAGACCACATAGAGGGCGAGCATCACGCCGATGAGAAGTCCCGGGAAGATGCCGGCGGCGTAGAGCCTGGGCACGCTTTCCTGCGCGGCGACGCCGTAAACAATCATCGGGACGCTGGGCGGAATGATGATGTCGATTGCACCCACTGCGGTGATGAGCCCAGCAGAAAAATGTTCGGGATAGTTCGCCCGGCGCATGGCAGGCACCATGATGCGGCCCACGGTGGCAACGGTGGCGGCGCTGACACCCGAGATGGCACCGAAGATGGCCGAGGTGCCAACGGTGGTTACGCCCAGACTGCCGCGCACGTTGCCCACGCCCGCCTGGACTGCATCCACCAGTCGCTGCGCGACGCTGCCACGGCCCATCAGTTCGCCGGCATAAATGAAGAACGGAACCGCGAGGAGTGCGAAGGCATCAATCGAACCGAACAGGTTCTGATGAATCACATTCAGTGGCGTGTTCGAAAAGAACATCAATGCCACTGCGCTGGAGGACAGCAAGACCAGGTAGATGGGAAAGCCCGCGAGGAGCAGCACAATCGGCAGGAACCCGAGGGCAAAGCTCATGGGGTGTCCTGGTCGGATGGGGCTTGAGCCCAGCGGCGCGCAAGCAGATGCCAGAGCGCGCCCGCTGCGATCAGCGTAAACCCGATGGCGACCGCGGCGTGTGGAATGGCCATCGGGATGTTGGCGGCGTCGCTGTGCCGATCGAGTTCAGCCATGGTGATGACGAATATCCATGACTGGAGCGCGACCACCGCCGCGGTGGCCACCAGCAGCAGGAGTTCGATCAGGCGCAAGGCCAGTTGCACTGCCCGGGGGAGTGCGCGCACCAGCACGTCCATGCGCAGATGCGCGTTTCGCCAACCCACCACCACGGCCCCCAGAAACGCCATCCAGACCATCAGGTAGGTCTGGATTTCATCGGCACCGAAGATTGCCTGGCCGAACACATAGCGGCCCACCACGTTGGCAAAATTCAGGCAGACTGCCGCGATCACCAGCAGCCCGAGCCCGGTGAGCAGCGCGTCGGCCAGACGCTCAATCGCGCGCTCGATCATCACAGATTACTTCAGCCGGTCGGCGGCCTGCACGAGCGCGTCGTACTCAGCCTGAACCGCAGGGTTCTTGGACAGCAGTTCGCCGCCAAGCTTGCGCAGATCCGCCATCATCTTGGCCTGCTCGGGTGCCGGAAGCTTGATGAGTTGTCCGCCGTTCTGGGTCCAGCCGTCGTTCGCGCGTTGAATCGTGGCGGCGGCGAACCCGAAGGCCACCTTGTCGACTGCCGCCCCGGCTTCGTCGATGGCCTTCTGGAGATCGGCGGGCAGGCTCTGGAACCATTTGCGGTTGACCACGACCGTGGACACGACGATGCCCGGGTGAATTTCCGTGACGGCCTTGGCCGCGTCATAGAACTTCATGGGGGTGAGCACCGGAATGCCCGCCAGCAGACCGTCGATCGCCCCGCTCTGGAGCGCTGGCAGCACTTCATTCAGCGCCATGGGAACGGGCGTTGCACCGAGCGCTTTCATGGGTTCGATCTGAAGCGGGGTGGCAAACACGCGGATCTTCTGGCCCTTGAAGTCGGCGAGGGTACGAATGGGTTTGCGCGACAGAATCACCACCGGGCTGTTGTAGAAAACGCCGATGCCCTTGACTCCCTTGCCCTCGCCAATCGCGAGCGCCCGGGGCCGATAGCCGGCGTCGCCCAGCACGCGGCCCAGATGCTCGGGAGACTCGAATAGCCCAATTGCGTCCAGCGCCTGGAAACGGGGCTCGGTGCCGACCAGAAACGAGGTGGGGGTGACGAAGGCCTCGATATTGCCGAGCACCACGCCCTCGACCATGCGCGGAATCGCGCCCAGCTGGCTCGCGGGATAGATCTCCACCTTGATGCGATCGCCAGCGCGTGGTTTCAGTTCGGCCTCGAAGCGGCGCAGCCATTCATGCTGCACGTCATTGATGGTGGCGCTGGCCATTTTCATGGTGACGGTTTGCGCCTGCGCGGGTGCAATCAGCGCGGCGGTCAGCAGCGCGAGAGCGGTGGTGCGTCGTAGTGTCATGGTCTCCTCCTTGCCGTGTCAGGCGTGATGTGGGTATCAGGCGGCGAGCGCTGCGCCGCCTTGGGTGGCATGCGCAGAATCGGGGAATTCGGGCGCAAGCGGTGCATGCCCACGAATGAGGTCGGCGGCCCGCTCGGCGATCATCATGACCGCGGCATTGATGTTGCCGCCAATGAGGTTGGGCATGACCGATGCGTCGATCACCCGCAGGCCTTCGATGCCAAAGACGCGAAGCTCGGGGTCGACCACCGCCCCATCGCCGGGATTGATGCCCATTCGGCAGGTGCCAAGCGGGTGGTGAACGGTGATTGATACCGCGCGGATGTGGGCGTCGAGATCGGCGTCCGTGGTTTTGCCCGCGCCGGGGGCGCGCTCGGCCGCCACGAAGCGGCCAAGTGCGGGCTGCTCGCCCAGGTTGCGCGCAAGGCGCAGACCCGCGCGCAATGTCTGCCAGTCGTGTTCGGCATCGAGAAAATTCTGCCGGATGCGGATCGGTTGTCGGGGATTGGCCGAGGCGAGCTCCAGCCGGCCGCGGCTGTGTGGCCGCAGAACAATGGCCACCGTTGAAAACCCGTCCTCGAACGGCCGCCGGAAAGGACGCAGCCACGGAGTGGCATTGAGCGGTCCTCCATGGAACAGCAGCTGGATGTTGGGCACGGGCTCGGCGTCGGAGGTGCGGAGAAACGCGGTGAGCGGTGCAGGCAGATCGGTGGCGTAGCCCCGGCCGAAAAAATGCGCGTTGACGAGATGCCGCACGATCCGGTCGGCGCGCATGTTGTACTGAAACGGACCGGGCTCGCGCCGCCGATAGGCAACCGGCGCCATGACATGGTCCTGCAGATTGCGGCCCACGCCAGGGAGCGCGGTGTGAAGCGCGATGTCATGCGGGCGCAGATCCTCGGGGGCGCCGATGCCAGAGAGCATGAGGAGTTGCGGTGTGTTGATGACGCCGCCTGCGAGCAGCACCTCGCGATCGGCAAGCGCCACGCGCCGGTTTCCATCAACTTCGTATTCAACGCCCACCGCGCGCCGGCCGTCGAACACCAGCCGGGTGGCAAGCGCCCGGACCTGTACCGTGAGTCCGGGGCGCTCCATGGCAGGTCGCAGATAGGCGCTCGCGGAACTTGCGCGGCGGTTGTCGCGGATGGAGCACTGAAACAGGCCGAAGCCTTCCTGCTGCGCGCCGTTGTAGTCGGGCGTGATGGGATGGCCGGCGCTGGTGGCCGCTTCGAAGAAGGCATCAAAGAGCGGATCAGGATAGCGGTTTTCGCGCACTGCCACCGGGCCGCTGCCGCCGCGGAAGGCCGACTCGCCGCCCTCCCAGCTTTCGGTGCGGCGGAAATAGGGGAGTGCGTCGGCATAGGACCAGCCGGTGAGGCCGGAAGCCGCCCAGCGGTCGTAGTCGGCGCGGTGCCCGCGCACCCACGCCATGGCATTGATCGAAGACGAACCCCCGATCACGCGTCCTCGTGCACACTCGACCGCACGACCGTTGAGATTCTCCTGAGGCTCGGCGAAATAGCCCCAGTCATGCAGGCGTTTGCCGAGAATGCGGCCCCAGCCAAACGGGATGTGGATCCAGGGATCGCGATCCCAGTCGCCCGCCTCAAGCAGCAGCACGCGGGTGCCAGGGGTTTCAGACAACCGGTTGGCGAGCACGCAGCCGGCCGAACCCGCACCGACGATCACATAGTCAAAGCTTGCGCGTTCGCTCATGGCGGGCTGCCGATCAGCCTGCTGCCGTGGCGGTGCGGAAGGACGCGCGCGCGTTCAGACGCTCGAGCCATGCCGAGATGCCTGGTGTGGGCGGCAGCCCGAACGGGAAGGCCACACAGCGACGCACCACCGGCCCGAGCGCGATGTCGGCGATGGTGAGGGTATCGCCCGCCACCCAGCTTGATTTGGCGAGTTGACCATCGAGGATCTTGAGTTCCGCGGCCAGGTTTTTGCCGGTGTCGGGGGCGCGCTCCGCCTCGGGCTTCTTGGCATCGCGAAAGCCCGCCAGAAACACCGGGTTGAGCGAGGCGAGGGTCCAGTCCATCCAGCGATCCACCTGACTGCGAGCGGCCAGATCGATGGGATAGAGGCTGGACGCTTTTTCCTTGGCCGCCACGTAGCGCAGGATGGCATGCGATTCCCAGATCGCGACGCCACCATCTTTCAGGGTGGGCACCTTGGCGGTGGGGGTCATGGCCAGATATTCGGCGGTGGTGGTGTTTTCGAACTGGCGTCCGTAATCGTGGCGCTCATAGGAAACGCCGAGTTCCTCGAGCAGGAACATCACTTTCTGAACGTTGCCGGAGGTGGCCCGGCCGAGCAGTTGATACATGGAGTTCTCCTTGCGCCGCCTGAACGTGCGCTGAACAGTGGATGGATGGGGTGTCAGGCCGACAGCGGCTTGTAGGCCACCATCTCGATTTCAATTTTGGTGCTGATGACGGCTCGCGCCTCGACCGTGGTACGGGCGAGCCGTCCGTCCGGGAAATATTCCTTGAAGACGCCGTTGTAGCGGCCGAAATCACGCGCGTCTTCGAGAAAGGTGGTGACCTTCACCACGTCATCGAGCGAGCAGCCGGCGAGCGCAAGAATCCGCTGGCAGGCGAGGATGGTGGCGCGGGTTTCTTCCTCGATGGTGCCGGACACCATGTTGCCGTGCTCGTCCTTGGCCACCTGACCGGACAGGAAGACGAAGTCGCCAGCGCGCACCGCCGGGTGGAAGGGCAGGTTGGGGTTCTTTTTGCCGAAGGTCTGAATGGTGCTCATGGTGGGTTTACCTCGGGAAACATTCGATGATGTCCAGCCCCTGCTGGCGATCGATCAGATAGACAAGTCCGCGGTCGTCGATGGTGACATCATTGGACGACACGCGAGCGCAGCCGGCGGGCGGATCGGGCTCGTAGAAGCCCACCTCCTTGGGTCGGAACGGATCGGCGATATCGATGAGACGAAGGCCCTGGGCAAACCAGGCGAAGGGAATCACGGTGCCGTTGAAACGTTCAGAGGGCTGGTGGCAGCCAGTCATGTGCTCTTGGGGCTCGCCATCCGGATCGATGCCGTCGACCTGGAAGGTGGCAATCGGCAGCGGCTGGGTTTCCTCGCTGATGTCGTAAATCCAGGTGTAGGCGGGAGGAGATGGGCGCAGTTTGGCCACGTCTTCGTCGGCCACCACCAGAATGTTCCGCCCCTTGAGCGCGACCGGAATGGGCAGCGCAGTATGGGTGGGGTGCGGGTCGGCCGGGCCAGGGTTGATGCCCGCCACCAGCTTTGGCCGTGACATGTCGGAAATGTCGAGGATGTAGAAGCCGTGATGCCAGTAGGACACATAGAGGCGATCGCCCAGACGCAACGGATGGTGGCAGCGTGGCCGGGTGTAGTTGTCCCAGGGATAGTGCTCACCGCCCGCAACGTGCTGCCCGGGAATCCACCAGCGGCCCACTTCCTGCGGGCGCGCTGGGTCGGCGAGGTCAAGAATCATCATGATGTTGCCGACATAGCCCTCGGCCGTGGGCGAGATGTAGGCGTAGCGGCCGTCAAAGCTGAAGCGGTGAACGCCGCCGCCCACGGCGTTGCTCACCTTCCAGTGCGTGATCAGCCTGGGCCGCGCGGGGTTTGATACATCGAAGATGCCCAGGCCGCCACCGAAATCGTCTGCGCCTTCACGGAACTTTTCATAGTTCACGATCATGATGCCGTTCTGCGCGCGCACCTTGTGCGAGTGCCAGCCCATGGGCACCTGAAGCGTGGCGAGCAGCTTCGGATTGCGCGGATCGGCCACGTCATAGATGGAGGTGCCATCGGGCGGACGCATGGCCGAGACATAAAGCGTGGTGCCATCGACCCAGGCCTGGCCGCCGCCGTGGCAATCGATATGCGAGACCAGCCGGGTGTTGTGTGCGCGGGCCATGGTGGGCTCAACCGAGTTTCACGAGATCGCCGCCAGGTGTGCGGGCGGCGCGCCGCAGCAGCCCGAAGGCGGCCAGTGCAGGCTCGTCGCTTGCAATGAACAGCACGGCCGGCGTGGTGCTGCTGGGGTTTTCAAGCGTCATCCAGTGATTGCCCGGCACCGCGATCGTGTCACGGAACTCGGCATCGAACACATGCTGGTCGTCAATTCGGCAAATTGCCCGGCCCTCCAGCGGCGAGATGAGCAGGCTTGCGTTCTGGTTGAGCGGCGCGGTTTTTTCGCCAGGCCGCAGCATCTGCAGAAAGAAGGTCATGGTCTTGAACACCGGGCCGCCGCGGACCGGGTCGGTGTATTCCACCACCAGCCCCTCCAGGCTCTCGGCGTCGCGATTGCGCTCGAGCACCTCCCGCATCATGTCGTAGCGGTAGACATACATGGGTGACGATGCGCCCACGCCGCGCGCGTGGCTCACAAAGCGCGGTGTCGCGCCGCCTGTACCGTAGATTTTCCGGCTGTAGTCGGGTGAAAAGCGCGCGGTCTGCTCGCGCTTGCGAATGCCGTCTTCCTGGTAATCGTGGCCGAACTCGAGCGCGTTCAGCACCTCCACCAAGGGATAGTCGAGCACCGACAGGTTGAGTGCCGGCTCGTTGCCCACGCAGCCGTGGTTGTGCCAGGTTTCCACGGGCGTGAGCACCATGTCGCCGTGGCCGAAGACAATGTTCTCGCCCTCAACCCCGGTAAAGTTTTCCTGCCCGGTCAGACCCAGGCGGATGGCGCTTGCCGTGTGCTTGTGCGGCGGCATCATCTCGTTGGGGTCGTTGATGCGATAGGCGGTGTAGAGCGTGGTGACGGTGGCGCGTCGCGGCCGCAGCCCCGGATTGACGAGGATGAGCGACCGCCGGTCGGAACTGCCGGTGTGGATGAGCCGCGCCGACTGCAGCATGAGTGCTTCGAGGTCGCGCGTGTAGCTCCAGTGAAAAGGCTGGGCGCGGGCGCCCGCCATCAGCTGGCGGATTTCATCGTGCTCGACATCGGAGCGCTGAGCCCAGAAGGGGAACAGATGCTTTTCGTTGATCCGCGCATACATCTCGCGCAGCTCGTCCGACGGTGGCGTAATTGCCCCACGCTCGCTCATTTCACCCATTCCAGCCTCCGTCAACCGGTCTCGACCAAGGTTGGAAGACTAGAGCGAAACGCTGATTGCCGCAATGCTCGCAAGAGGGGATCAACGCTGATTTTGATACAACCAATTGACAGTATGGTTGATTCGGTTGGATGCTTGGGGTGCTCTTCAAACCACCAGGGAACATCCTGCCAATGCCTGCGTCTGCTGCCCGACCCCCCGACGCCTATGCGGCGCTCCTTGCGCGGTTGCGCGATCGCGCGGCGCGCGGCGAGGGCTTGCCCGCTGAGCGAGACCTCGCCGCCGAGCTGGCGGTTACGCGGCATCAGCTTCGCCGGGCGCTTGCCGACCTGCGCGAACGCGGCGAGCTTGGCCCCACGCCTGCCCCGCGTGGCCTGGGGCGTAGCGCACGCGCGCTGGTGCGGCGCACCCACCCGATCGAAGTGACCGAACTTCGCGCCATTCTTGAGCCCGCGCTGGCCCGCATGGCCGCGGTTCGCGCCACGCCAATCGATGTCCGGCGGATTCAACGGGCTTCAACCACACTGGCTGAGCAGCAGAGCGCAAGCGCCGATCTCGATTTCCATAATGCAATCGCGGCCGCCACCGGCAACCGTCTGGCTGCGGACCTTTACGCGCTCCTTCGGCAGGTCGGGCGTGATGCGCGGCTTCACCTGAGTCCGGCACGAGAGCGTCCAGCCGAACGCCTGCGGCAGCGCGATGCGGAACATCAGCAGGTGGCGCTCGCCATTGCGCAGCGCGATCCCGACGCTGCCGAGCAGGCGATGCAGGCGCACATGCGGATGGTGCAGCGCCAGGTGCAGGAGCGAATGGAGTCGCTCGAGCGTGGCGCTGCTCGCCCGGCCAGTCGGCGCGAAGCGTCGCGTCAGCAGCAGGAGAGCGGGCACACCTCCGGGTTGAGCAGAAAGCGCGGGTGAAAGCTGTCGCGGCCCATTCCCATCGCTGCGATCAGCCCGTCAACGGCCAGCTGATCGCGAAGCGCGAGGAGCGCATCGGGCGTGCCGTGGCGCCGCCGCTCGGGGCGCAGATC
>RFXC01000177.1 GCA_009921765.1 Betaproteobacteria bacterium | reverse complement strand
GAATAGTTGAATCAAAGATCGGATCGTAAGCAGGAAGAATCGCGCCGCCTGGCAATCCAAACATCACATCTACATTTGCTGCTTCTAGGCTTTTCACCAATGAAGTAGCTCCTGTCATTGCTGTGCCGTTGGCCGTTGGTGTGTGCGCCATCTTCTTACTCCTTTCCGTACTCTCTAGGTTTTACTGGGCTTAACTTTTACTTCTACTTTTCATTTCTTAAATGAAAAAACCCTCAGAGGATCTGAGGGCGCGTGCGTTAAAAAGGCACGCGCTATCGAATGACCACCACAATTACTGATGACGAGATAAGCGCGTACTTCTTTGACATGTGTGTATTCTCCATCGCAGATGGCAGTTGAGTCAAGGTTTGAGATGTAAGTCTCAAATTGTGAAACTAGCCGCAGACCGCGCCCTTTGAGGCTGAGCCAACTGACTTGGTGAACTTCGCCAAGACCCCACGGGTGTCTCCGATAACGAGGGCGCGGCGGTGAGCGCAGACGCATGGGTAAGCGGGAGTACGGGCGCCGCGGGATCAAGCGGATCCGGGCGGGCGGCCGCGACTGCTGGAAGCCATATCAACGCCGCCACCAGGCCGCGCAGTGCGGCGCTGCGACGAGCGGGAAACTGTCGTGGATGGATGGGTGTCATCCCGTTCTCCTCGATGAGGTTCGGCCGATAAACGCCAGCCCTGGCAGGACAGGCGGATCAGTGCGTGGCCCTTGATGGCCGCCTGGCTGGCAAGCGTGCAGGCGTCCGGTGCTTGCTGGGCGCCCGCCACCAGCCGGGTGGTGTCAGCGCGCCGGCTTCAGGCAGCCGCCAAGGATCGAGGAGGTCGTTCGAGTATGTGCGGGGAGACGCTTCGAAAACGCGCTTCCCTGTCGGGTGGGCTGCTGTTGGCACCCGCTGGCGGCAAGAGGGTGAGCGGTGCCGGGATCAGCAGCAGGCAGCATGATGCGCACGTGTTGCAGGAGGGCGGGAGATTCGAGCGGTCGGAGGAGTCGGCCGATGGCCATTCACAGGCTGGGCAGGCGGGTGATGCGTGGTGCGCACATGCGGTTTGGGTAGCGGCCGCCTCGCCGGTTGGGACGTCAGGCAGGGCCTCCGCCGTGGGTTGCACGCCGTTGACGTGCGCGTGCGCGTGCGTCGCTGCGTGCACCCCGTGCCTCTCCGTGTGAGGGCCATGCACGCGCGTCATGCCGGCCAGCGCCTGCAGCGGCAGAACCAGCATGAGGCACCAGCAGGCGAGGCGACGAACTGTGTTTCCCATCAGGGGCTCGGTGATTGACACTCAGTGTAAGCCAACCCCACTGCGCCTGGAAAATGGCTTCGCAGGCGGCAGGGCGATCGGTATAATGCGCCGAAATTTCGTTAGATGTCTAATCATTCCGGGAGTCGCCAGCATGATGACCGCCGAAGACAATGATCTCCTCTGCCGCGTGGTGGGCGATGCGCCCATGGGCCAGTTGATGCGCCGGCACTGGCAGCCGGTCTGCCTCAGCGAGGAAGTGCTTGATCCGGACGGCCCGCCGGTGAAGGCCCGCGTTTTTGGTGAAGATCTGGTGGTGTTTCGCGATAGCGACGGCCGGGTGGGCGTACTCGATGAACGCTGTCCGCACCGTCGGGCCTCGCTGGTGTACGGCAGAAACGAGGAAGGCGGCCTGCGGTGCCTTTACCACGGTTGGAAGTTCGACGTCTCGGGCAAGGTACTCGAGATGGTCTCGGAACCGGCGGCCAGCGGATTCGCCGATCGCATCACCCACCGCAGCTACCCGTGCCTGGAATGGGCGGGTCTGGTGTGGGGCTGGTTCGGTCCGGCTGACCAGGTGCCCCAGTTTGTGCCGCCGCGCTGGGCGCCGACGGCCGAAGCGCGGGTCAGCATCGCGAAGGTGCTCATCCCCTGCAACTGGGCGCAGATTCTCGAGGGCGCGATCGATTCTGCGCACAGCTCCAGTCTGCATTCATCCGACATGGTGCCGGCGCGGGTTGACGGGGCCAAAGCCACCTCGCAGCTCTGGCTGCGACCGTCTACCGACAAGGCGCCGCGCCTGCAGGTGGACATGGACACCTACGGCTTTCGCTATGCCGCCATCCGCCGACCGATCAAGGATGCCGCCTCGCAGGATTACATCCGCTCCACCGTATTCGTGGCGCCGGCCACGGTGTTGATTCCCCCGAACAATCTCTACAACGTTGCCAACATCAACGTTCCGATGGATGACACCAACACGGCTTTCTATTTCATCGCCTGGGGGCATCCGTCGCAGACCCCGGAAGTGGAAACCTGGCGCAAGTTTCTTCGGCAGACAGTGGGGGTCGATCTCGACAGCGAGTACCGGCCGCTTCGCACCGAAGCCAACCGCTTCTGGCAGGACCGTCAGGCGATGAAGGCGGGCAACTTCACCGGCATCACCGGTTTTCCGAACCAGGACATTGCGATGTGGCTCACGATGGGGCCGATCGCCGACCGTCACAACGACCGCCTGGGGGCGAGCGACCTCGCGATCGTTGAGTTCCGGCGCCAGATGCTGGCGGCGGTACGTGCGTTTTCTGAAGGTTCCCCCGCGATCGGCACGGGCAACCAGGCGATTCCGCTCCATGTCTGTTCCTATCAGGCCATCGTGCCCAAGAGTGTCGACTGGCGCGCCTTTGATACGCGCTACGTCTGGCCCGACGGCACGGAGCGGCCCGAGCTCGAGCCGTCTTATTCCGTGCGCGCCTGACCCGCGCGCGACGCCCGGATCAGTTCGCCTCAACAAACCATGCGCCGATCGGGCGCCGACAGGAGAACCCTTTCCATGAACAAGCTTCGCATCTCGGTGGCGGTCGGCGATTACGACCGGACGCGTCCTCTGGTCGACGGCCGCGTGCAGGTCGACGGCGCCGACCCGGTGTACATGCTGCTCACGCCTGAAGAGATGTTCTTCCGCTCCATGCGGCATGAATCATTCGATGTTTGCGAGCTTTCGTTTTCAAGCTACGCGGTGCGCACCGCGCGTGGCGACTGCCCGTATGTGGCGATCCCGGTCTTTCTGTCGCGCATGTTTCGCCACACCTCCATCTATGTGCGCAAGGACCGTATCCGTCGCCCGGAAGACCTGAAGGGACGACGGATGGGGTTGCCTGAATATCAGCTCACCGCCAATGTCTGGGCGCGTGCAATCCTCCAGGACGATTACGGCGTGGCGCCCGAAGATATCCGTTGGGTGCGAGGCGGCATTGAAACACCGGGGCGGCCGGAAAAGATCGCGCTCAACCTCCCGCCCGGGGTGGTGATCGAGTCGGCGCCCGACGGCATGACCATCAGCGAGCTTCTGAATCGTGGTGACATCGACGGCTTCATGGCGCCGCGCCCGCCGTCGCGCGAGGCGCTTGCCAATCCCGCCATCGGCTGGCTGTTTGACGACCCGACCGCGACCGCCAAGGACTACTTCCGTCGAACCGGCATCTTCCCGATCATGCATGTGGTGGGGGTGCGCAAGACGCTGGTGGATGCACATCCCTGGTTGCCTGGCGCGCTCCAGAAAGCGTTCAATGCTGCCAAGAATGTTGCGCTCGAAGCGCTGAACGACACTTCAGCCACCAAGGTCACCATGCCCTTCGTCGAAGAGCAGCTGAAGGCTGCGCGCGACACGCTGGGTCCGGACTACTGGTCCTACGGTGTGGCGGGCAACGAGCCGGCCATCGATACGTTCCTGCGCCATCACCACTCGCAGGGCCTGTCCTCGCGCCGGCTGAGCGTGGAGGAAGTGTTTCACCCGTCTACTTACGAGAGCTTCGCGGTCTGACGGCGGGCCCGCCTGGCGGGCCGGTTTCGTCGTCGGCCAGGTTCTCGATCATGGTGAGGAGCGCGCGACGGGTGCGCGCCACCGTGTCTGCATCGAGCCCGCGCATGCTGATTCGGTTGACCTCGACCGCAAGCGGCACCAGCTGTTTTTCAAGGGCCCTGCCGGCGGGGGTAAGAAAAACATGCATGTTCTTGCGATTGCCCGCAATTTGGCGCCGCTCCACCAGCCCCCTTTCTTCCATGGCCTTCACTGCGGTGAAAGTGGTGGGCTCCATCACGCCGGCCTGCTCGCTCAGCTCGCGCTGGGTGAGGCCATCGCGGGTCCAGAGCACGCGCAGAAAGGTCCAGTGGCCAAACGACACATCGAGTGGCGCGAGCCGTTGCTGAAGGGCGCGCATCTGGGCCCGCGCCACGTCTCGTACCAGATGCGCCATGCGGTCGTTGGGCACGGCCTCGCGCCAGTGGCGCAGGATGCTGCCTGCAGGTTGGTCGCGGTTCATGCCGCGCCGGCACGAGGTGGCGTGATGGCGGGCGAGACCTGGCGCGACAGCATGATGTCGCAGCCCTGACGGTCACTTTCCAGAAGCGCGAGGCACGCTTCCACGGTGGCGCGTGACCAGCGGCCGTCATGAAGCGGCGGCACACCGTCATGGGCCGCTGCACAAAGCTCGTCGATCACTTCCGAGCGCGCCACCAGCGGGGTGGGCGCTGCGATGAAACGCGCGCCGTCGTCATTGATCAGCTCGACCCCGCGAGGCGTGAGGCGCAGGTCGCCCTTTTCGCCGCAGACCAGCGTCGGCCCGAAATGCTGCCAGGCAGTGGGGGGGCCGATTCGCGCCGGCTGGTATTGGCTCCCGCCGAAATTGCGCTCGGCCTTGAACGCGGCCTCGGCGGCCTCGTCGGTGACCGCACGCAGACGCGCGCGTGTCTGCTGATGCGCGCGCTCGGGCTTGGGTTCGCCAAGCTCGCCGATGCCCTCCATCAGGGTATCGGTATCAAAGAAGCCGTAGCCGTTATAAGTGACGTTGGCGAACGCGCCCTCTTCAAAGAAAAGAAGCGCTGTGTAGGCGCCTTCAGTGGGGCGCGCCGGATCCCAGCGGCCAGCCGCCGCGCGCACGCTGCGAATACGGCCCCCTGCCAGGAGGCGAACGATGTCGAGCTGATGTGCCGCCTGGCTGAACGCCACGCCGCCGCCGCGAGCGGTGTCAAGCTCTTCCGGACGGCGCGGGCGATACAGAAAATCGGTGAACTGCATGGCGTGCACAAATCGCACGCGACCAATCGTTCCCTGCCCGATCAGTTCAAGTGCAAGCCGCACCGGCGCGTTGTGGCTGTGACTGTGCCCCACGATCAGCTGAACGCCCGCGCGCTCGCAGGCATCGACCATGGCGTCGCAGTCGGCGAGCGTGAGCGCCATGGGCTTTTCCACCAGCACATGTCGGCCGTGACGGGCAGCGAGCTTCACATGTTCAGCGTGCAGGCCATGAGGCGTGGCGATATAGACCCACTCCACCTCGGGGTTGGCGCACACCGCTTCCGGCGTATCGTGCGAGCAGCCGCCGAATTCGCTTACGAAGCGCTCGCGTGCCCCGGCCCGCGGGTCAAAGGCGGCTACCAGTTTGACGCGAGGATCGGCGGCAAACGTGGGCACCATCAATGTGAAGGCGCGGCCCATGCCGAGTACGCCCAGCCTCACCGGCGCGCTCACAGCTCGAGCTCCAGGCGCTCGCTCCGGGCTCGCGAGACGCACACCATGATGTGGCTCGCGTGCTCCTCGGGCAGCAGCACCAGGTCGCGGTGATCGGCTTCTCCTGCGAGGAGTGCGGTCCTGCAAGAGCCGCAGGTGCCGCTTTCGCATGAACTGGGAATGTCGATGCCCTGAGCGCGGGCAACCTCCAGGATGCTGCGGCCCACCGGCACCTCGAATTCAACGCCGCTTCGCCGACAGGCCACGCGGAACGCGCGGTCGTCGGCGCGCGCAGCGGTGTCGACGCCGAAGCTTTCAAAATGCACCGCGCCCGACGGCCAGTGTCCGGTCATGTCGCGCACGGCCTCCATCAGGCCCGAGGGCCCGCAGCAGTAGACATGCTGGCCGCTCATGCTGCCCGGCTTCTCGAGGAGGGGCCACAGATCGAACGCACGATCAGGGTTGCCACCGTCCTGGTGAAGGGTGACGCTTGCCTTCAACTCAGGGGAGGTGAGCTGATCGAGGAAGGCGGTCGATTCAAGATCGCGGGTGAGGTAGACGAGCCGGAAGCGCCGACTGCCTTCCTCGGCAAGCGCGAGGGCCATGGCAAGCATGGGCGTGATGCCAATGCCACCCGCAATCAGCAGGAAACTGCGCGCACGATCGTCGAGCGGGAACTGGTTGACGGGCGCGCCGATCTGGAGCGTGTCGCCGGGCTTCACGGACTCGACCATGCTCGAAGACCCGCCGCGGCCGGCCGCCTCCCGCTTGACGGCAATCAGGTATCGGCTGGTATCGGATTGGGCGCTGCACAGCGAATACTGGCGCATCATGCCGGCCGGGGTTCGAACGGGAATGTGCGCCCCCGCAGAAAATGCAGGCAATGCCGACCCGTCCAGCGCCTGCAGTTCAAACCGCACGATGTCGCGCGCCACCGGGTCGGCTGCGGTCACTCGCACAGGAAATAGGGACGGGCTTTCGGTCGGGGTAGGTATCATCACGGCCAACGTTGTTGATCATTAATTATCTTAGACGACTAAACATCGCGCAAACGCCGGCGCGCCTTCCGGGAGACTTCTCATGCAACTGATCCGTGCCGTGTCCGCGGCCCTGGCCTTGGCCCTCGCGCCGTTCGTGGCCGCCGCGCAGTCGGCAGCCCCTGCGGGCTACCCCTCCAAACCTATCCGCCTGATCGTGCCTTACGCGGCGGGCGGTCTGCCAGATTCGGTGGCACGCACCGTGGCCCAACGGCTCACCGAGCGGATGGGGCAGTCGGTGGTGATCGATAACCGCCCAGGGGGCAATGGCGTGATCGCGTTTCAGGTGCTGCAGCAGAGCAGCCCCGGTGATGGTCATGCCTTCATCGTCTCGGATGGCTCGATGCTCTCGATCACGCCGTTGGTGAATCGTCAGGTGCCCTACCAGGTGGGCAAAGACATCCTGCCGGTGTCTCTCATCGCGCGCTCGCCCCTCTTCGTGGTGGCGCACCCGAAAACCGGGGTGACCAGTTTTCAGCAGTTCATCGATCTGGTGAAGTCAAAGCCTGATGAATTCACTTATGGCTCATCGGGAATCGGCAGCACCCATCACCTGACGATGGAGGCCCTGAAAGCTGCGCTGGATCTCAAGGTTCGTCACGTGCCGTTCCGCGGGTCCGGGCAGTCCACTCCTGCGCTGGTCGGCGGGCAGGTGGAGTTTTCGGTGGCGGCGCTGCCCTCGATGGCCGGGTTCGTGAAGGCGGGGCAGGTCCGCATTCTGGCAAGCAACGCTGCGAGCCGCTCGCCGCAGGCGCCCGATGTGCCGGCCATCGCCGAGGTGGTACCCGGATTCGATTTTGCGGTAGTGATCGGCGCCATGGCCGCTGCTGGCACGCCTCAATGGGCAATCGACCGACTGGCGGGTGAAATCGCCCAGGTGGTGAAGATGCCCGAAGTGATTCGCACGTTCGATGCTGCCGTGATCGAGCCGGTGGGGGCGGGCCCGGCTGACTATGCGAGGGTGATCTCGCGCGAAAATGACCTGATGGCACGCGCGGCCAAGGCGGCCGACCTCAAGCCCGAGTGATGATGATGACCCTACCCAGACCACCAGGCAGCAGCGCTTGATTGCCGCCATTTTCGATACAGCCTTCCCGTGGCCGCTTTTTCTCGGCGCGCTCTTTGCAGGGGGGCTGGTAAAGGGCGCTCTGGGCGTGGGGCTGCCGCTGGTCAGCACGCCGCTGCTGGGTCTGGGCCTGTCGAGCTATCAGTCCATCTCGCTCCTGGCTGCGCCGGTCGCGCTGTCGAATCTCTACCAGGCGATCGACGGCGGACGGATTGTTGAAACGCTCAAGCGCTTCGGCGGGCTCATCATTGCGCAGTTCATCATCACCATCGTCACGGTCAAGCTCACGCTGGCACTCTCGCCGGCGCAGTTGAACGACCTGCTCGCCATCGCGCTCCTTTTAGCGGTGGCGTCCATGATCTGGCAGCCGACGCTCTCCATCAGCCGTGAAAAAGAGGCCAAGGTGGGCGTGGTGGTCGGGCTGCTCGCTGGCATTCTGGGGGGTGTGTCGTCGCTCACCGGGCCGGTGACGCTTACCTACCTGCTCGCGTTGAGGCTGGATCGCGAAACATTTGTGAGTTCCATCAGCACCATTTATTTCATTGCCGCGCTCCCGCTCTACGGTGCCCTCATGTGGTACGACCGAATGACCAATACCGATCTGGTGCTGTCTGCGGTTGGGCTCTTGCCGATGGCCGCAGGACTCGCCATCGGCAAACGGGTTCGATACCGACTCAACGAACAGCTGTTCCGAAGGCTCCTTCTCGCATTCCTCACGCTTCTCGCCCTGATACTGCTCTTCAAATGAATTCGCCCGCCCCGCTTGAATGGACCGATGCGCTCCTGCTTGGCTATCCGGCCATGGATCGGCTGCACGAGGAATTTGTCGCCGAGGTGGAGGCGCTGCGAAGCGCGCCAGACGATCAGCTCGCAGCGCGTCTTTCGCACGTACGAGACCATCTCGAAGCGCACTTTGGGCAGGAAGATCAATGGATGCGGGAGACCGGGTTTCCGCCGCGCGACTGTCATATCGACGAACATGCGGCGGTGCTGAATTCGGTTCGCGAGGTGCAGTCGCTGCTCGCGCAGGGCGGCCACTTTCAGACCTGTCGCGGCCTGGCCGATGAACTTGCCCGCTGGTTTCCCGGCCACGCCGACTACCTTGATTCGGCGCTTGCCGCGTGGATGTGCAAGCGCCGCCACGGCGGCAGGCCCGTCGTGGTTCGTCGCACCATTACCTCGGGTGAACCCACCGCCTGATCAGGAGACCGCGCATGGCAGACACCGCTTTCAGGAACCTTCCCCAGTTGGCGCGCCGCCAGCTGCTCGCCGCAGTTTCGTTGGGCGCCGCAGGGCTGCCCGTGCTCGCGCAGTCGTCTGGCACAGCGCCCGATGACGCGCTGGCTGCTGCGGTGGCGGCCACGCATCGCAGTGCCGCCAACCGTGCGCGTGACCGCTGGCGTCATCCGCTCGAAACGCTGCGCTTTTTCGGGTTGAATGCGTCGCAGAGCGTGGTCGAGATCGCCCCGGGCGCAGGCTGGTACACCGAAATTCTCGCGCCCTGGCTGCGCGACCGGGGGCGGCTGGTGGCGGCCCATTATTCTCAATCCGATCCCAGTGAATACCGTCGCCGATC
>RFXC01000176.1 GCA_009921765.1 Betaproteobacteria bacterium | reverse complement strand
TGGGCGAATCCGGATGGCGCTGTCAGGGCCGCCGCTACGAACAAGTAGGCCAGCATGGCTACCGGAAGAATCGAGAGCCCGCAGTGATTTCGATGATTGAGGTTCATAAGTGATTGTTTGAGATGGGTGGGTGTCGTTAGGCGACGCGGTGGGAATTTCCGCCCAGCGGGCTGTTCGGGATACTTGCCGTCCCGCCCCGCGCCGCCTCGAGCATTCTGATCCACGGCCCGAGGTAGTGGCCGTTGTCGCGATAGGTGCGGCCGGAGACCAGATTGCCGTCCACCACGCAAGGGGCGTCGACGTAGATGCCCCCGCAGACTTCGAGGTCGAACTGGCATTTCGCCACCGTGGCCATGCGCCGACCCTGCACGCAGCGCGCGTAGGCCGGAATCTCCACACCGTGACACACCGAGGCGATGGGCTTGTTGGCCGCGAAAAAGTATTTCGTGATCCGCACGAGGTCCGGGTCGTAGCGGATGTATTCCGGCGCGCGCCCGCCGGAGAACATGATGCCGAGGTACTCCTGCTCCTTCACCTCGGAGAACGGCACGTCGACGTCGATGGAGTAGCCCTCCCATTCTTTCGTGATCGTCCAGCCTGGCTTCACTTCGTGCATCACCATCTGGTAGCGACGGCGCTCGGGGCCGGTAACGACCGGCTGGATGCCTGCCTCGATGAGGCGGTAATAGGGATAGAGGGTGTCGAGCGTCTCAGCCGCGTCGCCCACCACGATGAGAGCCTTGCCGTGGAATGGAGGAGTCACAGGCCGCAGTGTATTCTGCTTGGTAGCAGAGGTCACTGCACTGTGTAGTCAGGAAACGTCAGATTTTTCGTCACGGTGCAATTCATCACCGCCCGCCGGCTCCAAATGTCACCAGCGCTACGACGGAGTTCATCCTGCCTCACTACCACGCCACCGGCCTCGCCGGAACGAGGTCCTCGGCCGGACTTATACGATGTTTGGATTCACCTGTCGGTTCATTCGTTGTCTTCATTCACTTTGAATGACGGCGTCTTTTCGCAGTGTGTTTTCAACGGGTGGAGACGATGGCGCGTGTCCTCAGCGGGTTCTCAGTTCGGGGAGCGCACGCTCGGTGACGGTGCCGTCGAGGTCCTCAAGGCGGAGGCGAGCCCTCAGGGAGGCGGACGGGTCCGCGAGCGGGAGGCTGAATTCATACGGATATCGGGTGTCCACAATCTCGGCCTCTGGTGCACTGCCCAGGTGGTAACGTAGCGTCGCTTTCCGCACCTGTTTTTCTGTCCGATCCGTGTAGATAAACGCATCGGTGCGCGCGCCGAAGCGCAGGATCATACCGGTGACTGTGCCGGTTTCAGCGTTGTCGGACAGCGAGGTTTTTTAGGCCGTGAATTTTTACTGAGACGAGATTCCCGGCGCCGACGCGCACGCGGAGTCGACCGTCGCGCAGTTCGCCTTTTTCGCTAGTACCATCGCTACTCTGGAAGGTAATCGGATAGTCCTTGCCGGAGTCGAGATGGAGAATGTCGGCGTCGAGCGTCAGATCGGCGGTGACCTCGGCGGGACGGGTGTTGCTCAGGATGAGGTAAGTGGCGTCGGGACCGACGCCGAAAACGTGGTTGAGCGCGGTCTCGGAAGAACGGAAAGCACGGCGCGGGAGCCAGAGGCGCACGCCGCTTTCGCCGAAGACTTTACCGGCGCGGTGACCGTAAACCTTGCTCGTGAGAAACGCGTAGCCAGGCGCATAGGCGGAGGGAAAGTCGACGCGGCCACCGGATTTTGCGAAGGCTTCACTGACGAGGAAATCCTGCAACATGGCGATATGCGGCCAGACGTGGTTGTAGAAAATGGCGTTGTATTTCACGTCGTAGAACGAGTGCAGCGGGTAGTCGGGCTGTTGGTAGACATTCGTTTCGAGCGACGTGAAATAGTAGCCGGGAAAATTGGCGTAGCGGCCGATGACGGCGTTGTTCGCGGCGTCGGCGAGCAGCGGATCACTGCCGAGGTGGGAAAGCCTCAGGAGCCAGGCGGCGTGGTGCGCCAGCATGACGGGTCCGTGTCGGTAGGTGCCTGGCTGCTCAGGGAGTGTGCCGACGAGCGATGTGCGCCACGCTTCGACGCGCTGTTCCGGAATCACAGTCGTGGTGTCGTAGGCCGTGAAGCCTTCTTCTTTACCCTGCCGACGACCTGGAAAGACACCCGGTACGCGGCCGCCGGTATTGACGGTGATGGTCGTCTGGGGAGCCATTGGATTGGATCGCTGCCAGAGCAGAAGGTGGCGCGCGGCGGTGAGCGCGGCATCGAGATAGCGGCGCTCACCAGTCTGCTCGTAGAGCTCAACGAGATCGTAGAGAGGCGGCATGAAATCCGTTGCAAATGCCGCTTTGTTGTCGCGCAAACCGGCGGTGGTGGTGAAGTCCGTTGGCAACGTGGTGACCATGTCGCCGATCAATTTATCGGCCCCCTCTCGCGCCGCCTGGAGGTCGGCGGAGGAGCGGTCTATCCGGTACCGGGCGAGGTGGTCCTGCCAGGAAGCGGCACCGGTTTCAGTATTCAAATTCAGTTTGCGGGGCTGGCCGAAAAGGCGGGCCGTTTCGCGCCCATACACGGAATCTCGGCCGCCCGTGAGTTGGTGGAGCGCGGCGAGTTCGCCAAGTTCGACGGCAGGACCGCGGAGGAAATGGGAGGGGCTTTGGGTCGTGATCGTTTCGTCGTCGGCGTAGAGATATTTCTCACGCGACAGCAGGTATTCGAGCATCGGAAGCCCGCGGCGGCGGTAGATTTCCGGGTCACCGGTGGTCAGCGCGACACTAAGCACGTGGGACGCGGCGACGTTCTTGACGGCACTGGGCACATCAAAGCGGTAGTCGGAGCCTTTTAGGTCGGCGACCCAGCCGCCGTAGACGTCGTCCATGGCGTAGTCGACGATGCGCTCGAAGGTCTCGTTGAGGGAGCAGGTGGCGTTCTGGCGCTCGTTGCGGTAGCCGGCGATCGCGCGGTAAAAATGAGTGAGGCCGGCATACCAGTCGCCAGCCTGGAGCAGGTAGCGCACGGTGAACGTGCGGGTATCGCCCGTGGCGAGTTTTGATCCGGCGCCGCCGAGGATGGGCGCGAACACGACCGGGCGCGCCTGTCCTGCAGGGTCGCGTAGGCCGAGGCCGAAGCGGGCATTGGCAAAGGTGGCGAAGCGGTAGGGAATCTCGGCGACATCGGGTGCGAGGCCCTCGGTGGCATTGGCGGCATTGGTGAAGACCGCGGCGGTGGTGGCGAAATTTTCCGTCGTAAGCACAGCGGCCACCGGGAAACGTCTCCACGACCAGACGAGCGGCTGATAGAGAAAATCAAGCGAGGCGGGCGCGCGTGCGGTGAGACCGGTGAAGCCAACGGAGAACCAGCCGGATTGTGTGGCAGTGAGACGCCAGGCAAACGCGGGCGGCGCGGTGCCTTCGTCAAGTTGGATGGTGAGAGTCAGCTGACCGGCGGGGGTAGGGACGAACTCCAATTCGACGCTGCGAGGAGTTGTGTTGGCGACGCGGGTAGCGCTCAGCGTGGCGGGCGCGCCAACGGACCAAAAATCGCGGACTGCGGTATTCGTTCCGGGATATTTCCAGGCTGCGACGCGGGTGGAGCCTTCAGCGCCGGCGTCGGTGTAACCGGGTTCGCTGGCGCTGAACTGGAGGGTAAGCTCGGGGCGGATCTGGCGAGTGAGACCGGGGGTGCCGAGCCGCGTTACGGCGATGGCGTCGACAAAAACCTCGAGGCGATAAGCGTGGTTTTGAAGTGCGATCGCCTTCGCGTCAGCTGATGCCCCGAGTGAAAGGCCGAGTGTGAAAACGGTCAGAATTGGTCGCACGGCAAAATCGGTCAGGAAACAAGGATTCAATCGCCGTCGATTCGGAAATCCGGGGAAAAAAAGGCCCTGCGATAAAACGCAGGGCCGTGGATCTAGTTGCGAATCGAGGCTACCGGTGATCGGAAGGGTGGTTTGGTTGGCCCTCGGGGCGCTCAGAACTCGAACGTGTTGGTCAACTTGAAGGTCAACCCATTCTGCAGCTGGCGACCCACCACCACCAGATCGTCGTCAATGGCGACCGGGATCTCCTTGGTGTCGTTCAGGAGATTGTAGACGTTCAATTGCACCTTCCACCGGACCCGGTCGCTCATGATTTTGCGCGAGTAGTTCAAGAAGGCGTCGGTGGTTAATTCCGTCGGCCCGAAGATGGGGCGTTTAATGTCCTGAATGATGGCGCCGAACTGATTGACGGTCGAATGGTAGCCCACAGCGGCCTTATCCTGCCAGCGCACCGCGCCACCGAGCGACCAGCCTTTCAACCGGCCTTCAGTAAACCGGTAGGCGTTGACCAGGTTAAAGCGCCATTTGCGGATTTCCGGCAAGATGGATCCCTCCTTACTTTGCTGGGTTCGAATTACCAGAACGGCACCGGTGTCCACCGCTTGATTGATCGTTTGTCCGTTGGTGCGAGCGACGAGATTGCCCATCGCCCGCCATTGGGGTTCGCGGATCGCGAGGTAGTCGGAATACTGTTTCAGAACGTTGGTCTTGATCGCTTCCTGGGAGGATGCGTTGAAGGTAATTGTCCAGCGATCGGTGGGATTATAAGTGCCTTCGATCTCGTAACCCTTGGAGAAGAAATCCGAAGTCCCAGTCACGTTGGGATTACCCGCATCGGACACGCTGGTGGTTGTGTCCAAGTTGGGCTCGATCGGATTCCAGTAGGCTTGGCGCATGCCCAATGGGGGCAGCGTGTAAACCTTGCGCCAGTTTTCATTCGCCTCACCCGGGCCCGTAAGGATGGTGCGCACGCTGTTGTAAAACAACCGCTCGAAATTGGGAATCTGAGCCGCACCCAGAGAACTGTCGGTCTGGTTCTTGGATTTGGTCTCATACTTGTTGACGCGCACGAGCAGCTTACCGGCGAACAATTCGAGGGCGAAGCCGAGTTCCTTGGTGTTGCCACGGGGATCATCGATGGGGCGATTCAAGATATCCACCCGGCCAGCCAAGGGCTGAAAATTTTCGGAAATTCCGTAGTGAACGCTGATGCCCACTCCAAGTTTCTCCTGCCAGCGGCGAGGGAGGTGACCCACGGCACCCCAAGAGAAGGCGTTGCCTGTTGTTTCGGCATTGGGTGTGCCGGGGAGGCGCAGGCCGTCCAAGATAACGATATCATCAGGCGTCCGTGGCGGCTGGTTGTTGAACCAGTTTCGGCTCTTGTCGCTGCGCCAGCCGGCCGTGAGAACCAAATTCTTGTTGAGCAGGTAGCTTTGGCTGATGAGCGCAAACGAATCGACCGAATCCTTGTTCAGCGAGGCGCCCGCAATGGGGTTGTCGATGACGGATATGGTTCGGTTCTGCCAAGCTCCCAGTTCGCCGGGGAGATTCGGTGTCGCAGCGCGGTTCCACATGACCGCCGGAAAACTGGTTAACTTCGGGACATAGGCCGGGGGGACGACAGTGCTGGTGGCGGAGCCAGTGATGGAGCCAAGATACCTAATGCCAATGATACTCCGGTCGAAAGAGGTCGCGAGAAAATTGGCCGTGGGACTCGTGTTAAAGTCGATGATGGACTTGTTATCCAAGCCGATGGCATCGCCGTACAGCGTGTTGGCGCGGCGCCTCGTCGCCTGCTGATTGCTCGCCATGCCGGTAAACACGTGGCGGCCCAGCCACCCGAGTGTTCTCGACTCCCGTGTGAAGTCCAAATCGTAGAAGCTGGTGACGCGCCACGACGAGCGGTCTGTGACAGTTTGGGAATGCGCCGAGCGGTAGTTGAGAAAGAGGCGGCCAGCGTTGGGATTTGGGACTGCGTCGTTTGCCTTGGTTGCCGGATTGTAGATCGTGTAGGGAAGAAAGGCACTCGCATCGACCTGTAATCGGTTGTAGGCTTGTTCGTTCGAGCCCGATTTGTCGTGCTGCTTGTCGTAGGCGACCTCGATGCCGGCGCGCTTGCCAAAAAAGGTTTGTTCCAACGCCAGATTAACCGCGTCGAAATTCTTAAACTGACGATTGAGGGAACCGGTGAGCGCGTGGTTGCGGTAGTCAAAAATCCACCGATCCGCATCGGACATCACCGCCGCACGATGGAAGGCTGACGAGTTGGCCTCGTTGTCGCGCGTTATCCACGTGGCGAGGTTCACGGTCGTCGCGGACTGCGGTGTGCGCACGTCCAGAGAGTAGCCAAGACTTGGCGTCGTGCCATAGGGGCTTTCGATCACCCAAATGGGAGCGCGATTGCTGTCGCGGGAGCCGAACTTGAGCGAAGGGTCGATGCCGGGGGCACCCCTAATGGGTTTCCCCGCCGCCACCCAGCCAGGCACATTCGACTGTGGCGCAATTTGCGAAGGATTGCTCGACCTCCGGGATCCGGCTTCGGCGTTGGCTCGAAAAGTGGTGTTGGCAAACGGTTTCACGACCAAGGCGCCGTAAACGCGCTGTTCATTCTTGAAGGGCTCCTCCTGCATAAACTCGTCCGTTTTTTTCAGGCCGATGATGCGCAGGGCGAGCTTGCCGGGGGTGAGCACGCGATTGAAGTCGAGCACCTCACGGTGTGAGCCAAAACTTCCGACGGTTACATCGGCGGCATTGGCGTCCTTGAATGTCGCCTGCTTGAGTCCTGCATCCATAATGCCGCCCGGGCCTCCAAGGCCAAAGAGCATGCCATTGGGTCCGCGACTGATGGTAACCCGATCCGTATTGTAGCCCTCAAAATCGATATCGCTCAGAAAAAGTCCGCGGGTCAGATCCGCGCTAGCCAAGCCGCGCACGCGGACGGTGGGGGACGGGTTGCGTCGGACGCCATCGTCATTCGTCCCGCCGTTGTTACCGGAAAAATTGCCGTCGTTGCCGGCAACCTCGGTGTTGGTGGTGTAAAGGAGCAAGCGGGTCGAGTCGGTCGAACCCGTGTCCTTCAGAACTTGCTCGGTCACCACCTGGATAGCGCCGGACAAGTCCCTGAGCGACGTCTTGAGGCGGGAGCCGGCCAACGTACTGGAGGCCCGATACCCCTTGTCCTCCTGGGAGTTTACAGTGAACGGGGAAAGCGTGACGACCTCCTCTTGCGGCGGAGCGGAGGTCGTCTGGGCGTCAAGCGCAGCGCCGGCCAAAAGCCGGCCTGCGAGAAGGGCAAACAAGGTGCGTGACTTCATAGGTGCAGGGTTTTGCTGGGTTATTTTAGAGTTTCCGCTCCGAGGATGAATGGAGTCCGGGGACCGCGCCTTGGGCCGCTCGTCAGGCACGCGCGAGATAGCGAAGACTCCGGTCCGCTTATCCTCGACGAGGCGTAGGCCCGTACCCGCGAGCAGACGCTCGAACCCTTCGCGCGGACGAAGGTCGCCGACCACAGCCGGCGTCTGCACGCCTTCAACCATAGTGGCGGAATAAATGACCTCGAGCCCCGCTTGCAGCGCGGTGCGCTTGATCGTGGTGACCGCAGCGCCAGCGGGGGTGTCGAAATGACGACGCCACGCGCTCGCGGCTGCCTCCGCCATGCCAGCCGGCCGCAAACAACAAGAAGAGCACGATCCAGGGTCGGCCGGCCCACTGGGTGGTAGGGGTAGAGGGTGTCGAGCGTCTCAGCCGCGTCGCCTACCACGCGGAGAGCCTTGCCGTGGAATGGAGGGGTCACCGGTCGCAGTGTATTCTGCTTGGCAGCGGAGGTCACTGCACTGCGTAGTCAGTAATCCTCAGATTTTTCGTCACGCCGCATTTCATGGCCGCCCGCCGTCGTCGTTCACCCCGCGTTGCGCTTTTGGTCGAGACCACGCGCACCTACACCCGCGAGCTCCTTGCCGGCGTGCGGCGCTACGTGGCGGCGCACGGCCCGTGGTCGTGCTTCGTCGAGCTGCGCGCCTTGGAGTCCGGACCGCCGCCGTGGCTGAGGAATTGGGATGGCGACGGCATCCTCACGCGCACGTTCACGCAGGAAATGGCCGATGTGATCGCGGCAACGGGACTGCCGGCGGTCGAGCTGCGCGCGACCTACCTGAAGAGCGAGTTGCCGTTTGTCGGCATGGACAACCAGCTGATCGGCCAGATGGTCGCCGAGCATTTCTTCGACCGCGGCTACCGGAATTTTGCCGCCTACAGCCTGCACACCGAGCGCTTCTTTGAGGAGCGCGTGCGGAACTTCGTCACAGCCGTGGAGGGGCGTGGCGGCTCTTGTTCGCTGCTGCCCGAGCCGATCTCCGATCGCGCGGCCGACTGGGAGAGAGGCCAGGCCCGGCTGATGGAGTGGCTCGCGGCGCTGCCCAAGCCGGTCGGCATCTTCGCCGCCAACGACCAGCTCGGCGTCCGCGTCCTCGACGCCTGCCAGCGCGCGGGCATCCCAGTGCCGGAAGAGGTCGCGGTGGTGGGCGCGGAGAACGAGGAGACATTGTGCACCTTCGCGAGCCCGCCGCTCACGAGCGTGCGGTTCGATGGCGCGACGGTGGGCTTTGCGGCGGCGAAACTCCTCGCCCGCCTCATGCGCGGCGGGGCGCCGCCGAGGGGCGGGACGCTGCTTCCCCCGAAAGGCATCGTCGTGCGCGCATCCTCGGATGAGTTTGTCATCAACGACCGCCTGGTCGCCCACGCGGCGAGGACGATCCGTGAGAACGCCGCCGCCGGCCTGAATGTGGACGAACTGTGCCGGAAACTGAACGCCTCGCGCAGCACCCTCGATCGCCGCATGAAGGCGGCCATCGGCCGGACTCCCAAGGAGGAGATTCTCCGCGTGCGCTTCCGCGAGGTGGAACGCCTCCTCCGCGAGACCGATCTCACCATCGAGGCCATCGCGGAGCAAACCGGGTTTGCCTACAGCCACTACCTGCAGGCCGCGTTCAAGAGCGTCTATGGCCGCACGCCGGGGGAATTTCGCAGCAAGGCCTTACCCTGATCCGACCCGGCGTCTAAGTGGGCGCGCCGAAAAGCCTGAGGATCGGCGCTGCATTACCCAGTGACTCGCCGGCGCGGCGCGAGCGGCGACCTTGCCAGCGCACCCCGCCGCTCCCATCACCGCGGGCATGAAAATCGTCATCACCGGCGTCACCAAGGGGCTCGGCCGCGCGCTTACGGAGGAGTTCATCCGGGCGGGGCACACAGTCATCGGTTGCGGGCGCAGCGGGGACGCGATCTTCGACCTGCGGATGACGCACCACGCGCCGCATGATTTCTCGGTGGTCGACGTGGGGTTGGACACGAAGG
>RFXC01000175.1 GCA_009921765.1 Betaproteobacteria bacterium | reverse complement strand
CTGGGTTTGCACGGGTGCTGTGCTGACCTCACCTTTTTTCAGGGCCACCATGGCTTCAGAAAACGGTTTGACAAAGGTGGTGGCGGTGGCCCAGTCCAGATCGCCGCCATTGGCGCCAGAGCCAGGATCCTTGGAGAGCTTTTTGGCCAGTTCCTCGAATTTGGCGCCCTTGCCCAGCTGGGCAATCACGTCCTTGGCCTGAGCCTCGGTTTCCACGAGGATGTGGCTGGCACGGTATTCGTTGCCCTTGTTCTCATTGGCCACCTTGTCGTATTCGGCTTTGATGTCGGCCTCGGAGGGCTTGAGCAGCTCTTGCTGCTTGGTGAAGAGTTGACGGATCAGCACCGACTGGCGAGCCAGTTCCATTTGCTGTTTGTAGTCTTCGGTGTTTTGCAGACCCAGCTTCACCGCTTCCTGGGTGAAGATTTCGCGCGCAATGACTTCCTCACGCAGTTGGTTCAAGGCCTCGGGCGAGACCGGACGACCCGCGCGAGCCCGTGGCGCGCGATATCACCGGTGAACTCGCTCGGGTGCTCGACAGCGCCCGCGCGGTGGCGGTGCTGCTCCGTCCCGACCGGCATGTACTTGCTTATCTTGGCGCCCGATCCGAAGATGACTGGTCGTCAGTCTTTGAGGCGCTCGGCGCCGTTTACCGTCCTGCGGCCCACGCCGCGGGGTTACCCGGTTTGCCCCGGACTTTCCCATCTCAGGTTCCAGGAGTCTGAACATGACACATCCCGCGCTCCGTCGCGTTCTGGTTCATTCGGTTGCCACGCTGGTTGCGGTGGGTGCTTTTGTGGGGTCGGCTGTTGCGCAGTCGTATCCGAACAAGCCGGTCAAGGTGATCGTTACTTTCCCGCCGGGTGGCACGCCCGACATTTATGGTCGTCTGCTGTCGCAGGAACTCGCCACCCTCTGGAAGCAATCGGTCGTGGTGGAGAACAAGACCGGCGCAAGCGGCACGATAGGCACCGATTCCGTTGCGAAGGCCACCCCGGATGGCTATACCCTGCTGTTCGCGGCCGATGCCTCGATCACCATCGCGCCCAATCTGATCGCGAACACGCCCTACAACCCGGTCCGAGACCTCACGGCCATCGTCAATGTGGCGGCGGGTCCGTTCATCATGCTCGCGCATCCGTCGTTTCCGGTGAACGACATTCCAGGCCTGATCGAGGCCGCGCGTCGTCAGCCGGGAAAGATCACCTATGCGTCATCGGGTAGCGGAGGTCAGCAGCACCTGTCCATGGAAGTGATCAAACAGCGGGCCGGTCTGGACATCGTGCACATTCCCTACAAGGGATTCGGGCAGGGCATCCAGGATGTGATGGCCGGTCATGTACCGCTCATTTTTGGTGGCATCACGGCATCCATTCAGCTCAGCAAGAGCGGGAAGTTGAAAGCAATTGCCACCACCGGGCCGAAGCGGTCTCGGGCGCTTCCCGATGTGCCGGCGGTGTCCGAGACGCTTCCCGGATTTCGCATCGAGGCCTGGTATGGCTTCATGGGTCCGGCGGGCCTTCCGCGCGAACTCGTCAACAAGATTCATTCGGACGTGATGAGCATCGCCACGAGGCCTGATTTTCAAGCGCGAATCGTTGCTGACGGCATGGAGCCGGTCAATGGCACGCCTGAAAGCTTCGGGCGGCAGGTGGCCGACGAACTACGTGAGTGGGGCGAACTGATTCGCACGGCCAAGATCAAGGCAGATTAAACGCGCGCGGGGCGCTCACCGCTGGCAGGCGCTTGTCAGCGCGCCGGCTCGCCTGCCCTCGATGCGCGCCCCATCACCCCGGCCAGCGCGGCCGATGCCACCCGCGAAATCGGCGGGTCCGCGCGGCTGGTAAGCACGATCGGGACCTGCGCACCCAGCACCACGCCGCAACTCGCAGCGCCCGCCAGATACTCCAGCTGCTTGGCAAGCATGTTGCCCGCTTCGAGGTCGGGCACCAGCAGGATATCGGCCCGACCTGCAACCGGTGATTCAATGCCCTTGATTCGGGCGGCCGCTGACGATATCGCGTTATCAAAGGCAAGCGGTCCGTCGAGAATGGCGCCCTGGATCTGCCCTCGGTCGGCCATTTTGCAAAGGGCTGCGGCGTCGAGCGTGGATGCAATGCGGGGGGTCACGGTCTCAACGGCCGACAGAATGGCCACGCGCGGCGTCGCGATACCGAGTGCGTGGGCCAGATCGATGGCATTGCGAACAATGTCCGCCTTGGTGCTCAGGTCAGGGCTGATGTTGATCGCTGCATCGGTAATCAGCAGCGGGCGGTCGTAGCTTGGAACCTCGAACCGAAAAACGTGTGACATGCGGCGCGCGGTACGAAGCGCAGGCTCCGCCAGCACCGCTTCCATCAGCTCATCGGTATGCAGACTGCCCTTCATCAGCATGGCGATCTGGCGCGCGCCTGCCATGGAGGCGGCCCGAGCCGCTGACGCGTGGCTGTGCGGCGTATCGATGAGTTCAATACCGGCAAGTGACAGTTCCAGCGAGTCGGCAAGCGCCTGCACACGGGCGAGGGGCGCGATGATGACCGGATCGATCAGTCCCGCGTCACGCGAATCCAGCGCGCCGCGAAGCGAACTCTCATCGCACGGGTGAACCACGCCGCAGCGAACCGGCGGGTGACTGGCAAGCGAGGCCATCCAGTCGTGCAGCCGCGCCTCCGGTTCAAACATCATCAGCGTGGGGAGGCTCACGCGCTGCCTGGACACCTTGTGCGCGGGCGCCCGCACCAGCGCTTCGCCCGACACAACGATCTCTGCGCCCTGGTTGACCACCGTGCATTGCATGCGGACATCGCGCGTGGCATCGATCTTCTGCAGCACTTCGAGGGTGACGGTGAGCGTGTCGCCCACGCGTATGGGCTTGCGAAATTTGAGTGTCTGCTCCAGATAAATGGTGCCCGGGCCGGGAAATTCTGTCCCCAGGAGGCTGGAAATCAACGCACCCGCCCACATCCCGTGGGCGATCACGCCATGAAACCGGGTGGACTCGGCATAGTCCGGATCGACATGGGCGGGGTTGACATCTCCCGACACCAGAGCGAAAGCCTTGATGTCGTTGAGCGAGAGGGTGCGCGAGGCGCTGGCCTGCTGCCCCACCCGAAGTTCGTCGAAGGTGAGGTTGTGAATGTTGGCGGTTGGAGCCGGGGAGGGGTTCATGGCGGGGCGGGCGTGGGCGATGAAGGATCTCCCAGTATCGCAGCCATGGACCATGATCGTTTCGATTCGGTCAGGCAATGGGCAGAACGCTCGTGCGCGGCCTTGCCCTTCGGGCCGGCTTTGGGCAGGATCTTGCCCGACAGTGTGCGGCCGATCAGCCGCTGGCGGTCAGGCCCCCAAAGCGGGCCGGCGGTCGGATCACCATGATTCCCGAGGAGACCCAGATGATCGAATTCAGGTTTGATGGCTGGTCGGTGCGAAGCGCGGCGCCCGATCACCAAACCCCGCCCAGTGCGCTCGCCGCTGCCTGACAGTGTTCGAACTGCCTCGTTATCCTTTTGTACGGCCCGCTGACCTCGACGAGGTTGTGGGGCCGCAGCGCTATCCGCTGGTGATCGTGGGGGCTGGCCTCACCGGCCTCACGCTTGCGCTCGATCTGGTGCGACGCGGTCATCGTGTGCTGGTGCTGGACGACGACGACACAGTCGGTGTGCGAGGGCTTGCCTCGCGCGGCATCGTCTGGGCGCAGCGCACGCTCGATATCTTTCACCGGCTGGGGGTGGGGGACAAGATCGTGAGCAAAGGGGTGACCTGGAATGTGGGGCGGGTGCTGTGCCGCGATGCCGAGGTCACGTCGTTCCGGCTGCAGCAGGAGCCCGACCTGCGCTTCAACGGTTTCACCAATCTGCAGCAATACTACGTTGAGCAGTTTCTGGTCGATGCGCTCCGGGCCACGGGTCAAGCCGACCTTCGCTGGCTCAACCGGGTGGAGGGCGTGCACCCGCGCGGTGATGCCGAACCGGTCGAGCTCGAGGTGTCAACGCCTGAGGGCCGATACCGGATGCTCGCGGACTGGGTGGTGGGCTGCGACGGCTCGTCGAGCCGGGTTCGCGATGGCCTCGGCCTTGCGCCGGTGGTCTTTGACCGAACCGAAGACCGCTGGATCATCATCGATATCGTGGCAAAAAATGCCGACATTCCGGAGGAGCGCTGGACCTGGCTTGACTGCAGCGCCAATTTCGGTCGCGCGGTGTGGCGGCACCGGATGGCCGACGGCACGTGGCGGCTCGATTTTCAGATGAGCCCGCACGAAGACGCCGAGCAGGCGGCGAGCGAAGCGGGCATGCGCGAACGGGTGCGGCGCCTGCTGGGCCCCGCGGTGGCGTTCGATATTGCCTGGTCGGGTGTCTGGCAGTATCGGCACGAAAGTCTTGCGTCCTATCGTCACGGGCGGGTGCTGTTTGCGGGCGATGCGGCCCATGTGGTGTCGCCCTTTGGCGCGCGCGGCGGCAACGGTGGCATTCAGGATGCCGACGCGCTGGGCTGGCGCCTGTCGCTGGTGCTGTCGGGTCGTGCTGCGCCGTCGCTGCTCGATCAATACAGCGACGAGCGCCACCAGGCCGCGATGGAAAACATTCGCCAGACCCGACGCTCGGCGCGCTTTGTCCATCCTGCCGACCAGCCGTCGGCGGCGCTCTGGCGTGAGGCGATCGTGGCGCTGGCCAGCCGGCATCCGCTTGCGGCGCGAATGATCAACACGGGGCGGCTTTCCGCGCCGGCGGTTTATGGCGGGCGGCGACGTGGCGCGGCAGCAGCCAGAGCGGGTGCGGCAGGAGGAGTCGGTGCAGCGGGAGGAGTCGGTGCGGCGGGAGGAGTCGGTGCGGCGGGAGCGGGGGGCAGCGCGCAGGCGCCCGTCAACGCAGCGGTCGGCCGTGCCCTGCCCAACGTGCGGCTCCGAAGCGGTGATGCGCCGCGCTATCTGCATGATCTGCTCGGCCACGGATTTACCGCGTTGAGCTTTGATGAGGGCGGGGACTGTCCGCAGCCTGAACCCCATGCGCCCGGTGAAGACGCACTCCGGCGTGTGAACGTCCTTGCGTGCTGCGACGATGCCGGTTGGGCAGCACTTGAACGTCAACTCCCTGTGCCTCCTGCCGGCGTCTGGTTGATCCGGCCCGATGGCCATGTGCTGTCAACCGACATTTCGTCTGACCCTGCGCAACAGCACGCGGCGCTCGAGGAGGTGCTGACGCCATGAACCTGTCCCAGCAGCAGATTGACGATCTTCTGGAAGATCTGATTGCCCTCACCGACACGCCCGATCGCGGTGAGCAGGTGCAGCGTCTTTCAAGACTCTGTCTGCTTCTGATCGAGCAGATTGACGATCATGCCGCAGTCCGTCGTGCACTCGACGCCGCGCTGAGCGGTGTCACGCCGTTGCCGGTTCGCCCGATCCCGTGATCCGACCCAGAACAGGAATCTTCCCAGACCCATGAAAACGCAGGTGGCTGTGATTGGCGCAGGCCCCGCCGGCATGCTCTTGTCCGAAATGCTGGCTCGGGCGGGTATTGAATCCGTGGTGATCGAGCGGCAAAGCCGCGACCACGTGCTCGGTCGGATTCGCGCGGGCGTACTCGAGCAAAGCACGGTGGAGGTGCTCAGCCGGCTCGGCCTTGCCGAGCGGTTGCATGCCGAAGGGCATGTGCATGACGGGATGAAGATAGTCTGGTCTGGGCGCAGCAGCTTTTTCATCGATTGCGCCACGCAGGTTGGCAAGCGCTTTACCGCCTATGGGCAGACGCGCATTCAGGAAGATCTGTTTCTTGCGGCCGACCGGCGGCGGGCTCGAATCGAGTTCGAGGCGGAGGATGTACGGTTGAGCGAACTCGATTCGGCCGAGCCCTTGATCGAGTACCGGGTGGCCGGACAGCAGCGGCAACTGCGTTGCGACTTCATCGCAGGGTGCGACGGGTTTCATGGCGCATCCCGCCGGTCGGTGCCTGCCGGCGTGCTTCGGGAATACGAAAAGATTTATCCCTTCGGCTGGCTGGGTGTGCTCGCGCCCACACCGCCCCTACCCGAGATTGTCTATGCCAACCATCCGCGCGGATTTGCTTTGGCATCGATGCGCAATCCCCAGCTAGCACGGTTTTATATCCAGGTGCCGCTCTCGGACAGCGTCGATGACTGGCCCGACGCGCGCTTCTGGCCTGAGTTGATTGCGCGCTTTCCGCCTGATCTGGCTGCGGGCATACAGCCTGCGCCGCCCGTTGAGAAATCCATTGCGCCCCTCAGGAGCTTTGTGACCGAGCCCATGCAGTTTGGCCGCCTGTTTCTGGCGGGTGATGCCGCGCATATCGTGCCACCCACGGGTGCGAAGGGTCTGAACCTCGCGGTGTCGGATGTCACCTATCTTGGGCGTGCGCTGGTGGACTTTTATCGAACCGGTCGTCTCGACCAGCTGGATGACTACAGCACCGTCGCGCTCCGGCGCGTATGGCACTCGGTTCGCACTTCCTGGTATCTCACCAATCTGCTGCACCGCTTCCCTGAGGCCACCGATTTCGATCAGCGCGCGCAGGAATACGAGCTCGAGTTTCTGAAGGCCACGCCCAGCGCACAGCGCGCGCTTGCCGAGCAATACGCGGGCCTTCCGATCGAGGGGAGCCTGGCATTTCTTGATCGGCCGGGCTGACCTGTGTGGGGGTGACGAACCGGCATGTTCATTTCGGGAACCTGAATGAAGGAGTTGTCCTTGGACTATGTTGGAATAGACCGCGTGATCTTTGGCGCTGAGGCGCTGGATCAGCCGCGTCGGTTTTTCATTGACTGGGGGCTTCGCAAAGTCGCCGCCACGCGTTCGCGTCTTGCGTTTGCCACGGGCAACGGGACCGAGCTGCATGTGTATCGTGAGGGCACCAAGGGGCTCGCGCCGCGCGTCGCGCCCGACTCTCAGTTTCGGGAGTTCGTGCTTGCGGTCAAGTCGCGACGCGATCTTGAACGCCTGGGCGACGAACTCGCTCGTGACCGCTCGGTCGACGAGCAACCCGATGGGCGCTTGCGGTTTCAGGATGACAGCGGCATCACGCTCAGCCTGGCCGTGTCGGCGCGAACATCGATCCCACCGCCCGCCGCGCAGGCCTACAACCAGCCGGGATCGCGCCGGCGGGTGGACACGATCGCCAGTGTTCACGAGCAGGCGCGGCCCTGGCAGATCGGGCACATCGTGTTTTTCGTGCCCGACGTCGATCAGGCCGAGGTGTTCTATCGCAAGCGGCTGGGCTTCTGGCTTTCCGACCGCTATGTGGGAGGAGCAGGGGTGTTCCTGCGCTGGGCTCGTCGTAGCGAACACCACAATGTGTTCCTGCTCAAGAGCCCGCATGGGCACAGCGCGCTTCACCACCTTGCCTTCGAGGTGCAGTCGCCGCACGAGGTGTTCGGAGGCGGTCGCGCGTTCTCTGACAAAGGCTGGGCGACCGCGGTGGGTCCGGGTCGACATCCCATCTCTTCGGCGTATTTCTGGTACTTCAAGAACCCATTGGGTGGCGCGGTGGAATATTTCTGCGACCCCGACTTTGTCACCGAACACTGGAAACCTCATCAGTATCGGGTGAACCGTTTCAGCGAGTGGCATCTGGCCGAAGGCATCCCACCGCCGCCCGCCAATGCCGCGCGGCCATCGTTGTCTGCTGCTCGCGCGATCGATGCCGCGCGCGCCGCCAAACGCGCGGCCGCAGCGCAACCCGCCCCAACCGGAGGCAACCGCTCATGAGCACCGATCTCGAACAGAGTTTCATGTCCCAGGGCTGGAAGATTGCCGCGCGACTGCGGATCCCGGCGCAGGCGGTCCCGGGGAAGGCGCGCCCCACCGTGATTGTGCTGCACGGCTTTGGCAGCAACATGACCGCAGGCAATGTCACAGGGCCCTGCGATGAATTCGATCGCATGGGCTACGCCACGTTTCGCTTTGACATGCCGGGCTGTGGGGCAAGCGAAGGCCCGCGCGGCAACCTCATCTGCCTCGAGCAGGTGCAATGCACGGTCGATGCGTTCCGTCATCTGCGCACGCAGCCGCAGGTGAAGGGTGATGCCATTGTGGTGGCGGGCTCGAGCTTTGGCGGTGCGGTGGCTGTGTATGCGGCAGCGGTGGAGTCAGGGCTCGCCGGTGCAATATCGAGCGGCGGCTGGGGGCACGGTGAGCGCAAGTTTCGCGGTCAGCACACGACGCCCGAGGCCTGGCAGCGCTTTACCGCGATGCTCGCCGAGGGGCGCGCATATCGCGAGCGCACCGGCCAGTCTATGATGGTGCCGCGGGGCGAGATCGTCCCGATTCCACCGGGACTGAAGCGCCAACTCGTCACCGGATCGCTTGATGAATTCACCGCCGAAACCGCGCAGAGCATGTTTGATTTTCGTGCCGAGGAAGTGGTCCATCAGATCAGTCCGAGGCCGCTGTTGCTGCTTCACAGCTCGGTCGATTCGGTCACGCCCACCGAGCAGTCGCTGGCGCTTTTTGACAAGGCTGGCATGCCCAAGGATCTCCATCTGTTTGGTGACACCAATCATTTCATGTTCGCCGAGGGCAACCAGCGGGTCTGGCGTGTCGTGGGCGACTGGCTAGCGAGGTATCTGCCATGCGAGAGCTGATCATGATGCGGTTGCGCGGAGCGATCCGCGCCGTGCCGGTTGTTCGTGCCCCTTCGTCGCGCCGCGCCCTGCTGTGCGCGGGGCTCCTGGCCGGCTCAACCCTCCTGGGTCACTCGTCTGGTGTCAAGGCGCAGGCCACACCGGCCAGCGCGGGAGACTTTCCTCAGCGGGTGATCCGGATCGTGGTGCCGTATCCGCCCGGCGGCGTGACCGATATCGCGGCTCGCCTGGTGGCGCCAAAAATGGCCGAGCAGTTCGGCCAGGCCGTCGTCGTAGAAAATATTGCGGCAGCCGGCGGCGTCGTGGCCACCAACTCGCTTGCGAAAACCGCTGCCGACGGTTACACGCTGGGCGTGGTATTCGACAGCTTCGCAACCAACCCGTTCCTCTACAAGGGGGTCACGCACGATCCGGTCAAGGATTTCGTCCCGGTCTCGTTGATGGTTCGCAGTCCGCAGCTGCTGGTGGTCAATCCCGCCAGCGGGATCAAATCCATGGCCGAGTTTCTGAGGGCAGCAAAGGAACCCAACCGGGTGATGTTCTCCACCCCGGGAGCCGGTACCTCCAGTCGGCTGTCGGCCGAACTCCTCAAAGCCTCGGCGGGGCTGGACATCACCCTGATCTCCTACCGGGGTGGCGCGCAGGCGCTCAACGATCT
>RFXC01000174.1 GCA_009921765.1 Betaproteobacteria bacterium | reverse complement strand
TATCGTCTCGCGCTCCTTTTAGCCCCACAACCCTCAGCGGGAAGGTGACAGCGTGAAGTGCGTGATCGCGGGTGCAGGCGTGGCCGGTTGCATCGTGGCGCGGGCGCTCGCCCGGGTGCCCAATCTGGAGGTGATCTGCCTGGAACAGGTCGCGGCGAGCGACCATTCAGAGTCGGGCACAGGCCTCAACGTTGGCCCCAATGCGGTTCGCGCGCTGCTCGAGCATGACCCGCAGCTGCATGCGGCGGTGCTCGCAAGGAGCTATCCCTGGCACACCTGGCGGATCTCGCTGACCGACGGCACCGAGCTGCTGCGTCTGCCCCTCTCGGAGGTGGCCGACAATCCGGGGATCCGGATCCGCTGGTCGGAACTCTATGCGGCGCTACGGGGCGAGGCCGCCGGACTGATCCGCTATGACAGCCGCATCACCGCCGTTGGCCGCACCGCAGCAAACGGGCGACTGAGCCTCGAGGTTGATACCTCAGGCAAGTCCGAGCGCATTGACGATATCGATCTGCTGGTTGCCGGGGATGGTCGCTATTCACTCGTCCGGAAGCTTCTCGCTGGCGCGCCCGTGATCACCCAGCATGGCGTGGTGATCTTTCGCCTGCTCGTACCCGATACCTCGGGCGGCCTGATCGACGACTACGAGCAGTGGTTCAATGGTCCCCACCGGCTACTCGCCTTTCGTGTGCCAGGCGAGGCGGTCTACATCGCGGGTACCTTTCCCATTGAACCCGGCGCGCCGGTTCCCGACAGCGCCCGTGATGGTGCGTGGCTGGCCTCGCTTTACACGCCGCACAACCGTCCTCCTTCGGCGCAATGTGCCTGGATGATCGGGCAGATCCGCGACAACGTCGACAGCATCCACTGGGCGCGTCTGCAGGAGTCGCCCCCGCTTTACGCGCTGCCTGGTGCGCCAGTGCTGCTGCTGGGCGATGCGGCACACGGCATGGTGCCCACGCTTGGACAGGGCGCGACCCAGGCGATTGAAGACGCGTGCGTCGCGGCGCACCTGCTCGAGGCGGGGCTTCGCGAACCGCGCGCCGACGTGGCCACGCTGATCACGCGCTTTGCAGCGCTGCGTGATGAGCGGATCCGGTTCGCGATGCAGTTTTCGCTTGAGGCGAGCGATACCCTGATGGCAGGCGCCGACCCGGTCGCAGGCACGCTTGCCAAATCCGAGCCCGCCTTTCTTTCGCAGCTGGAAAGGCTGTATCGCGACATCACCCGCGTCTGAGGCGCCGCCATGCGAGCCAGTGTCCATCGCTTTACCATGCGCGACCCGTCGGATGTGTCGCAGCTCGCAGCCGCAATCGATGCTGGTCAGATCGACGCTGCGCATATCGTGGCCTTTATCGGTAAAACCGAAGGTAACGGCCTGGTCAATGATTTTACCCGGGGCTACCTGGTGCAGTCGCTGTCGCTCCTCCTCGCTCACCGACTTGGGTCGCGTCCGGAAGCGATCGCGCATTCGGTGGTCTTTGTGTTTTCGGGCGGAACCGAGGGCGTACTCTCGCCGCACTACACCGTGTTCTGTGTTGATCCGTCGCCCGTTTCAAAGGGGGCGGTCGGCAAGCGCCTTGCGATTGGCCGTGCGCTCACGCGCATCCCGCGCCCCGAGGAAATCGGCACCCGCTCGCAGGTCGCACTGGTCGCCGATGCGGTCACGCGTGCCATGGCCGAGGCTCGCATCACCGATCCCGCCGATGTGCACTTTGTGCAGGTGAAGGGCGGTTGCGTCACCGCAGAAGGCGCACGCGATGCGCGTTCGCGCGGCGTAGCGCTCGCGAGCGCCGATCCCAATCGCTCCATGACCCTGTCGCGGGTTGCAGGCGCCTTCGGTGTCATGCAGGCGCTTGGTGAACGCAGCGCCGCTCAAAT
Source organism: Betaproteobacteria bacterium (assembly GCA_009921765.1). The sequence goes on along the minus strand of RFXC01000174.1, from coordinate 7,480 downwards.
CGATGAGTCCCTGTTTCTTGCCCGACCCGATATCTGGAGTGGGCGAGCGAGCGTGTCATCGGGTATCGAGGTTACGATGAACGAGGTGGTGGTGTTCGGTAACGCCGACGGCTGGGACAGCGACTTCGTCATCGCGCACCACACCATGACCGATGCTCTCGATATCAATGGGGTCTACGCCTGCCTCGATCAACTCGGCATCGACTGTCGGGGCGACAGTCGGGCACCAGCGCTCGAACGGATCGCCTGTGCCCTGGTCAAGTGCGAGCCCGATGCGAGCGGCGTTGTGCGCGGCCACCGTCACACCATGTGGCAGGACGGTGACATTCATGCCCAACGCCATATCCGCGGGGCGGTGGGCGGCCTGGTTGCGGGTGTGCTGGGTGATACCCGTATCTTTGTTTCGGGTGGGGCCGAACATCAGGGACCGCCAGGTGGCGGGCTGGTCGCGCTGATCGCGCGTGCAGGCGACCCATGACCGGGCCAGCAGCCATGCTGAACCCGCCTTGGCGCTTGAGCGCGGAGGCACTCGGTGCGCAGTTTTCTGCGGGCGCGCTGACCCCCTCCGAGGTGCTCGAAGCGGTGCTCGAGCGGGTGGCTGCCGTCAATCCCCGGATCAATGCGATCGTCACGCTCGATGCCGCGGGGGCACGCGCGGCCGCAGCAGCCAGTACGTCGCGCTGGCGATCGGGACGCGCACTGGGCCCGCTCGATGGAGTGCCGCTCACCATCAAGGACAACCTGGAGGTTGGCGGGCTGCGCTGCACCTGGGGAAGTCCGGTGTTCGCGCAGCACGTTCCGCCTGTCGATGAATTGCCGGTGGCACGGCTGCGGGCGGCAGGCGCGGTCATTCTGGGCAAATCCAACTGCTCCGAGTTTGCGATGGTGGGTCACACCGATAATGCGGTGTTTGGCGTCACACGTAATCCCTGGGATCTCCGGCTCACTGCAGGCGGCTCGAGCGGGGGAGCGGTTGCCGCAGTCGCGGCGGGTCTTGGGCCGCTCGCGCTGGGCACCGATGGCGGTGGGTCCACCCGGCGCCCTGCCGCGCATACCGGTCTGGTGGGCTACAAGCCCTCGGTGGGACGACTGGCCCGGGCGGGAGGACTTGCGCCGCTGTTTCTCCACTACGAGGTTTGCGGGCCGATCGGGCGTACGGTTGCCGATGTGATGTTGCTGGCTCGTGCGCTCGCCACACCCCACCCGAACGATCCGCAGTCCCAGGCCTTCGTCAATCGCCCGATCGAGCCGTTGACGGATCCGGGGCTCCTGCGCATTTTGCATATTCCCACCTTTGGTCGCGCGCCGGTTGATCCCGTGATCGCGGCGCAGGTCGAGCGCGCCGCTGGCCGGTTCGCGTTGCTGGGTCATCGGGTTGAGCGTGCCCGCCACTGGGAAATTGCCGACGAGATCAATGAACGCTGGATGCAGCTGTCCCAGTGCGGACTGGCCCGCATGCTGCAGGCCCGCTCGGCGGATCGGGCGCTCCTGTCTCCGGTTGCGCAGGCCAACGCCGATGCCGGTGCAGCATTGCCGGGTACGGCGGTCGTGGCCCTGCTCGAATCGATGCACAGGCTCAGGCAAATGCTCGGTGAATGTCTGTCGCACCATGACGTACTGCTCACGCCCGCTACCGCCGCCTGGCCCTGGCCGGTCGAACATGATTTCCCGGATTCGATTGCCGGGCAGCGGGTGGGACCGCGCGGGCATGCGGTGTTCACGGGCTTTGTCAACGCAGCGGGTCTGCCCGCCATGGCGCTGCCCTGCGGACAGTCTGCAGCGGGGCTGCCCAATGGGCTTCAGCTGGTGGGCCGGTGGGCCGACGATGCGCGCCTCTGGGCGCTTGCCGCGCAGTGGGAGCGGGCAGAGCCCTGGCACGAACGCTGGCCCACGCTCTGAGCGGCGATTGTGTTGCGGCGCCTGATGCGCCATCCTGGCCGGTGACCGGGCCTATTGCCCCGCGAAAAAACTGGCGATCCAGCGGTCGGTTGTTGACGCGGGTGACGCATCGGGCAATCCCCCGCCCGCGACATGCTCGCGCAGGGCAACCACTGCGGGCTCGAGGCCGGGTGCGTCGTGCGACGACAGGTCGCGAATTTTGGTGAGCACCCGGTCGGCCTCCAGCGGCCGCGCCGGGCTGCCGAGCGCGGCCTCACAGAATTCGGTGAGACGTTCGCCATCGTCGAGTTCAAGCGTGACCCTCGCGGGTCGGTCAAGCGGCCAGGGCTTCACGTCGGGCAAGAGCGACAGGCGGACGCGCGGCCGGAGCGCGAGAACAGCAGGATCGCGCAGGCTCGCATCGAGGAAGTTGTCGGGAGCCGCCGCGCCGTGCGCGAGCGTGGCGGCGATGGCGTGTGGAATCGAGAACTTGGCGCCCAGCGTGGTGTCGGGGGCTGCGTTGCTGAAGTTCATGGCCATGGCGGAGCCCTCCACCGTGACCTCGCGTACGCGAGCGCCGCCGCGCAGTTCGGGCCGGCGGGTGAAGATCGACTCGATCGCCTCCATGGCTGCGTGCGAATGGTGACAGGCACCATAGAGCTTGTGATAGCCATCACAGGTGGTCCACTCGGAACCCAGTCCGACCACCAGTTCGTCGGCGCGCACCGAGGCGCCCAGTCCCCGCGTGAAGATGTCATACGGTCCGCCCGGCGTGCCCGCGATACCGATCCGTGCCAGGTCACAGGCGAAGATCGCCAACCATGACCCGGCCGCAGGCCATGCGTTTCGCACCAGCGCACCTTCGATCGGATGACTGTAGGGCCCGGGCGAGGCCATGCTGGCTGCGGTCGTGAGGGTACGGTGCAATTGCTCTGCGCTGTAATTGCGGATGAGCGCCAGTCCCGCCGCCGCGCAGACCGTGTTCCAGACGCCGTGCGGATGCAGGCGCGGCAGTGTGCCGTGCCAGGCGCGCGCAAAGCGGGTACCGATTTCGTAGGCGCCGATGGTGGCACGCAGCATCGCCGACAGAGGCAGTCGGCCAGCCTCGGCCGCGGCAAGGATGAGCGGCTGGCTGAGCGCACCGGGATGCACCGCGGTGCGGGTGTAACCGTCGTCGAGTTCGTTCCAGGTGCTGGCGAGCCCGTTACCCACTGCCGCGTCAGTCAGGGTCACCCGCGGTGCACCGCGCGTAAAGAGTGTGGCCTCGCCTGCGCTCCCCGCTGCGAGCAACTGCTCGTGATAGGCGCGAAGCTCTGGCTCGTCGGCCGCCGACAGCATGGCGGCGATGTTGTCCCCCAGAATCAGGACCGCTTGCGACAACACCCGCGGCGGCAACTGCTCGGGGCGCAGGCCCGCTGCCCAGCGGCTGAGCTCCGCAAGGCGCTCGGCCACCTCTGCGCGCAGGTGCGCATGCTCATCGGCCGCCGGGCTCATCAGGCGGCCTTCGGGAGGCGAGCCTCGCGAAGCGCACGCCAGACCTTTTCAGGCGTGAAGGGCATTTCCAGATTGCGTACCCCCAGCGGGGCCAGCGCGTCGTGCATGGCGCTGGTAATGGCCGCTGGTGCACCGATGGTGCCCGATTCGCCGCAGCCCTTGACGCCAAGCGGGTTGTGTGTGCAGGGTTGGGATTCGTCGGTTTCGGAAATGAAATCGGGCAGCACATCGGCACGCGGCATGGCGTAGTCCATAAATGAGCCGGTGTAGAGCTGACCTGTTTCGCGGTCATACACGGCCTGTTCGAACATGGCCTGTCCGATGCCCTGCGCAATGGCGCCATGCACCTGACCTTCGACCACCACGGGGTTGATAACGGTGCCGATGTCGTCGACCACCACGTACGACACGAGTGTGGTCATGCCGGTGGCAGGATCAATCTCGACTTCGCAGGCCTGCGCGCCGTTCGACCAGGTGAGGTTGGGGGGATCGAAGAAGGCATTGGAATGCAGCACCGGCTCCATGCCTGCCGGAAGGTTGTGGGCATAGGTGACCGCGCGCGCGACATCGGCCCAGCCAATCACCGAATCCGTACCGGCTACCCGGAATTCTCCCTGGCCGTCGACCACGCGATGCTCCACGTCGGCTTCGGCCGCCTCCAATAAATGCGCGGCAAGCTTCTTCGCTTTGGCAAGCAGCTTGTCGGCGGCCATGGTGATGGCCGAGCCGGCGATGACCATGGAGCGCGATCCGAAGGTGCCCGTGCCGTAAGGGACGCGGCCGGTGTCGCCTTCCACCAGTTCGATCATGGATAGCGGCACGCCGATCCGATCGGCAAGCACCTGCGCAAAGGTGGTGGCGTGCGCCTGGCCATGGCTGTGCGTGCCGCACATCACCAGAAGGCTTCCGTCGCAGCCCACCCGGATATCGGCTGAATCGAAAAAGCCTGCGCGTGCGCCGAACATGCCGGCGTATTTGGAAGGGGCCACGCCTGAGCTCTCGACGAAATAGCAAATGCCGAATCCGCGGATTCGGCCGCGGGCTTCGGCTTCACGCCGGCGCTTCTCGAACCCGGCGTAGTCGGCAAGGACCAGCACACGGTCGAACAGGCGAACGAAATCGCCGGTGTCGTAGGTGGGGCCGACCGGGGTGGAGTAGGGCATGGCTGCGGCGGGAATGAAATTGCGCCGGCGAAGCTCCATCCGATCGATCCGCAGCGTGCGCGCGGCCTCTTCCACCAGACGTTCAAGCACGAAGCATGCTTCGGGGCGGCCGGCACCGCGGTAGGCGTCGGTCGGCACGGTGTTGGTGAACATGGCACGCACTTCAGCGTGAATCGCCGGAATGCGATAGGGACCTGACAGCACCGCGGTGTAGACCGTGGTGGGCACTGCAGCACCCACAGTGGAGACATAGGCGCCCACAGCGGCGAGAGTGGAGACCCGCAAGCCGAGGAACCGTCCGTCGGCATCGAGAGCGAGCTCGGCCCGGGTGACATGGTCGCGGGCGTGGTAGTCGCTCACGAAGGCTTCGCTTCGGGTGGAGACCCACTTGAGTGGGCGCTCGAGCTTGCGCGCTGCCCATGCGAGAACGATCTCTTCGGGATAGTGCTTGCCCTTGGTGCCGAAGCCGCCACCCACGTCGGGTGCAATCACGCGGACCGCGTTTTCGGGGAGATCAAGCTGTTCGGCGACGAATTTCCGAATGTGGTGAGGCACCTGGCTGGCCGTCCAGATCGTGACCGCGTGCCCGTCCAGCCCGCGGGTGGGCGAGGCCTGGGCGATGACCGCCCGCGGCTCCATCGCCGCGCAGATGATTCGATGGTTAACGATATCGACCGCCACCTTGTGGGTGGCACGAGCGAAGGCTTCGTCGACCGGCGCGCGGGTGCCCCGCTCGAACTGTACGCAGACATTGCCCGGCGCCTCGGGATGGAGCTGCACGGCCCCGGCCGCCGCCGCATCGCGAACATCGGCGACCGCAGGCAGCGGCTCCCAGTCAATGGCAACCTTTTCGGCGGCGTCCAGCGCCTGATTGCGGGTGGCCGCCACCACCATGGCCACCGCCTCGCCCACATGACGGGCCGTGCCACGCGACAGCCCCCAACGGGGCGGCTCCTTCATGACGCTGCCGGCCACGCCGGGAATGCGCCACAGCGGAATCATGGTGCCGACGCGGTCAGCCGCCATGTCGGCGCCCGTGTAGACCGCCACCACGCCCGCGCAGGCCTGCGCCTCGGTGGTGTCGATCGAGCGGATGTTCGCGTGCGCGTGCGGCGAACGCACGAAGGCACAGTGGAGTTCGTCGTGAAAAGACAGGTCGGAAACGTACTGGCCGCGGCCGGTAAGAAAGCGCCGATCTTCGCGGCGCAGGACTGACGCGCCGATTCCTTCTGGGTGCATGCCGGACTCCAATGTCTGAACAACGCTGCAACAAAACCGGAACTGTTTGCTCCCGACTGGTGCAAGCCGCGCCGGTCGGGGCGGCAGCAGGCCCGACCGGCGTTCGTTTGCGGTGCATCAGACCCATAAACGAACGCCAGTCGGTATACATGAAGCAGAATTCCCGCCAGATTGAACCGGCCCGTGAATTGCTTGACGATCCTGCGTGTCGCTCGATCCCGAGTGTAGACTCGGGTGCACTGCTTGGCAAAAGACCCTGCCGCAATTTCGGGTTGATGCATGAAGTTCTTGACCGCGCACGGACCCTCGTGCGAGTGTGCGCGGCTGCAAGTTTTTGTCCACCTGACATCGGAGGATTTCATCCATGTTCGCCTCGTCCCGCAAGCTCACAGCGCTGGCCATCGGCCTCGCGATCACCGCCGGATCATCGCTCGCGCCGCGCGCGGCCGATGCCCAAACCCGTGACAAGGTCACGATGGGGTTGTTCATTGCGTCGTCGGCCATGCCCTACTTCATCGCACGCGAACGGGGCTATTTCGCTGCCGAGAATCTTGAGGTCGAGGGTATTCCGCTTGCCAACCATCCGCTGATCGTTCAGGGGCTGGTGAAGGGCGATCTCGATACCGCCTCGAACCTGTTGTCGGTTGAAGGCGTGAACATCAACGCCATCCGCCCGAATACGCTGCAGTATTTCTCGATCAACTGCCAGAATGAGAAATACCAGGTCGAGTCCTACGTGGTGCCGCCTGACAGCAAAATCACCAAGCTTGAAGAACTGAAAGGCAAGCGTATTTTCTCCGCCCCCGGACCCGGCAACCTGTTTGTTGCCAAAGGGGTTCTGAAGGCGGTCGGTCTCGATGAAAAAGACTACTCCATGCAGGAACAGCAGATGGCCGTTCACATGGGCGCCATCAAGGGCGGGCAGTTCGATGCCGGTTACACGCTCGAGCCCATCACCAGCATGATGGTGTCGCAGGGGCTCGCGCGCCGTCTTGAGGTGGGTCTGATCGCCAAATACATGCTGGGCCGCAACGATGCCTGCGCTGTGCTGGCCGGCGGCGTGATGAGCGTGAAGTTCCTGAAAGAGCGGCCGCAGGTGGCCGAGCGTCTGGCGCGTGCCTGGGCCAAAGCGCTCCATGACGGCAACAACGATCCCAAGGCGCGTGATCTGCTTGCGAGCCACATGAACGTATCGCCCAGCATTTCGGCAACCGTGCCGCTCTCCTACTACAACATGGTGAAGGACCTGAAGCCCTCTGAAATCGCGGATCTCCAGAACCTGGTGGATCAGGCAACCGCCTATGGTCTGGTCAAGACCAAGGTTGATGTCCGGCCGATGCTGAAGACGTTCTGATTCGTCACACGTCCGTCCTCCCGACAACCCCCGCCCAGGCCATTGCAATGTCAGGTGCCCGTTTCGTCTCCGCGCTCACGCCCGCCGTGGGCGCGGTGGGTTTCATCGCTTTGTGGGCGCTGATCGCAGCGCTCGAGCTGGTTGATCCGGTGCTTCTGCCTTCGCCGCAGGCGTCCGGGCTTGCCATCTGGCAGGGGTTTGTCGGCGGGGCTCTGGTTGGCGATACGCTCATTACCATTCGGCGAACTCTGCTTGCCTTCGTCATTGCAGTGGGTGTGTGCGTCCCTCTGGGTTTGGCCCTCGGTTCGTCGGTCCGCCTCTACCGGTCACTTGAGTTTGTGATCGATTTTTT
>RFXC01000173.1 GCA_009921765.1 Betaproteobacteria bacterium | reverse complement strand
AGCCGGTGGATTCAGAGCCGGGAATGATTGGCAAACAGCGTTCGGTGCACAACACCTATTTCACGCTCCCGATCAACCCGCGCGCAGAGAGCAAGCTCCGCCAGGGTGTCACCACCGAAATCATCGGCCACTGCGGATTTTCGGTCGCACCCTGTCTGCCTGGAAAGGTGCAGTTGCTTGCGGACTACCTCAATCCGAGCGCACCGTGGCTGCCGTTTCGTGAAATGGGTTTTGCCGAGTATCTCGACAGCTTTCCTCCCACCTCGGTGAACGCGGGCATGCTGGTGGGTCACAACACGCTCCGCCTCATGGTGATGGGCATGGCCCAGCGCTCCCCCACCGCAATCGAGCTCAACGACATGATCGCGCTGCTCGATGAGGGGCTTGCAGCCGGGGCGCTGGGCATGTCGAGCGGGCTGTTCACATCGCCCGGGTCCTACGCGCAGCCAGACGAGATCCTCGCGCTCGCGCGGCGACTGGAGCTTGCCCAGGCGGCCTACTTCACCCATTTGCGCGATGAGTCCAACGCCGTTCTGACAGCGCTCGATGAAGCGATCGATATTGCGCGCGCCTGCCGAATTCATGTGCAGGTGGTTCACTTCAAATGCTCGGGCCTCGACAACTGGGGACAGACCCAGACCGCCCTGGCACGGATGCAGGCCGCGCGCAACGAAGGCATCGATATCGACTGCGACGCCTATCCCTATACAGCGGGCAGCAATCCTCTCAAGAACATTCTCCCGCAGTGGGTACAGGCGGGCGGTGTCGATGCCATGCTCGAACGCTTAAAGCTTCCCGAGACACGGGCACGAATTCGCGAGGAAGTGGCACGCGACGGCCTCAACAACTGGGGGCGTATCGAGTCGTGGGACGCCGTCCGAATTTCGATCACCCCGCAGCAACCCGAGCACGCCGGCAAGACCATCGCCTCGCTAGCAACCGAACGCGGGCTGGATCCTGTAGACGCGCTATGCGACTTCCTGATCGCCGACCGCGGGGCCACGCGCGTGCTGGTCACCTCGATTTCCGAAGACGACGTTCGCAGACTGATCCGGTCAGACGCCGCGCTGGTGGGCTCCGACGGCAATTGTGTGGCCGACTACGGCGTCGTGAGCCAGGGCATGCCGCATCCACGCTTCTACGGCACCTTCCCTCGCGTACTGGGCCGCTATGTTCACCGCGAACGCGTCACCACGCTCCAGCACGCCATCTTCAAGATGACGGGCGCCACCGCGCGTGCGTTGCGGTTGCGCGACCGTGGCTTTCTGAGGCCCGGGCTGGCTGCGGACATCACGCTGTTCGAGCCCGAGGTGTTCCTGGATCTCTCCACCTATGAGCAGCCACACCGCTATCCAGCAGGCGAGCGGACCACGGTTCTGGTCAACGGCGAGGTGGTGATTGAGGAGGCGCGTCACACGGGCGCGCTGCCAGGCAAGGTCCTGCGTCGGGCAAAGGACGGCAGTGTGGGGCTCAGCTGACCGGCCACAGCCCTTTCAGGAGTTTTTTCATGTCGAGCCGCGAGGCGATACGCCGCGAGGCGTCACCCACCTGCCGCATGAGTGCGTCATGGTCCACACGGGTAAGGCGGCCGTCTTTCAGCACCTGCTCGCCCGCGACGAACACATCACGAACGCTGCTCCCCGTTGCGCTGTAGACCAGATTCGAAACTGGGTTGTAAAGCGGCTGCCACTCGGGCTGCATGGCGTCAAACAACACGAAGTCGGCTTCCTTGCCCACTTCAATCGAGCCAATACGGTTTTCCAGGCCCACCCCGCGCGCGCCGTTGATGGTCGCCATCTCCACGGCAAGTTCTGGCGGCATCACGCGCGGATTCATCCGCACCTCCTTGTACAGGCAGGCGGCCATCCGCATTTCCTGCGTCATGTCGACCACACCCGAGCTTGCATGGTCGGACCCCAGGCTGACATTGACACCCATCGCCATCAGTTCCGGATGCTTGCCCACCGACATGTAGCCGTAGCCGTTGTGGAGCGACGAGGAGGGACTGCAGACCAGCGTGGGTTTGCGCTTGACCAGTAGCGCGAGCTCCTGCGGCTCCAGCCATCCCGAGTGAACCAAAATCATGTTCTCGTCGAGCACGCCTAGGGCCTCCAGGCGCTCGATCTCGGCCTTGCCCGATGCAGCCAGGCTCGCGTCATGCGTCTGGTAACTGAAGCAGGCATGCGTCTGGAGCTTGACCTGATGCTTGTTGGCGAGATCTTTCAACCCGGTGATGAGTTCATCGCTCGCGTTGTTCATGCCGCGAAACGACGCAGACAGCGTGAGGCGGCCATGGTGACGCCCAAGATAGCGCTCGAACAGGGCTTCGGTTTTCTCCAGACAGGCCTCGGTGGATTCGATCATGCTGGCGGGCAACAGCCCCATCACCGAACGGGTCTTGTCGAAGCAGGAACATGCAGCCACGAGCCGCATGCCGGTTGACATCACGCTGGCGATCGTGGCGTCGGGGTGATAGTTGCCGGGATCGGTAAAGCAGGTCACCCCATGCCGCAGCAGCTCCAGGGCAGCGAACGCCGAGCTGACTTCAACGTCTTCGCGCGTGTTCGCCGCCTCATACGGATACATGTGCTCGAACAGAAACTGCTGCGCGTTCGCTTCATCTGCGAGACCCCGCGACAGCTGAAACGACGCATGCAGATGGTTGTCGATCAGCCCGGGCGTGACCACGCACCCTCTTGCGCTGACCGCAGCGCGAGGCTGCCACTGTGCACGAAGCGCGTCAGATTTGCCTACCGCGACAAACCGGCCCCCCTGAACGGCGAGCGCCGCATCGCGAATCACCCGGCGCTCGCGATCCACGCTGATCAGCCAGTCGATATCGGTGACCAGAAGGTCGCAGTCTTGAGAGTTCAACATGGGGGCAGTTTCCAGCGGGGGGCTCAGTCAGCCTTGATGTTGTTTTCCCGGATGATTTTCCCCCAGCGCTCATAATCGCGCCGGACTAGCGTTGCGAAGGGGTCGGCACCTAGGGCGGAGGGCTCAAGGCCCAGCTCACGGAGGCGGGAAGCCATATCGGGCGAGGTCACCGCGGCATTGATCGCTTCCGAGAGCTGAACGATCACCTCACGCGGCGTTCCCGCAGGCGCAAACACCCCATGCCAGCCCTGTGCGCCCGACCCGGGGAACAGGCTGTCCATGGTCGGTACCGCCGGCAGGCTGGCAAGCGGTGCGGGGCTGCTGGTCAGCAGCGGGCGCAGCCGCCCCGCCTGCACCATGGGAAGCATGCCCAGTGTGGTGTCGAATAGCAGATCAACCTCGCCCGACAGAAGCGCCTGCATCGCGGGCGCATTACCCTTGTAGGGGATGTGCTGGATCTGGATGCCAGCGGCTGACCGCAGGAGCTCGACATACATATGCTGGCCGGAACCCATGCCCGCGCTGGCATAGTTCAGTTTGCCGGGGTCTTTGCGCGCCAGCTGCACCAGATCCTGCATTGACTGGATGCTCGACTTGGCATTGACCGCCAGCACATAGTCGAAGGTGGTGACCCGTGCCACCGCAGTCAGGTCACGGAAGATGTCATAGGGGGCACTGCTCAGACTCACGACTGTCACCATGGGCGTAGCGGCATTGAGCACCAGGGTGTAGCCATCGGGCCGGCTCTTCGCCACATGATCTACGCCCACCACCCCGCCGGCCCCGGCGCGGTTGTCAACCACCACGGGCTGCTTGAGGCTCTCCTGAAGATTGCGCGCCAGAAGCCGCGTCACCACGTCGATGGTGCCGCCGGGAACGAAGGGCACGATGATCCGGATGGGACGATTCGGAAAAGGACCGGTTGCAGACTGCGCCGCTGCCATACCGCAGGACAAGACAAGTCCTGCGCCAACCAGAAAGCCAGATAGCAAGCGTCGGTTCGACATGAGGAAGGTCTCCCGAATAAAAAACGTCTAAGCGTGAACGGGCAGATGCTTGCGAAGCCAGGCCGCCACCAAATCCGTGACCATGGCATTGCCCTCGCCTAGGATGAAGTGGTCGGTATTCGCAAACAGATGCAGATCGGTGGGCTGTCCAGCATGCGCGAACAGATCGACTGATTGTTCAGTGGGCGTTACTGTGTCATTGGACGGATGCAGCAGGAGCAGCGGCCGCGGCGCGATTCGGCCCACCACGTCATTGGCGCGAAAGTTGTACATGCTTTCCACCACCTCATAGGGAAACTCGGTGATGGAACCCGGAGCGAGCTGATTGCGCAGGCCCGGCTGAATCGGAACGATGTCGTAGCGCGGCACCATCATTGATTCGCCGAGCGCGAGGCGTCGGCGCCCCTCGGACATCATGTCGGTAAATTTCGTCCAGGCGGCGCCCTCGTGCTGGCGACGGAATTTCTTCTCGCCATCGCCCCAGCCACCGGTGGACACGCACACAGCCAGACGGGGATCAATACCCGCGGCGTAAATCGCCACCGCAGCACCAAAGCTGTGACCCATCACGCCAATCCGGGTGGGATCGACTTCATCGCGGGTTAAAAGGAAGTTGAGCGCGGCCTGGGTATCTTCCACCTGCTCAAGGCAGATCACCCGTCCGCGCACGCCTTCGCTCTGACCACAGCCGCGCATGTCAAAGCGCAGCACAACGTAACCGAGCGACGCAAAAAGCTGCCCGGCGGCCTGTGAAATACCACCGTTCTTGTTGCTGCCAAAGCCGTGCAAAACGATAAGGGCCGCGCGGCGCTCACCGGGCGCGAGGTTGTCTGGGCGATGAAGAATACCGGCGAGCTTGAGGCCGGCAGACTCGAAATGAACAGGGATATCCATGGTGATCACTCTGACTTGATGCCGGCGGCGCGAACGACATCCGGCCAGCGCTTCAGTTCTTCCTTGATGAAGGCGTCGAACTGCTGCGGCGTTCCGCCAATGATGTCGGCGGACTGGGTCTCGGTGATGGCCGTGCGCACCTGCGGCGATTGCAGCACCTGGTTGAAGACCGCGTTGATTCGCGATACGAGCGCCGGATCCATTCCGGCTGGACCGACGATGCCGTGCCAGACGCTCACATCAAAGCCAGGCAACGACCGCGCCGCGGCCGGAACATCGGGCAACTGCCGCATCGGACGTTCAGCGGCGCCCGCGAGCGGCCGCACCTTGCCCTCACGAACCTGAGCGAGCGACGTCGATACCGTAATGACTGCGGTGTCAGCATCGCCGCGAAGCAAGGCGGTCAGCATCTCCGCGCCCGACTTGTAAACGATGTTGACCTGATCGATGCCGGCGCGGCTGTTGAAGTAAGCCATGTACAAGTGAGTCCAGTTACCCAGCCCTGCCGACGCAAAGTTGAATTTCCCGGGCTGCTGTTTCGCCGCCGCGATGAACTCGTCCAGCGTCTTGTAGGGAAGCGTGGCCCGCACCAGAATGACGGCTGGCAAGTTGGCCACGTGCACGATGGGCGTGAAGGCCGTGTGCGGATCATAGGGCAGCTTGGCAAGAGTGTGCGACACCGCATTGGGGCCTACCTCGGCCAGAAACAGGGTGTAACCATCGGGCTTCTCGCGCGCAACCAGACCCGCTGCGATCGTGCCCCCCGCTCCAGGTCGGTTCTCAACCACCAGTGGCTGGCCGTTTGCGAAACCGGCAAAGCCGTTTGAGAGATTGCGTGACAGCGTGTCGGCGGCACCGCCCGCGCCCACCGTGACCACCAGCCTGACCGCGCGATCAGGCCATGTCGACTGCGCCAGGGCGCTGCCCATTGATACGCCCAGACCAAGGCCCACTGCGGCCAGCCGGGCGAGCGCAGATCGACGTAGGGGCTGAACAGGCATGAGAATCTCCTTTCAATGCCGTGAGTAAGGATCCCGTTGGTAGGCCGGTATTGTGTGGGGGCCCGCAGGCAACTGCAACCAAAGACCTTGCAGCACAAAAGCGGTGCCAAATTCAGTCAAACGGATTTGACACTGCGCCCCCCACCCCAAATACTCCGGGCGCCTGTGTCTCAAGTTCCGGTAAGGGGTGAGCGTGATGATTCGAACGGCCGAGTGTCTGGTCGACTGCAAGGATGTTCTGGGTGAATCCCCAGTCTGGCACGCCGCCGAATCATCGCTCTATTGGATCGACGTCGCCCGAACGCTCCTGCACCGACTGGAGTTGCCCAGCGGCCGCCATGATCAATGGAATGTTGGCAAACCGGTTGGTTCCTTCGTACTGCGCGCCAAGGGTGGCTTGCTGGTCGCCTACCGCAACAGCCTCGCTTTCATGGATGAACCTGGAGCGCCGCCCCGCCCCTTCTCTCCGGCGGGTCTCGCCTTGGGCGAGTCGCGCTTCAACGATGGCAAATGCGACCGGCAGGGTCGGTTCTGGGTTGGCACCATGGATCGAAATGTGAAGAATCCGATCGGGAACCTGTACCGACTAGACGCCGACCTGAGCCTTCACGACATTGACCATGGCTTCATCATTTCAAACGGCCCCTGCTTCAGCCCCGACGGCAGCTCGCTCTATTTCAATGATTCGCGGCAACAGGTGACCTGGCGCTACACGATCGATCCCGTCTCTGGCGCGGCAGGACCGCGCAGCCGCCTGATCGACTGGGGCAATTTCAAAGGCCGACCCGACGGTGCCACCGTCGACGCAGAAGGGGGCGTGTGGGTCGCTGAAGTGCACGGACGTCGAATCGTTCGTTTCACCCCTGACGGACAGATAGACCGCACGATTGAGGTTCCTTGCGAGCGCCCAACCAGCGTGTGCTTCGGCGGTCCCAACATGGGCACCATGTTCATCACCACTTCAACGCTGACGCTCAACGAGCAACACTTGCAGCGCGAGCCGCTCACGGGCGGGCTGTTCGCGGTCGACGCCGGCGTGCGCGGTCTGGCGGAGACAGCGTTTGGTGGGTAAGGCAAGCGCCTCAGGAGTGCCCTCAGAAGTTTGGCAGGACAATGCAACCGGCTGGGTCCTGTGTCCCGCAGTCAACAACCTATAAAACCGATTCAAGGGAGACTGTTATGCGATTGAAGTTGTTCGCCGCCGCCTTGGCGATGGCCAGCGCGCTCACCGGCGCACACGCCCAGACTTTTCCCCAGGATGAGGCGAAGCTTTATGAAGCGGCCAAAGCCGAAGGCAAGCTGGTCTGGTACGAAAGCGCGCCACTCGAGGCCATGAAGGCGGTGGCCGCAGAGTTCGAAAAGAAGTACCCCGGGGTGAAAGTTGAGGTCCTGCGCATTGTGGGCGTTGCGCAGTACCAGCGCTTCCTGCAAGAAGTCCAGGCGAAGCGCCACTCGGTGGATGTCCTCCACATCAGCGACTACCCCAGCATGATGGACCTGATCGAACAGGGACACGTCGCAGAATGGAAGGTGCCGCTGCATGACCGCATTCCCGAGATGTTCCGGATGAAGCAGCATGCCTATGCCAACTACACCACCGACAATGCAATTATCTATAACGTCAACAAGGTGTCGCCGGAAGAGGTGAAGATTCTCGCCTCCAGCTGGAAGGGCGTGCTCGATCCTCGATTCAAGGGGCGCTTTGCAGTCAGCACCATGAAGTGTGGCGCATGCTATGCCAGCCTGCACATGTTTCTCGACCCCAAGCTCTCCAAGGAATTCGGTCCCGACTTTCTGAAAAAGGTGGCCGAGCAAAAGCCCGCTGTCTACGGCGAGGTCCTGGTGGGCCTTGACCGGGTGATTGCCGGCGAGCACGACTTCACCTTCTGGACCTGGGAAGGCATTGGCGTCACACACGTCCAGCGCGGCGCACCGATCCGCTGGGTTCGGCCGTCACCCACCCCCGAGTTCGGCAACTCCTGGCAGGCGGTGTCGCGCTACGCACCGCGCCCGAACGCCGCACGGCTGTTTCAGAACTGGTCGATGAGCGTGGAGGGTGCCGAAGTGCTGCAGGTCAAGTACGGCTCGCGCACAACGCTGAGCGGCATCGAGGATAAACGCTCGGTGGTGAAGGAAAGCTGGTACGAACCCATCAAGGAGGTCTACCCGGTTGATGTCAAGCGCTGGGAGCGAGACTTCTCCAAAGATCTCGATCTCTGGGCGAAGACCCTGCGCGAGCACGGTCGCTAGACGCAGCCCGCTTCCACCTGAGCCCCCATGGCTGCCAGCACCACCGCACGATCACCGCTTGCCATCGCCGCTTGGGCGGCGCTGGCGATTGCAGTTGCGCTGATCGTGGTGGTGCCGCTCATCTACACCTTCGACGCCGCCTTTTATAAGGAGACCAAGATCGGTCTGTCGAGCGAGCGCAGCCTGCAGGCCATCATCAACGTCTACACCTCGTGGGAATACCTCGAAACCCTTTGGGAGGCCATCCGGCTGGCGGTGATCGTGACGGCGTTTTCGCTGGTGGTAGGCGTTCTGATGGCCATGCTGGTATGCCGAACCGACATTCCCTTCAAGGGCACGCTCGAGACACTCATCATCATGCCGCTCTTCCTGTCGCCGTTCACAGGCCTGATCGCCTGGATCGCGCTGGGATCGGAGAAAACCGGCTTTCTGAATGTTGCGTGGCGCGCAGTGGCGGGCACGTTGATCAATGAGCCGCCCGCGCTCGCCAACATCTGGACCTACGGCGGTGTGGTGTGGGTCATGACGCTGTTCTTCGCGCCGTTTGCTTAACGGGTGTCCGGTGCCACGGCCTGGCAGACGCTCGCCCGAATCACACTACCGGTATCGGCGCCAGCGGTGTTTGCGGCGGGCCTGCTTATTTTCATTCTCTCGGCCGAGCTCTACACCATCCCCGGCATCATCGGAACCACGGCTGGCTTCACCACCATGCCTTGGAAGATCTATCTGGACTCCACCCAATTCCCCGTGCATCGCGCGCATGCCGCTGCGTCGGGAACGATCCTACTGCTGGTCACCATTGCGGGCGTCTGGATGCAACGTCGGGTCAGTCGGGTGTCTGAGCGCTATGTGACCGTGTCGGGAAAGGGCTTCCGCGGCAGCCCGCTTCGACTCGGGCGAAGCGGCACCATCATTGCATTGGCGCTAATTGGTTTCTATGTTCTGTGCGCCGACATCCTTCCTTTCGGTGCCCTGCTCGTTTCCTCATTCATGAAGTTCAGTTCGGGCGTGATCTCGCCAGAGGTGCTCACGCTTGATCAGTATCGCGACGTACTCCGAATCGAAAATGTTCGGACCGCCGTCGTCAACACCATCATGCTTGGTCTAATGGCAGGCGCCCTATGCCTGCTTGCCGGACTGGCCATCAGCTACGCGGAAATCCGTGCGCCAGGTCCGGCAACCCGATCACTCGCCTTTATCGGCGTCCTGCCGGTCGCGGTCCCTGGGTTGGTGTTCGGAATCGGTCTGCTCTGGACCTATCTTCAGACGCCACTCTACGGGTCAATCTGGATTCTGCTTCTCGCCTATGTGGCCAAGTTCCTCCCCTACGGCATCATGGTGTCGCACTCGGGGGTGCTTCAGATACACC
>RFXC01000172.1 GCA_009921765.1 Betaproteobacteria bacterium | reverse complement strand
CCGGCCAGTCGCTCACCCTCACCTACACCCTGCTCGTCACCGACTCCAGCGGCTCGCCCGCCTCCGATGATCAGACGGTCGTCGTGACCATCGCGGGCACGAACGATTCGCCCGTCATTCGCATCGGCACTGGTCATGTTGCCACGGCACGGCTGACCGAAACCAACGCGGGGCTTTCGTCGTCCGGCAGTCTCGCTGTCACCGACCGCGATGGCGCCGACACCGTGAGTGCGCGCGTCCAGTCGGTCAGCGTTACCGGCGATCGCGGTGGCCTGGCTGAAAGCGTGTTGATGTCGTGGCTCGCCGTCGATTCCGCATCCTCGGGTACCAATCCATCGAGCGCAGGAACATTGCGCTGGACTTTCAATTCTGGCGAACACGCGCTCGATCATCTGGCCGACGGTGAAACGCTCACGCTCGCCTATTCGGTCGTGGCAACCGACAGCGCACCCAGCGCGCTGTCAGATGCTGAACTCATTTTCGTGACAGTGGTGGGCTCGAACGATGTGCCCACCGTAGCAAGTTCGCCAGCCGATGCAAGCGGATGGGTGACCGAAGCGGGTAACGCCGACGACAACAGTCCAACGGCCGGTACGCCGTCGGTCATCGGGCGGATTCGCGCTGCCGACCGAGACCAGGGCGCAGTCCTGGTGTACGAACGCGAAGACATGGGGAGCGGGCAGTTCGGCAGGATGACGATCGATCGCGATACGGGCGTCTGGCGCTACACGATCGACAATGCACTTGCCCCCGCTCAAGCCCTTCGCGAAGGTCAATCCGTCACAGAGCGCTTCGTGGTCAGGATCACCGACGATCGCGGCGCTTCGGTTCGCGAAACCATCCAGATCACCGTGAGGGGGAGTAATGACACCCCCACCATCAACGGCACGCTGCCGCAGGCGTCATTTCTCCAGGGCGAGCGGCTGTCGGTAGCCAGCGCACAACTTTTTTCCGATATCGACTTTGAGGCGGGCCCGCCCACGTTCTCGGGACAACTGCCTCCGGGGCTGGTGATCGACGCAACAAGTGGCGTGATATCTGGCGCAGCCACGCGACCTGGTGATTATGTCGCGATCATCCGCTGCACCGACGCACAAGGCGCCTGGGTCGAGGTCGGCTGGAGCGTACGTATCACTGCGCCTGCGCGGGTCGAGCCTGCCCCCGCGCCCATGCTGTCAACCGCTCCGTCGGTCACTGCAACTGGCCTCGGACCCGGAATTGGCGCGGGTGGCACGCAAGCGCTGGCATCGGGCAACTCGAACGCAGCTGGCGTTGCTTCGTCGGCGGGCGGCACGGTCGCTGGACTGAGCGGGACCATCCCGGTGCCCCAATCCGTGGCGGCATCGCGTCCCGGCGGCAGCGAAGCCAGTGTCACGCAACCCGGGCCAACCGCTGCCCAGGGGGGCGTGCCTGGGCAAGGCGGAGCAATCCCCGGCGGCGTCGGGTCGAGCGCGCCATCCGGCGTGAGCCCGTCCACGGTGAGCCCGTCTGCCGTGAGCCCGTCTGCCGTGAGCCCGTCTGCCGTGAGCCCGTCTGCCGTGAGCCCGTCCACGGTGAGCCCGTCCGCCGCCCCAACCGGTGCAGCCTCGTCGACACCGACCAGCGGCCCGGATGCGGGCAGCGCGAGCGCTTCAGCGAGCGGTTCCGCCTCGGGTCCCACGCCAGCCGCTGCAGCGGGCGGATCCGGTGCCGTGACCACCTTGACCGGCAGTGGTTCAAGCGCGCCCAGTTCAGCGAGCGGTGCCGATGCCTCCTCGGGCAGGAGCGCGCCCTCAGGTGCTCCCCAGACCGAGGCGGGCGGACGCGCGCAGGCCAACGTGGCAGCCGATGGCCAACTCCGGGTAACAAGCACCGCGCCGACCGGACCGAACGCCGAACCCTCCGCATCCCGCACCGTCGAGCGGGTCGACGTCTCCGTGAGCAGCAACGGCCAGGTTCGCCTTCAGCAGCAGGCACCAAGCGGTGGCGAAACCGCAACCGGCATCATGATCGTCGAAGTGGTTCAGCAACGTGGTGCGATCCAGGTCGAGGTAGCCGACTTCCGCAGAAGCGACGCCGTGCAATACCGCGCCACACTGGCCGATGGCAGCCCGTTGCCGGCATGGATCCGCATCGACGCCGCCTCGGGCCGCATCTCCGCCGACCCGCCGCCCAACGCACAGGCCATCGACATCCGGTTGCTCGCGCAAGACCCGTCGGGAACTGCACGCACCCTCGAGATCAAGATCGATCTGAGTGGTTCCGCTGCACCGCGCAGTGATGCCTTGCCCCCTGGCGCACCCGTTGTTCAGGCGCGTCCGGGCTTCATGCAGCAGGTTGATTGGCAGCAACACCAGTGGGGCGGCTATGGGCAGCACCTGATGGCTGCGTTTGGCGAAACCCGAATCGAATAACGAAACACACCGGCACTCCCATGACCCCATCCCAGCGCTCAGACTCTGCGCCGCGCGCCCGGCGCGCACCCCTGCACCTGACGACGGCTGCGACCGTTCTGGTCCTCGCGGGCTGCGCCATTGCCCCCCGCCCGATCGATCCGGGTCAGGCGCTCAGCGGCGCGCAACTCGATCGCCAGGCGCTGACACTGTCCACCCAGGCGCCACAGGGAAGGGTCACGCTGGAAGAAGCCATGGCCCGCGCGCTGCTGCACAACCGCGAGCGTCGGGTGCAGATGATGGAGTCTGCAATGGCCTCCCACCAGCTCGCGGTGTCGCGCTACGACATGCTGCCGCAGTTGGCAATCAACGCCGGCTACATGCAGCGCGACCGGCTCGCCGCCTCAAGCAGCGGCGTCTTCGAGAATGGCCAGATTGTCCGCGACCTCAATCGCCCCACGTATTCCGTGTCGGCCGACCGGCAGAGCCAGAGCCAGAGCCTGTTGCTGAGCTGGAGCGTGCTGGACTTCGGGTTGTCGTACCTGCGCAGCGAACAATCTGCCGACCGCTTGCTGATCGCCAAGGAGCGCGAGCGCAAGGCAGTCCACAACCTGATCCAGGATGTGCGATCGGCCTACTGGCGGGCGGTCTCCGCACAGAAGCTTCTCAAGAAAACTGCCGAATTGCGCACCCGGGTGCAACAGGCGCTCGAGGACTCGCGCAGGGTCGAATCCCTGCGACTCAAGAATCCGCTCGATGCACTGACCTACCAGCGCGATCTGCTCGACATCAGGCGCTCGCTCGAGGCGCTGCACAAGGATCTGCTCGATTCCCGAACGACGCTCGCCACCCTGATGGGCCTGCCGCCCTCGATCCCGTTCGAACTGCTTGAATTGGGCGACGCCGACTACAAGATTCCGCGTCTGCAAGCCGATATCGCCACGCTGGAGCGCTCGGCGCTGGCGCTGCGCCCGGAACTGATGGAACTGCGATACCAGGGACGCGTCACCGAGAGCGAGGGTCGCAGCGCCCTGATGAGCCTGCTGCCCGGCCTCAGCCTCTACGGCGGGACCTATCGCGATACGAACAACTTTTTGCTCTACAACAACTGGACCGGCGCCGGGACATCGCTCGGCATGAACCTGTTCAACGTATTCAAGGCGCCCGTGGTCCGGGAGCTGACCGACGCGCAGGCGCAGCTCGCGCAGGAGCGTCGCCTGGCGCTGACCGCAGCCGTGCTCGGACAGGTACACCTGTCACGCGTTTCGCTCGACATCACCATCGAACAGTTTGAAAGCTCGGCCGACTATCTGCAGGTGGTCCGCAAGATCCGTGACCAGGCCGCGCGCTTGAGAACGGCCGAGCGAAGCGGCGAACTCGACCTGATTCGGGAGGAGATGGCCGAGTTGCTTGCCGACCTGCGGCGCGACGTTGCCTACGCCGAACTGCAAAACAGCTACGGACGCGTGTTCGTCACCGCTGGGCTCGACCCGCTTCCGAACCTGCCCGCACAGGTCGATGTGGGCTCCGTCTCAGCCGCCATGCGCAACAAGCTGAAGGCCTGGGATGAGGGCGAGGTCGGAGTGGTGCTGAAACCGATTTCATCGCAAGCCCGGCCGTGGAGCGGCCCAGGCGAAAAATCGCTTGCAATCGCTTCAGACTCCTTCAGCCTTGCAGGCACGCTGAAGATCGAAGCCAGACAAACCGGCGGCGCGGCGCTGCCCGACTGGCTCAAGTTCGATCCCGTGACGCAAACCTTCCGCGGCAACCCCCCGGCCGGCCGTGAGTCCTACGCTATCGAGGTGAAGGCGGTCGACGCAGCCGGCGCACAGGTTTCCGACCGGTTCGAGCTCAAGCTCGTCGACGTGAACGACGCGCCTCAAGGCGGTGCGCTGCAGACCGTGACCGCCACCGAGGGGGGCAAGCCGATTTCCGGCAGGCTCGACGCGGTCGATCCTGACGGAGACCCACTCAAATTTGCGCTCGCTTCCGGGCAAACGATGGCGCCCGGGTTCAGCATCGAGCCAGATGGCCGTTGGCGTTTCAATCCGGACGATCCTGCATGGCGTACTCTCAAACAGGGCGCCAGGCGCCGGGTCACCATGCAGTTCGTCGCAACCGATCCGCACGGTGGCGTGGGTCAGATCGCGTTAACGCTGGAGCTAACCGGCGTCAACAATCCACCAGAGGTGTCGGCGCCCGGCGAGGTTCGCCTCGACAACACAGCCAAGATCGCAGAAGGCCGCATCGATGCGCGCGATGTCGACGAGGATGCGCGCCTCACCTTCTCGGTACTGGGCCAGCGCCAGATCGACGGATTCACGCTGCAGGCCGACGGTCGCTGGCGCTTTGATCCGGCGCATCCCGGTTACCAGTCGCTTGCAGCCGGGGAGACAAAGAATCTCTTTGTCCCCATACAGGTGAGCGACGAAGTGGGCGGCAGCACCGTTGCACGGCTGCAGATCGCGGTGACCGGGGCCAGGAAGTGAACGTTACGGCAAGGGCTCTCGCTGGCCGGGCCGCCGTGGCCGTGCTTGCGCTGGCGCTGTGTGGCACCGCGACGTGCAGCCTTGCCCAGTCGGGCACTCCAGACAAGCCCACCGTCCGGGTGGTCGTACAGTCCCTGATGCAAGCCACGCTTTCGGCCGAAATCGCAGCACGAATCACGCGCATGCCTTTCCGTGACGGGGACGCCTTCAGGAAGGGCGACGTGCTGGTCGCGTTCGACTGCGACATCTTCGAGGCCCAGCGCGACAAGGTCGAGGCGGAACTCAAAGCTGCGCAAGCCAAGCTCGACAATGACCGACAGCTGGCAGCCACACGATCGATCGGCGCCCTGGAGGTCATCCTGTCAGAGGTGTCCCTGCAACGCGCCCAGGCGGAATTGCGCATGGCGCGAATCAATACCGACCGCTGCGTGATCAATGCGCCATGGTCCGGTCGCGTCGTCACCCGAAAGGCACAGGAGCTTGAAGTCGCGAAACTGCATCAGGAAGTGCTGTCCATCGTCTCCACCGAAGCGATGGAGGTCATGGCCGTTGTCCCTGCCCAATGGATCCGTTCCATTAAACCTGGCCAGATGTTTGACCTTCGCATCGACGAAACCGGCAGCCGTCACTCGGCGCAGATCGTGGCTGTCGGCAGTCAGGTCGATGCGGTGAGCCAGACCATCAATGTTCGAGCAAGAATCGCCGCCGACCCGAAACTGCTCCCCGGCATGACGGGCGACGCACAGTTGCGGTGAGCCGGCCCAGATGAGCACCGCGCCAGGCAGCCGCGATCCGCTGCAGATGTTCGCTGCCTTGCTCCAGCTCGAAAAACTGGTGCTCGACGCCGAAACCCTGGTCGAGACACGCTACGTCATCGCCAACGCCACGCGAACCCTGTCCCCCTTCGTCCAGTCCATCCTCTTTTCCGACGCGGGCAACAAGCGGCTTCGGGTGAGCTGCGTATCGAACGTGAGCGACGTTGATCGCGCATCGCCCTACGTGGCCTGGGCCGAGCGCCTGGCGGCCCACCTGATCGCCACCAACGCGGATAGCGGTTTGCGAGTGATCGAGCCCGATCAACTGACGCCGACCCTGCGGCGCGACTGGGCCGAATTTGCGTCAGCCTGCCTGCTCTGGATACCGCTGTTTGCCCGCGGTCAGCAGCGGCGCGGCGCCCTGCTGCTCAGCCGCGAAACATCCTGGACGCCCCAGGAACTCGCGCTGCTCACCCACCTCGCCACGATCTACGGCCATGCGCTCGACCGCCACCATCGACAGACTCTCGCGTGGCGATCGGCCTGGCGACCCGCCCTGCTGTCGACGCTGACCATCGCAGTGGTGGCGGGTATCTCGATCATTCCCATCCGGCTGAGCGTCGTTGCACCCGCAGAGATCGTTGCCCGGGACGCCTTCGTGGTGGCCGCTCCCATTGATGGCGTCGTTCGCCAGTTGCATGTGGTGCCCAATCAACCGGTACAGCCCGACGCACTGCTGGCCGAGCTCGAGTCGGGCGATCTGAAGGGCGTTCAGGACGTGGCCGCCAAGGCGCTCGAAGTGTCCCAGGCCGAGCTGCGACGGTCGCAGCAGGCATCGTTTCTCGATCCCGCGCGCAAGGCCGACCTCGCCCTGTTGCAGGCGCAGGTGGATCTGCGACTGCGCGAGCTGCAACTGGCCCAGACGCGCTTGTCGAAAACCCAAATGCGGGCCGAACGTTCCGGCGTGGTGGTTGTGGACGACCCTCAGCTCTGGAGGGGGCGGCCGGTGCGGGTCGGCGAGCGCATTCTGAGCATTGCCGACCCGGCTCGTATTGAGGTAACCATCCTGGTTCCGGTCAAGGATGCGGTCGCGCTCGAGCCCGGCAACGAGGTTCGGCTGTTCCTCGATACCGACCCGCTGAACAGCCTGCGCGGCACCGTCCGGTATGTGGTCTATGAATCGACGCTGGCCGGTGAATGGCCTGCCTACAAGGTGACGGCGCAACTGGATGCCACACCGAGCATCCCGAGAATCGGCTTGCGCGGTACCGCCAGAATCTACGGCGATCAGACCACGGTCTTCTACTACCTGTTCCGACGCCCCATCACCGTAGCTCGCCAGTGGGTGGGCTGGTGATGTCGGCCCCTGCCATGGTCCTGCCCGAGCTGCGCGCCGATCTTGCCTTGATTCCCGGTGGCGCGGCCGAAGACGGCTCGCCCACCTGGCTGATTCACGACGTGAGCCGAAACCGGTATTTCCGCCTGGGGCTGGATGCGTTCCAGGCCCTCGGCCAATGGAAGGCAGGGCTGCGCGCGGAGGAATTTCTATCGGTCTGCTCGTCACAGCGCATCAACCTCGACGAGGCTGACCTGAGGCATCTTCTGCAATTCCTCGTGTTCAATCAGCTGATACAGGTTGGTGAGGTCAACGGGATCAAGCGGCTGCTCGCCGACCATGCGCGAAGCCGGCAGCACTGGCTCACGTGGCTGCTGCACCACTATCTTTTCTTCAAGATTCCGCTGATACGCCCCGATGCGTTCCTGGAACGCACCTGGCCCTGGGTGTCCAGGCTGGTCAACCGGTGGACGCTGGGCGGGATCCGACTGCTGGGACTGCTGGGAATCCTCATGGTGATCCAGCAATGGGAATCCTTCGCTGCAACCTTTCTTCATTTCTGGTCGCTTGAAGGCCTGGTGCTTTACACGCTGACGCTTGCACTCGTGATGTCGGCGCATGAGCTCGGTCACGCCTACGTCGCCAAGCGGCATGGCTGCCGCGTCGGTGCCATTGGCGTGGCGATGCTGGTGATGTTTCCGGTGCTCTACACCGACACCACCGACTCTTGGCGCTTGCGATCGAGCCGCGACCGGCTGCAAATTGTGCTTGCGGGCGTCAGCACCGAATTGCATCTGGCGATGCTCGCCACCTTCGCCTGGTGTTTCCTGCCCGACGGGCCTTTGCGAAGCGCGGCGTTTTTCGTGGCAACCACCAGCTGGGTCAGTTCGCTCCTGGTCAACATCAGCCCGTTCCTCCGGTTTGACGGCTATTTCGCACTCTCGGATCTGATGCGCGCCGAGAATCTGCAGCCCCGTTCGTTCGCGCTGGCGCGCTGGAACCTGCGTGAGATGTTGTTCGGGTTTGGAGAACCGGTGCCGGAAATTCTCCCGACCTGGCGCCGGCGCGTGTTCATCGCCTACGCCTACGTCACCTGGGCGTATCGCGCAGTCATTTTTGTGGGCATCGCCCTGCTGATCTACCACTTCAGCTTCAAGGTGCTGGGCATCATCCTGTTTGTGGTGGAGATCGCCTGGTTCATCCTGATGCCCCTCAGGAACGAAGTCATGCAATGGTGGATGCGGAGGAAAAAAATCAGACTCAACCTGCACACTTCACTGACCACGCTCGCGTTGGCCGGACTGCTGCTGGCCGCCATGACCCCCTGGCACGCTTCGCTTTCGCTTCCGGCGGTGCTGCTTGCCGGAGACTTTCGAGTGGTCCACTCCCCCGAAGCGGGCCGTGTGGTCAGCGTGCATGCGAGCCATCGCGATCAGGTTGAGCCCGGCCGGGTACTGGTCCGGATCGAGCAACCCGAAATTGAGCACGGCATCGCGCAAACCAGGCGGGAGATGAGCCTCGTCGAGGAAAAAATCCAGCGGCAGGTCGGCTCGCTCCGGGACAGACAGGACGCTCTGGTGCTGACCCAGCAACGCGACGAGTTGCGGGCCCGCCTGGCGGCTCTTGTCGACCGCCAGACGAGGCTGCAGATCGCGGCACCCATTGGCGGCATGATCAGCCAGATCGAGCCGCTGCAACGCGGACAGTGGGTGGCCCAGCACGCCCCCCTGGCCACGGTGCGTTCAGAGCACGGACTCCGATTGATGGCCCTTGTGCCGGCCGCGGATCTGCATCGGCTCGAATCGGGCGCGCAGGCCACCTGGATGTCCGACCTGGGTTCCGACAAGCCTCGGGCAGTGCGGCTGGCGCGGATCGATTACACGGCGATCCAGACGCTGCCCTGGCCCGAACTGTCATCAGAATACGGTGGCCCCGTTCCCAGTCGGAAGGTGCAGCAGGTGCTTCGCCCGGAAGGTGCGTGGTATCAGGTCGAACTCGAGGCCGTCGACGACATACCTGCACCCCGCCTTCAACAGACCGGGCGCGTCAGAATCGACGCCCGAGCCGAAAGCCTGATCTCGCGCTACTGGCGGCATGCTGCAGCGGTTTGGATCCGCGAAAGCGGTTTCTAGACGAGCAGTCGAGAAAGCACCCCCGTTTGATGCGCCGCAAGCCGCCGGAGAATTTTGTGCCGATACCCGAGCCAGATGCGCACGTGACATTGACGCAGCAAAGCGCAAGGACCGACCATGATCGTGATCGTGGTCAAATCGAACGTGCTCGCGTACTTGTATTTGCCTGGTGAGTACACAGCAGCAGCAGAAGAACTGCTTGAGCAAGAACCCGAATGGGCTGCCCCAACCCCCTGGCGCAGCGAGTTTCGTAACATCCTGGCCGGGTGCATGCGATGCATAGGGCAGGCGAGCAAGGAGGTTTCATGGCAACCAGCCGTCAACGCAAGACTCGCGCGCCACGCGCATCCCGCG
>RFXC01000171.1 GCA_009921765.1 Betaproteobacteria bacterium | reverse complement strand
CGAGCATGATGGTTTGTGCCGCGCTCACGATCGCCTGCAGGCCTGAGCCGCACAGACGGTTGAGCGTGAGGGCCGGCGTGTCCTTGGACAGTCCGCCCTCGATGGTTGCCACGCGGGCGAGGTACATGTCGCGCGGCTCGGTGTTCACCACATGGCCGAACACCACATGGTGCACATCGTCGGTGCCTACCGAGGCGCGCCGGCAGGCTTCCCTCAGCACGGCTGCGCCGAGCTGGGTGGGGGTCTGATCCTTGAGGCTGCCGCCGAAGGTACCAATGGCGGTACGAACACCGCTCACCACAACCACTTCACGAGTCATGTCGCATCTCCCTTTGAGAAACCCGAGATGCTAGCGCAGCCGGCCCACGCAGGTCTTGCGAGGCCGGCCGCGCGCCGGCTTACTTCACCCTGCCGGTCTTGAGGTAAAACGCGCGCTCCGACTCGGCGTACGCGTTGATATCGCGTGCAACGTCGGTTGATTTCATGAGCGCCTCATCGAAAAACACCCCGGCCTTGGAGTATTCGGCGATCAGCTCGGCGTCTTTCATCGCGGTGCCGATGGCTGCACTCAGATAGGCCTTGCGATCGGCGGCTGTGCCCTTGGGTACCACCGCATAGCGCACCACCTGCCAGGTGTATTCCTTGGCGCCCAGCTGTTCATTGAAGGTGGGAAGATCCTTCATGTGCGGCAGCCGCGCATTGGCCGCCACCGCCACCGGTGCCACCTTGCCCGCCTCGGCGAGGCCACGGAATTCGGCGACAAAGCCCTGCGCCAGATCCACATTGCCGCCGGCAAGGGCGTTGATGCCCGCGCCGCCACCCTGGAAGGGTACGCGCAGGAACTTGGCGCCGGTGTTGGCCTCGAGCTGCTCCACCAGGTATTCCCACATCGTGCCAGGCACGGTGGCAATGCGGATGGTGTTGGGCTTGTCCTTGGCGATCTGCATGATCTCCTTGAGCGATTTGCCCTTGAGCGCCCCATCTCCCTGCACCAGCCAGATGAGCGCGTCGCTGTTGATGTAGCCGATGGGTTCGAGGTCGGCGAGTGACCATTTGCCCTGGGCACGAAGAATCGCGTCGCCCCAAAGCAGGTTCGCCACGATGCCCACGGTGTAGCCGTCGTTCTTGGCCTGCGTGGCAAGGAAGGTGTGGCCCACCATGCCGCCACCGCCGGTACGGTTGTTCACGAGGATCTTGTCGCCGCTGACCTTCTCGACGTATTTCGCGAGCAGTCGGGCGGTGACATCCATGCCGCCACCGGCCGGATACACCACGGTGTATTCGATCGGCTGGTTGGGGAAATCCTTGGGCTTCAACTTGGCCACCGCCGGGTCAGCCGCGAGCGCAGGGGTTGCAAGCCCTGCCGACAGGAACAGGCCGGCCAGCACTTTCAGGGAATGACGTTTCATGAGTCTCCTCGCTTGGTCTTGAACTGCCGAATCACCATGAGCACCAGCAAGAGAAGGCTGGCGGCGACCAGTCCGGCGCTTACCGGTCGCTGGAAAAGAAT
Organism: Betaproteobacteria bacterium; assembly: GCA_009921765.1. The sequence continues at coordinate 7,940 of RFXC01000171.1, read as the reverse complement.
CATCGCACCATCGACCGACATCGTCATGGACTGTCGGAGCGACTGTTCCAGAAGCGGTGCCAGCACGAAGGCGAGCACGAAAGGGGCGATGTCGTATTCGAGCTTGCGCAGAAGCCAACCCAGGACGCCGAACCCCAGCATCACCCAGATGTCGAACACATTCTTGTTGGCGGAATACGTGCCGACCATGGCAAGAAGAACAATGATCGGGAACAAAAACCGGTAGGGGATGCGCAGCATCTGTACCCAGAGCCCGATCAGCGGCAGATTGAGTACCAGCAGCATCACATTGCCGATATACATCGCCGCCACCACGCCCCAGAACAGGTCGGGGCGCTGGGTGATGAAGAGCGGCCCGGGCTGGATGCCCTGGATGATGAGCGCACCCAAGAGGAGCGCTGTGATGGGGTTGCTGGGAATGCCAAGCGACAGCAGCGGAATCATGCTGCCTGCCACCGCAGCGTTGTTGGCCGATTCCGGACCTGCCACGCCCTCGATTGCGCCTTTGCCAAAGCGTTCGGGCTCGCGTGCGATGCGGCGCTCCATGGCATACGACATGAACGACGCGGTGATGGGGCCGCCTCCTGGAACGATGCCCAGAATGAAGCCCAGGCCACTGCCGCGGAGGATGGGCGCAAAGGATGCCTTCCAGTCAGACCAGGTTGGCAGCAGCTTCTTGATGCGCTCCGCGACCAGCGTGTTCTGCACGATTCGTTCGACGTTCAGCAGAATTTCGCTGATGCCGAAGAGCCCGATCACCACTGCGAGCAGTTCAACGCCGGCGGTGAGGTTGGTCACGCCGAAGGTGAAACGCTCGTTGCCGTTCACCATGTCCATGCCGACCGAGGACAGCAGGAACCCGAGCGCGATCATCAGCAGCCCCTTCAGCTTCGAGCCCGTGATCATGAAGAGCGTGCAGACGAGCCCCAGCGCCATCAGACCGAAATTTTCAGGCGGGCCAAAGCGTATGGCGATGGCAGCCAGCGCGGGGGCAAAGAAGGTGAGTACCACCAGGCTGAGCGTGCCGGCGATGAACGAGCCGAGCGCAGCCATGCCGAGCGCGGCACCCGCTCGGCCCTGAAGCGCCATCTGATGACCATCCAGACAGGTGATGACGGAGGCGGCCTCGCCCGGGATGTTGACCAGGATGGACGTGGTCGAGCCGCCATACATGGCGCCATAGAAAATGGCGGCGAGCATGGCCAGCCCGGCAACCGGGCTCAGCGTGAAGGTGACCGGCAACAGGAGCGCGAGCGCTGCGAGCGGACCCAGCCCAGGCAGCACGCCGACCATGGTGCCGATCAGGCTCCCCAGAAAGCAGTAGTAGAGGTTGGCCGGGGTCAGCATGACGCTGAACCCCATGGCCAGGCCCGACAGTGCGTCCATGGCCGCTTACCAGCCCCAGGGGCCGCGCGGCAGCGGCATGCCGAGCAGTCGGCCGAAGATGAGGACGATGGCGGCGATAGCCCCCGCAGTGAGCAGCACCGTTTCCAGCCACGAGGCCCGGTCGATGGTTCGGAGCAGCACCGGCATGGCAATGGCGGCAGCCGCCACAAAGCCGATGCGGTCCATGCCGAAGGCCATCAGTGCGATACCCACAGCAACACCCGCCGCGCGAAGTCCAGCGCCCGCGTCCGGCCACTGTGGATTGCTCGCGGCGCTGCGCCGGTTGACCATCAGCGCAAGGCCCAGACAGGCAATTGCGCAGGAAGCGATGAACGGGAAAAGCCCGCTCTCCGGACCTGACGGCCCGCGCAGCCCCAGCGTCCAGGCATGCCAGGCACCGCCGCTTCCAAGCAGGATCCAGAACAGGTTGAGAAGGCGTTCGACCACGGGCTGGTTCAACCTGCGTTGCGATAGAGGCGCGTGCTCGCGAGCCGCGCGCCTTCGGTCAGCGAGCGCAGCTTTGCCCACACCACATCGGAGGCGACCCGCCCCATGCCGGCCGACGTGTCAAAGCCGCAGTCGGTGCCGGCCATGACCTGCTCGGGACCGCTCACAAAGCCGCTCATCTGCTCGAGCCGGTCGGCGACCACCTCGGGGTGTTCGATGAAATTGGTGAGCACGTCGATCACGCCAGCGACGATCACCTGATCGTCCTTCAGCGGCATCCGTTTCAAGACCCGCATTTCATGGGCGTGTCGCGCATTGGCGAACGGCAGCACGAAGCCGCCCACGCGGGTCTCGCGGATGACCGGCCAGATCAGCTCAAGCGGTACATCGCAGTCGTGCGGGCCCTCGTAGTTGCCCCAGCAGACGTGCATGCGCACCCGCTCGGGCGGAAGGTTGCGAATCGCCTCGTTGAGCGTTTCCACGACGCGCTCGACGAACTGGAGGAAGCGCGCTTCACCGGCGTCGTGAAACGACACATGGTGTTCCAGCGCGAGGTCGGGGCAGTCGAGCTGCAGAACGAAGCCGGCGTTGACGATCGCCTCGTATTCGTGGCGCAGCGCCTCGCCGAGCGCCCGCAGATAGGCGCGCTCGCTGTCGTAATGCTCGTTGCGACAGGCCGCGGCAATGATGCCGGGTGAGGGGGCGGTGAGAAAGGCCTCCACATAGTGCCCGTCACGGCCCTGGAGGGCTTGCGCAAAATCGGTTGCCTCCACCGAGGCGACGGCCGGGTCGAGGTAACGCACCTCACTCACGACGCGCGGGGGCGCGAAGTTGCTCACCGCGGTTCGGCCGCGGTTCTGCTCGTCCATCATCTGCCGGAAGGCGGGATAGCGCTCGACATCGGCACGGGTCCAGCGCTTCCAGCTTCCGCCAAAGCCCGACATGCGGTGCTGGACATAAAGGAAAAAGCCCTCGCGCTGCTGCTCGCCGTTGTTGATCACGTCGAGACCGGCTTCGATCTGGCGCTCGACCGAGCGCAGCATGGCGGCATGGCCTTCGGCGGCAAGCTTTGCCTCGTCAACCTCTTCGCCACGCGCGCGGCGGGCGTACAGGTCGACCAGCGAGGCGGGGCGGGGCAGGCTGCCGGTGTGGGTACTGAGGATTCTTTCGGAACTGGTGCGCATCGGGAATGGAAGCGGGCGGCAGGGTCAGCGCCGCATGAATTGGGCGGGAATGAAAGCCGGGCAGAAAAGTGGCAGGGTCTCCGGGTGGTGCTTGCTTGTCTGAGCGGCGTCAAGGTGCCGCGCGCCCCGGTCTTTGCCGGGTGCGGGCGACTATCGGCGTTCGGCCGAAGCTTGTCAATGATGACCGCCCTGACGGTGTACTATCCAGCGCGCCGTGATCGCGATTGACCGGTCCGGCGTCCCCTTCCGTTCCGTTTTCAGTGCCACCTTCATGACTGCATCGTCTGTGTCACCGCGAGTCACGTTCGAGGCGCTGCGCGATTTCATCCGCGCGGCATTCGTTGTCCAGGGTTTGTCTGAATCCGATGCAAGCCAGGTCGCCACGCTGATGGCGGAGGCCGACCTCCAGGGCTCGGATGGCCACGGCGTCATCCGACTGCCGCAGTACAGCAGGCGAATCCAGGCGGGCGGCATCAATGTCCGGCCCAACATCCGGGTGGTGCGAGAGAAGCCGGCCATGGCGGTGATCGATGGCGATAACGGCATGGGCCATCTGGTGGTGTCTCGGGCCGTGGATCTCGCCATCGAGAAGGCGCGCGAATGCGGCGTGGGCTGGGTGAGCACACGCTACAGCAACCATGCCGGGCCCGCCTCGCTCTACGCCAGAAAGCCGCTCGAGCATCACATGCTGGGACTGTATTTTGCGGTCGGCAATGCCAACCATCTGCCGCCCTGGGGCGGGATGGAAATGCTGCTCTCCACCAACCCGATTGCTGCCGCCTTTCCTGCGGGGGATGAACCGCCCGTGGTGCTCGACATGGCCACCACCGTGGCAGCTTATGGCAAGGTGAAGGCGCGTGCGAAGCGCGGCGAGCCGCTGCCGGTCGGTTGGATGATTGACCGCGAGGGCCAGCCTCTCACCGACGCGACGCGCGCAGGTGAGGGCTTCCTTCTGCCCATCGGTGAGCACAAGGGCTATGGGCTTGCGCTGATGGTGGGGCTTCTCGCTGGCACACTGGGCGGTGCGGCCATGGGCCGGGAGGTGATCGACTTCAACGCCGATCATGTGAGCGTGACCAACACCGGGCAGGCCATTCTGGTGCTCGATCTCGCAGCGTTTGGTGATCCGGCCGCCTTTGGCGAGGCGCTCGATGCACTGATTCGCGACATTCGCGGCTCGGCCCGTCTGCCAGGTGTGGAGCGGATCTGGCTGCCTGGCGAGCAAAGCCATCTGAAGCGCGAGGCGGCACGGAAGACCGGTATTGCACTGGCTGCGCCACTCGTGACCGAGCTCGATCAGCTGGCCGATTCGCTTCGGGTGCCCAGGCTCGTGCGTCTCGGCGAGGCGGGTCCTGGCTGAGTGATGAGCAATCCGAACCGATCGATGAACAGCAGAGAGAGATAGAGAGGAGCCAAGACGCCATGAGCGCATCCCATTCTCACCGGCCGGTGGTGCTGCGGCCCGACCAGATCCCCAGTCATGACCGCGGGGGTGGCGCACGTACCACGCCGCTCGTGATGCCGGGTTGCGGGGCCACCAGCTTCATCAATGGCATTACCGAATTCGCGCCTGGCGCGAAGATCGCCTTCCACAGCCACAACTGCGAGGAAAGCGTGATGCTGCTCGAGGGGCATGCGATCCTCGACATCGACGGCGAGGAACATGAGTTGAAGCCGCTCGATACCACCTGGATTCCGCCCAATCTGCCGCATCGCTTCCGGAATCTTTCCGAAACACAGCCGATGAAGATCCTGTGGATCTACGCGTCGGTCAATGCCACGCGCACGCTCACCGAATCGGGTGAAACGCGGCCGATTGCAGCCGAGCATCGGGGCTAAGGACGATGGCGCAGCAGTGCGGCTGAACGCCGCGCCCTCATCAGTGCAGTGTCGCCCCACCTGCTGCGGTGCGCCGGCGGCGTCGATCACGAAACAGGGTCTGCATCACGCGGGTGGTGCCCACGATGATCATGTCCTGGCCAATCGAGTGCCCGTACTCCTCGAGCACGTCGAGCGTGACCCGCGCTCCACTTGCGGCGAGCCGGCGACAAGCCTGCTGGGCATGAACGACCGGCACCACGCTGTCCAGCGCGCCATGGAGCAGATGGATGGCAGGCGTCATCACCTCACCCTGGCGGGGCGGGGGAATCATCCGGCCGCTGTAGCTCACGGCAATGCCCAGCAGCTCCGGCCGACTGCGAGCGAGTTCGAGCGCAAGCGTCGCGCCTTGCGAAAATCCGATGACCACCGTGGATTCACCGCTCACGCCCGTTGTCTGTTGCAGCATCTCGATACGCTCTGCCACCTGACGACCGGCCTGGGCGATGCGTGGGGCCAGCGTGTCGGCCGTACCCAGACCGTCGAACCAGTCGCCGCCCGTGCCAACGCTTGCCGGGCGCAGCGCGTGAAGAATCGCGCCGGTGGCGCCTGGAAACTTGAGCATCCAGGCAATGGCAACGGGCGCGAATCGTTCGGCGCTTGAACCGGCGCCGTGCAGAAAGATGATCAGCCGGCGTGGTGCGGTGGAGGAGATTGGCGGGAGCTCGAGCCAGAGCGCTTCGGCCTCTCGCGTGTCGCCCAGCGGAGCACTCATGCAACGCTCACAGGATGAGGGTACCGATCCACCACGCAATGGCCGCCATGATGGCCGACGCGGGAATGGTGATCACCCATGCCCAGACAATGCTGCCCGCGAGCCCCCAGCGCACCGCGGAAAATTTCTGCGATGAGCCCACACCCACGATCGCGCCGGTGATGGTGTGTGTGGTGGATACGGGGATGCCGAAGCTCGATGCAATGAAGAGCGTCATCGCGCCGCCCGTTTCGGCGCAGAAACCGCCCACAGGCTTCAACTTGGTGATTTTCTGGCCCATGGTTTTCACGATCCGCCAGCCACCGAACAGCGTGCCGAGTCCGATCGCCAGATAGCACGACAACACCACCCAATAGGGCGGCGCCGACGCGCCAGGCGCGACCGAGCCGGCGGCGATCAGCAGCAGCCAGATGATGCCCATGGTTTTCTGCGCGTCGTTGCTGCCGTGGCCCAGGCTGTAGAGGCCCGAGGAGACCAGTTGCAGCCGGCGAAACCATCGGTCGCTCTGGCGCGGCGTGACATTGCGCATTGTGTTGGCGACCAGCAGCATGAGAAGCGCGCCCAGCAGAAAGCCCAGCGTGGGTGACACCAGAATGAAAATGGCGGTTTTCATGATGCCTGATGCGAGCAGCGGGCCAGTGCCGGCCTTCGCGAGGATCGCGCCTATCAGCCCGCCGATCAGCGCATGCGAGGAGCTCGAGGGGATACCGAACCACCAGGTGATGACGTTCCAGGTGATGGCACCGACCAGCGCGCCAAAGATCACGATATGGTCCACCACGGCCGGGTCGACGATGCCCTTGCCGACGGTTGAGGCCACCTTCAATTCGAAGAAAAAGAGCGCAATGACATTGAAAAACGCTGCCCACACCACCGCCTGGTAGGGCTTGAGCACCCCGGTTGACACGATCGTCGCGATGGAATTGGCCGCGTCATGAAAACCGTTCATGAAATCGAACGCGAGCGCCAGAATCACCAGGAACACCAGCACGGTGAAGCTGAAGTGAAGCGTGGTCATGGTGCGAGGGCGCCTGCGCTCAGGCGTTTTCGAGGACAACGCCCTCGAGCAGATTGGCAACGTCTTCGCACTTGTCGCTCACCGCCTCAAGCAGCTCGTAGATCTGCTTGAGCTTGATCAGCTGGCGCACGTCGCTTTCATCGCGAAACAGCTTGGACATGCCGGCGCGCATCACCCGATCGGCGTCCGACTCGAGCTGATCGATTTCGCGGCAAAGCTTCAGGATGGCCTCTGCGTTGTCCATCGAAGGCAGCATGCGCACCGCCATCTGGACGCGCTTGCAGCACATTTCGTTGAGTTCGGAGAGCTGCTGCGCTTCAGGCGTGATGCGCTGCAGATCGTAGAGCATGGCCGACTCCGCCACATCCTGGATCAGATCCAGAATGTCGTCCATATTCGAGATGAGCTGGTGGATGTCGTCGCGGTCGAAGGGAGTGACGAAGGTTTTGTGGAGCAGCGCGACGGTCTCATGGGTGATGCGATCGGCGTTTTTCTCGACCAGATCGATCCGGTCGATATGCGTGCGCCGGCTGGCCACGTCGCTGTACTGGCGCATGAGTTGGGCCAGCGCCTCGCTGCCGGCGATGATCTCGTCGGCGTGCCGGTTGAAGAGGTCGAAGAATCTGCCCTCGCGGGGCATCAGTCGTCCAAACATTGCGCTTTTCCGTTGGTGTCCACGCTATGCGATCGTGCGATGGTTTCGCCGCTGGCTCGCTGCGCCGGATCGTTCTGGCCAGGCGGCCAGACCGGCCACCTTCGGCACGGGGCAAGAGCCGGGCGAAGGTTATCAGAAAGCGTTCGGCTGCCGGTTCTGACCCGGATCATGCCTGGTCGGCACGGGTAGCGCTTCGGCGCAGCAGGCAGTCGAGGTAGGCGACTCCATCGGGCGGGCGGTGGTTGCGTTGCGCCTCCCAGAGCACCTGGCCCAGGCATTCCATGACCTCGTGCGCGGCGGCATGTTCATCACCCAGCCGCCCGGCGAGACGCTGCCAGGCCTCGCGGATACCTTTGGGTTGGTCGATCGACAGTTGTTCCGCGATCGCCAGATGCATGGACAGGTGAAGAAAGGGATTGCCGCGCCCATCTGCGGCGTCAAACTGCTGGGCAAGCGCCTGCTCCGGGTGGTCGAGAATGGTGTGATATTCGGGATGAACGCCAATCCAGTCGGCGGCGATGGACTCGAGTGGCGTGAGCGGCTCGCCTGCCACGCGCTTTCGTTGCGTTTCGCAGAAGAACCTGCGCACATCATGCTGCGATGGATCAAACACTGGGCCCTCCCGGGGCTAGCAGGTGGCAGGCGCTTCGGTCTTGC
>RFXC01000018.1 GCA_009921765.1 Betaproteobacteria bacterium | reverse complement strand
ACGACAAACCTGGGAGCGGGCACTTGCCCTGATCGAAAGGCGGTTACGCTTTGATACACGCCCTCACGCTTTCCCCCGCGGGCCGATTTGCATACCATCCTTCCGCGGTTGTCGAACCCACCCACCAAGGAATCCGATGTCCCCCTGGAGTGCTGCCCGACCGGGCGATCGTCTGACAGATGTTGACACGCCGGCGCTGCTGCTTGACCTCGACGCCTTCGAGCGCAATCTGCAACGCATGGCCAATGCGCTTGCAGGCCGTGGTGTGCGGCTGCGTGCCCACGCCAAAAGTCACAAGACACCCGAGATCGCGCTGCGGCAGGTGGCGCTCGGTGCGGTGGGTATCTGCTGTCAGAAAGTGAGCGAGGCCGCAGTTTTCGTTGAAGCCGGGGTGCGTGACGTACTGATCACCAACGAGGTGGTGGGCGCCGCCAAACTCGAACGTCTGGTTGCGCTTGCGTCGCGGGCGCGAATCGGTGTGCTGGCCGATGCCGCGGCTCCGGTGCGCGATCTTGCCCGGATTGCAGCGCCTGCCGGAGCGGTGATCGACGTCTATGTGGAAGTGGATGTGGGACGGCGTTGCGGCGTTCCGCCGGGTGAACCCGCAGCCGAACTTGCAGCCCTGATCGCGGGGTTCGCATCGCTTCGATTTGCCGGTCTTCATGTGTACCACGGTCCGGCGCAGCACAAGCGGAGCGCGGCCGAGCGCAGCGCGGCCATCGGTTTTGCAACGGACTGCGCCAGGGTGAGCCGCGATGCGGTGATCGCGCGCGGCCTCGCGTGCGAGACCATTACGGGGGCGGGCACCGGCACCTTTTTGCTCGAGCGCGATTCAGGCATCTACAACGAAGTGCAGGCGGGCTCCTACGTGTTCATGGACCGCGACTACGCTGACAACCAGCCCGCGCCCGATGACCTGGGTTTTGAACACGCGCTCTTCGTGAGAACCACGGTCATGAGTCGCCCGAGCAGCGCGCGTGCGATCGTGGACGCGGGTCTCAAGGCCTCGAGCGTTGACAGCGGGATGCCTGGGATCTGGAACCATCCTGGTTGGCGCTACCTGAAGGCCTCCGATGAACACGGCGTGATTGAATGCACCGAGGCGAGCCCACCCGGTCTGGGTGAAGCCCTGATGCTGATTCCCGGTCACTGCGATCCCACCGTCAATCTGTACGACGAGATCATCTGCTTCCGCGGCGATCGCGTGGAAGCCGTGTGGCCGGTGGCCGCGCGCGGTGCGCTTCTTTGAGGACGCTTCCATGTCTGCCCATTTCGATCTGTTGATTCGCAACGCCCAGGTGATCGATGGCACGGGTGCGCCGCGGTTTTCTGCCGATATCGGTGTACGCGCTGACCGTATCGAACGGGTGGGTGATCTGGCCGGCGCCTCTGGGGCGACCGAGATCGATCTGGACGGGCGCGTGGCAGCGCCTGGCTTCATCGATGTTCACACGCATGATGACCGGCTGCTGCTGTCGGATCGAAGCATGGCGCCCAAGGTGAGCCAGGGGGTCACCACCGTCGTGGCGGGTAACTGCGGGATTTCGCTTGCGCCATTGCCGGTGCCGTTTTCGCAAGGCGTCACGCCGCCCCTGAACCTTCTGGACGATGCCGGCGGCTGGTTCCGGTTTCGCAACTTCGCGGCCTATGTGCAGGCGCTTCACGCTGCGCCAGCCGCCACCAACTGCGCGCTCCTCGTGGGGCACACCACGCTGCGGCTCGCAACCATGACGCGCACCGACCGACCCGCCGACTCTGCCGAGATCACCGCCATGCGCGCGCTCGTGGACGAGTCGCTGGCGGCGGGCGCGATCGGCGTGTCGACGGGCCTCTTTTACGAACCTGCGATCAGCGCGCCCGCGGAAGAGGTGATCGAGATCTGCCGCCCGCTCTCCCGGCATCGCGGCATTTATTGCACGCATATGCGCTGTGAAGGAGACCGGATCACCGATTCACTGGAAGAAACCTTCCGCGTGGGGCGCGAACTCGATATTCCTGTCGTGATTTCGCATCACAAGCTGATTGGCCGCGCCAATTACGGCCGCTCCGCCGAGACGCTGGCCATCATCGAGCGCGCCATGTCCCGCCAGACGGTTTGCCTTGACTGCTATCCCTACGCTGCGGGGTCGACCATTCTGTCGGCCGACCGCGCGGCCACCTCCGAGCGCGTGCTGGTCACCTGGTCGCGCGGCATGCCGGAGCACGCGGGCCGCGAGCTGGCCGCGATCGCGGCTGAACTGGGCGTGTCCCAGGACGAAGCAATTGCCCGGTTGCTGCCGGCAGGCGCCATCTATTTCCGGATGCACGAGGATGACGTCAAGCGCATTCTCGCTTTCGAACCCACAATGATCGGCTCCGACGGCCTGCCCCATGACGATGCGCCGCATCCCCGCCTCTGGGGAACCTTCCCGCGTGTGCTTGGGCACTATGCGCGCGGGCTGGGCCTGTTTTCCCTCGAGCGTGCCATCCACAAGATGACAGCGCTCAGCGCCCGCAACTTCGGCCTGGTCGATCGGGGCGTGATCGCCGAGGGCGCGTATGCCGACCTGGCGCTTTTCGATCCCGACAGGATTGATGCCGGATCGACCTATGAACAACCCCTCGAGCGCGCCCAGGGCATCGATACGGTCGTGGTGAACGGCACGATCGTCTGGCGCGAGGGGCGAGCCGCCAATGAATATCCCGGACGCGTGCTGCGACGCATGCCCTGATGCCGCGTGACCAACCGAAGGAAGCCTGAACCATGACCCGCCTGATTGCCAGTCGACGAACGCTCATGATGGTTGCCGCCGCCTCGGCGGCCGGTGCGGTGCTGCCCTGGCGACAGGCGGCGGCGCAGACAAGTGCTCCCGTCGCGCAGGCCAGCTTTCCGTCCCGTCCGCTCAGACTCCTGGTCGGGTTTTCGGCTGGGGGCGGCGCCGATGCGATCGCGCGTAATGTGGCGGGGCGGCTTGCCACACAGCTCGGTCAGAACGTGGTGGTGGAGAACCGCCCGGGGGCAAGCAGCACCATTGCTGCCGGGGTGCTGGCCGAGGCGCCCGCTGATGGATACACGCTGATGCTCGCGGACTCATCGCTTCTCATTGCTGCCCGGACGATGCAGAAAGCGGGTCTGGATGCCCGCACCAGTTTTTCCGCGGTGGGCGCGGTGGCCACTGCGCCGCTCGCGATCGCGGTTCGCGCCGATTCGCCCCTTCGATCGCTGGAAGACATGGCGGCAGCCGCCAGGCGTGGCGAGACGCTCGGCTATGCCACATCGGGCATCGGAACCGTCCATCATCTCGCGATGGAATTGCTGCAGGTGAGAGCCTCGATCCGCCTGAACCATGTGCCATACCGGGGGGCTGCGCAAATTGTTCCCGATCTTCTGGGCGGCCAGATTCCCCTGGCAGTTCTGAGTGCGGCCGCGGCGCTCGGTCATGTGAAGGCGGGTCGCATGCGGGTGCTGGGACTCACCAGCCCCGAGCCGTTTGCGGGCGCCGAAGACTGGCGACGCGTGGCCGACTGGTTGCCCGGTTTCGATGCCTCGCCGCGGCTCTTCGTGCTGGCGCCTGCGGGCACTCCTTCTACGGTGCTCGCCCGGCTTGAGCACGAGGTGACGTCTGCGATCGGTGACCCCGAGGTCAGTCAGGGGCTCAGCAAACAGGGTGCGGTGGCACGGCAGCGGGGCGCCGCCGCACTGGCCCGCGATATTGCCGAGGAGCTCGAGCGCTGGGACAAACTGGTGCGCGATGCGGGAATTGTGCTGGGCTGAAGGCCGCGTGATGCGGCCGTCCTGCGCGTGTGCGGCTGATCAGCCCGCCGGACCCGGCTCAAACGTCTTGCGGTAGCCGGCGATCACCTCGAGTGCCGCACGATTGAAGAGCCAGCGGGTGAGCATCTGCTGTGACTGCCCCCACGCCGCATCGGCGCCCAGATATTTTGCGGCCGACACCCGGGCATCGACACTCGCCTCTGCATTGGTGGCCACTTCGGCGAAATAGTCCTGTGCCAGGTCATAGTGCTCGTCAGGGCAGGGGTAGCCCTTGTCTGCAAGTTCCTGGGCGATTTGCTGCACCACCAGCGCGCGCTCATTGAAGAAATAATTGAAGACGTAGTAGAGGCCTGCCTTCAGGCGAAACAGCCACGGCACGAACCAGAGCGCCAGCACAACGGTGGGGAGCTTCCAGAACGACTCCGGGTCGTCGATGAGAAGAACAATGCACCAGCCGAGGATGATGTCGAAGGCGAGCGCAAGCGAGGCATTGCGCCAGTGCACGGGCACGCGGTTGGGTTTACTCATCAGACGGCTCCCAGACCCAGGAGCCGCACGGCGTTGCCTTTCAGAATACCGGGCATCACCTCGGGCTTGAACCCTGCCACTTCGGCATCTTTCATCCAGCGCTCGGGCGTGATCAGCGGAAAGTCGCTGCCGAACAGCACGCGGTCTTTCAGCAGCGAGTTGGCATATTGAATGAGCTGCTTGGGAAAGTATTTCGGGCTCCAGCCCGAGAGGTCGATCCATACGTTGGGCTTGTGCATGGCCACGCTCAGCGCCTCGTCCTGCCAGGGCCAGCTGGGGTGGGCCATCACGATCTGCATGTCGGGGAAATCGATGGCGACCTCATCCAGATGCATGGGGTTGCTGAGCGCAAGCCGCAGCCCGCCGCCGCAGCGCATGCCGCTGCCGATGCCGCTGTGGCCCGTGTGAAAGATGGCGGGCAGGCCATGCGCATTGATGACCTCATAGATCGGCCAGGCCATGCGGTCGTAGGGATGAAAGCCCTGAACAGTGGGGTGAAACTTGAAGCCCCTGACGCCCTCTTCGCGGATCAGCCGCTCGGCCTCGCGTGCGCCCATCTTTCCCTTGTGTGGATCGATGCTCGCAAAGGCGATCATCATGTCGGCGTTCGCGCGCGCGGCTTCGGCGATTTCCTCGTTCGGGATGCGGCGACGGCCCAGTTGCGATTCGCTGTCAACCGTGAACATCACCAGGCCGATCTTGCGTTCACGGTAGTAGGCCACGGTTTCAGCGATGGTGGGGCGGCGCGTGCTGCCGAAATATTTGTCGGCCGCCCGGTCGTATTCCTCGCCATAGGCGTCAAAGGGGTTGCGGCAGCTCACCTCGGCGTGGGTGTGGATGTCGATTGCAACAAGTTCGGCGTGGTTCATCGTGGCGGGCAGTCAATGGGACAAACCGGCATGGTAATGCCGCTTGCACACGATTCGGCGCTGAGTAAAATACACATATTGATTACAATTCATACACAATGCGCACAAACATCGATATCGACGACGCACTCATGCAGCAGGCGCTCGCGGCAGGCCCCTTCCAGACCAAGCGGGAGGCCGTTGAAGCGGGGCTGCGGCTGCTCGCCCGCCAGGCGCACTACCGCGAAGTGCTGAAGTGGCGCGGCAAGCTGCCCTGGGAGGGTGGGGATGTCCCGCGGTGGAATCCCCAGCCGGGCGGTGGTGTGCCCGCGGCCACGCGGACTGTCGTGCAGGCGCCCGACCCCGTGCCGGTATCGGCATCCCGCGCCGGGGTGCGTCGTGCTCGTCGCTGATTCCAGCGTCTGGATTGATTTTTTCAGCGGCACGCAGTCGTCCGCCGCTGACCAGCTCGCCAGGCTGTTGCAGGCGGGCGAGTGGCGAATCGTCGTCCCCGATCTGGTCATGTTCGAAGTCTTGCGCGGGTTTCGCCTGGAGGGCGATGCCCGCCGGGCCCATGCATTGATGGCCGGTTTTGAGATCGAATCCACCGGCGGGCCGGCGCTCGCGCTCGCTGCCGCCCAGCACTACCGCGCACTGCGCACGGCGGGGCACACCGTTCGCAGCGCGCCTGATGTTCTCCTTGCCACGTTCTGCATCGACCGCGACTACGCGTTGCTGCACAACGATGGCGATTTTCTTGTATTCGAAGCGCTGCGCGGTCTGAAGGGCTGGTCCGCGCACGCAGCGCCCCCCAATGAATCCTGGAGCAGTCCATGACCCGTGCACCCTTTCGGCCCCTGCGGTTTGGCATCACGCGCGTCACCCTGCGCGAGGGCGCGCCCGGGGTTCGTTATGTGCAGGCCGACGCTGCCCTCACCGCGTATCCCTCTCGCATCACCGACCGTTTCGCGCACTGGGCGAACACCACGCCCGACCGGCCTTTTCTCGCGCGCCGGATGAGGCTTGAGGGGGGCGGTACGGGTGACTGGCAAATCCTCAGTTTCGGGCAGGCGTGGGCCCATGCGCGATCCATAGCGCAGGCCCTCATCGATCGAGGGCTGAGTGTCGAGCGGCCAGTGGTGATCCTGTCCGAGAACAGTCTTGAGCACGCGCTCATGTCGCTTGGTTGCGTGCTGGCGGGCGTTCCGTTTGCGCCGGTATCGCCTGCCTATTCGCTCGTCAGCCGGGATTTTGAAAAGCTCCGGCACGTGCTCGCGGTCACCACCCCGGGGCTGGTGTTTGCTTCGGACGACCGCTATGCAGACGCCATCGCCGCAACGGTCGGGCTGGATGTCGAGGTGGTCATGGGGGAGGGCCTGCCCGGTGGTGTGGGCCGGGCGGCGTCTGATGTCGGCGCGCCGCCCGTGCGTATCGCGCGTCCGGTCACGTCGCTTGCTGCGCTCCTGAAAACCACCGCCACCTCCGCGGTCGATCGGGCCATCGCCGCCACCGGCCCTGACACGATCGTCAAATTCCTCTTCACCAGCGGCTCAACCAAGCTGCCCAAGGCTGTCATCAACACGCAGCGGATGTGGTGCGCGAACCAGCAGCAGATGGCCATGTCGATGCCGGTGCTGGCCGAAGCGCCCCCGGTATTGGTCGACTGGCTGCCCTGGAATCACACCTTCGGCGGCAATCACAATTTCGGCATGGTGCTGTTCCACGGCGGCACGCTCTACATCGACGACGGCAAGCCCACGCCCGCCCTCATGCCTGAAACGCTGCGCAACCTGCGCGAAGTGTCGCCCACGGTGTATTTCAACGTGCCCACCGGTTTCGAAGCGATCGCCCGCGCCATGCAGACCGATGATGTGCTTCGCCGATCGCTCTTGTCGCGGGTGCGCATGTTCTTCTACTCGGGTGCGGCGCTGGCCCAACCCATCTGGGACAGCCTCTGGGATTCCCAGGAGCGCGAGATCGGCGAACGCATCGTGATGGGCACCGGGCTCGGCATGACCGAGAGCGCGCCGTTTGCGGTGTTCATCACCAATCCGGAGGTGCGCGCGGGCGACATCGGTGTGCCCGCCGCCGGGCTCGAACTGAAACTGGTCGATATCGATGGCAAGACCGAGGTGCGCTATCGCGGGCCCAACATCACCCCCGGCTATTGGCGGGCCCCGGGGCAGACAGCCGAGTCGTTCGACGAAGAGGGCTTCTTCCGAACCGGTGATGCGGTGCTCTGGATCAACCCTGACAACCCGCATCTGGGGCTGCGCTTTGATGGCCGCATCGCCGAAGACTTCAAGCTCGCCACCGGAACCTTCGTGAGCGTCGGCCCGCTGCGGGCCCGCATCATCGCAGCGGGCGCTCCGCATGTACAGGATGCCGTCATCACCGGACTCAACCAGAACGAGGTCGGGGCGCTCATTTTTGCGGCGCCCACCGTCCGTGCGTTGGCCGGGCTCGCACCCGACGCTTCCCTGGCCGAGGTGCTGGCAGCGGCGCCGGTACGTGCGCATTTCCAGACCGTTCTGGACACGCTCGCGGGCTCTGCCACCGGCAGCGCGAGCCGTGTGGCGCGCCTCGCCCTGCTTGCCGAGCCGCCCTCGCTCGATCTGGGTGAGGTCACCGACAAGGGCTCAATCAACCAGCGGGCGGTGCTCCGGCATCGGTCGGCACTGGTCGACGCGCTTCACGAAGGCAGTCTGCCCGGGCTCTTCCTTCCACGTTGAGTCCTCTGCCACAATAGCGGGGCTGCCGGCGCGTGGTGGGTGCCCCGCGCGCTGGTCAAAAAAAATATTCAGGGAGATCACCATGACATCACGCCGTCAACTGATCCAGGCGGGTTCGGCCGCAGCCGTGCTGGGTGCCGTCGGGTCACATGCCTTCGCGCAGGCCGGCCTGCCGATCGAACAGGTCAAGATTTATTACGGATTTCCGCCGGGCAGTTCGGGTGACATCGTGGCACGCCGTGTTGGCGAAAAGCTCGCAGGCAGCGCGTTCACCAGGAACGCTGCAGTGGTCGACAACCGGCCGGGCGCAGGCGGGCGCATTGCGCTTGATGTGCTCAAGCCCGCGCCGGCCGATGGCACGCACCTCGCGCTGACGCCGTTTTCCATGCTTGCGCTCTTTCCGCACGTCTACAGCAAGCTCGGCTACGACGCCTTCCGCGACTTCGTTCCCGTCTCGATGGCCGCCATCATTCAGCATGGATTCGCGGTGGGGCCCATGGTGCCTGCAAGCGTGCGCAATCTGAAAGACTTTGCTGCCTGGGCCAAGGCCAATCCCAAGGACGCCAACTACGGCTCGCCCGGGGCGGGATCCACGCCCCATTTTGTCGGTGCGCTGTTTGGCATTCAGGCGGGCGTCGACATGAAGCACGTGCCCTACAAAGGGTCGGTCCCAGGCGTCACCGACGTGGTGGGCGGGCAGATCGCGGCCATGGTCACCCCGCACGGCGATTTCCTCGCCAACACCCGGGCCGGCAAGATGCGCATTCTCGCCACCTCGGGCGCACAGCGCTCGCCCTTCGTGCCCGATGTCCCCACCTTTGCCGAGCAGGGCTTCCCGGATCTGGTGGTCGATGAGTGGTTTGCGTTCTTCGCGCCCGCCCGCACCCCCACCAATGTGGTGGCGGCAGCCAATGCCGCGATCAATGCCGCAGTCAAGGAAAAATCGGTGATCGATGCGCTCGCCAACGTCGGGCTGATTGCCCGCGGCAGCACCGCCGAAGAGCTGGGTCGCAGTCAGAAAGAGCAATACGACAAGTGGGGTCCGCTCATCAAGAAGGTGGGCTTTACGGCTGAATCCTGATCGGTTGTTTGCTGTTAACCCTCAATAAGGAAAGTTCAAATGGTCTCTCTGCCTTCCGTTTCTTCTTCGCGGCTTCACGGCGCGGGCGCCTGCACCTGCTGCGACCTGATCCGCTTGCCCGGCTCCAGCCGCCGGGCCTTTCTCGCGGCCGGCGCTGCGATGGGGT
Source organism: Betaproteobacteria bacterium (assembly GCA_009921765.1). The sequence continues at coordinate 21,922 of RFXC01000018.1, read as the reverse complement.
TTGCACAAATGCTGCCCTTCGGCGCCCAGGCGGCTGGCGGTAACTACGACGCCATGCTGCTCGCCTGTATCGATCCGCGCTTTCCCAAGCTCACCCTCGATCACATGAGCAGCCGTTCGCTCGTCGGGAAATACAGCCAGTTCAATATCGCGGGCGCAGCCATCGGTGCGGTGGCGCCCAAGTTCAATGGTTGGCACCAGACATTCTGGGACAATCTTGGTGCATCGATTCAACTGCACAACATCCCGGCGGTCATTGCCATCAATCATCGCGACTGTGGCGCGGCAAAAATCGCTTACGGTGATGCGGCGGTGGCCAACCGTGATGCGGAAACTGCCACCCATCGCCAGTCGCTCCTCGAGTTTCGTGCCGAGGTCGCCAAGCGCTTCCCCAAGCTGCGGGTCGAACTCGGGCTCATGGATCTGAACGGAAAGGTTGAATCTTTTTCCTGACCCGCTGGACGGGGTCGCCCTCCTGATCAATCACGGGCCAACGGCGTTGGCCCGGTAGTGCTTACCATGAAAGATACCCAGATACTGATCAGCGGTGGCGGCCTGGGCGGCCTGTCTGCTGCGCTTGCGCTTGCCGAGCGCGGCTTCGAGGTCACGGTGCTCGAGAAGGCCGCCGAGTTCACTGAAATCGGCTACGGCATCCAGCTGGGGCCCAATGCCACCCGCATTCTCAAGCGCTATGGCTTGTGGGACACAGTTTCAAGCAGCGCGGTGTTCCCTGAGGCGATGGTGTTTCTCGATGCCATCGATACCGAAGAGTGGGCGCGGGTCAATCTGAACGAGGCTTTTCTCGCGCGGTTCAAGCACCCCTACGCGGTGATTCATCGGCGTGACCTGCTGGGCGCGTGGCTTGCTGCCTGCGAAAAGCATCCCCGCATCCAGCTGCTCACCTCCAAGGGCCTCGCCAGCATCACCGACCACGGCACCTCGGTCGAGGTGCGCTGCGAGGACGGATCGAGCTTTTCCGCACGCTGCCTGATCGGCGCCGATGGGTTGCTCTCGCCCACGCGCGACTACGTTGCGGGGGCAACGCCGCCCCGGGTCACCGGGTTTCTTGCCTATCGAGGGGTTATCCCCATTGGCAAGGTGTTCGACCGTACCTATGACCGCTCTGTCATTGGCTGGTTCGGCCACAACATCCATCTCGTGCAGTACGCCCTCAGGGCGGGCGATGTGCTGAACAATGTGGCGGTGTTTGGGAGCCCCGCCTTTGCGCGTGGCGAGGCCGACTATGGGTCGCCCGCAGAACTCACCGCCATGTTTGCGCAGGCGCACCCAAGAGTTCGCGCCATGCTGGAGTACATCAGCCTGGATCGCCACTGGATGATGCGCGACCGCGATCCGATCGCCAACTGGACGCGGGGCAATGTCACCCTGCTGGGCGATGCCGCGCATCCCACCTTGCAGTATCTTGCCCAGGGCGCATGCATGGCGTTTGAAGACTCGGTGGTGCTGGCTGCGCGTCTTGCCGAATCGCCCAATGATCCGAGCCAGGCTTTTCTTTCCTATCAGAAGGCGCGCGTGCTTCGAACCGCGAGAATCGTGCTCACCGCGCGGGCCTTCGGTCATGTTCTGCATGCCGGAGGTGTTGCGCGTGATCTGCGCAATGACCTGTATCGTGGCCGCGCGCCGGATTCGTTCTTTCAGGAGATCGACTGGATTTATCGGGGGATTCCCGAGACCGAATTCTGAAGTGTGTTTCAGGGTGCCTGCGCAGGCAGATCGCGGGTTACACTCTTTCCAAAATCAAAGGAGACAACGTCATGAGTACATCCCGTCGCAACCTGATCATCGGCGGCGCCTCAGTCGCAGGTCTGTCGGGCTTTCCGGCCATTGTCCGGGCCCAGCAAAAATTTGAAGTCAAGGTCGCCAATTTTGTCGGCCCGCAGCACTTTCAGTCGCAGTGGCTGGTGAAGTGGGGCGAAGAACTGGAAAAAAAATCCGACGGCCGTCTGGTCTTCAAGCATTTTCCAAGTGCTCAGATGGGACCCACGCCCAAGCACTTCGATTTTGCTCGCGACGGCACAGCCGAAATGGCTTACATCCTTCATGGCTCCACGCCGGGCCGGTTTCCGCTTACCGAGCTGGTCAACATGCCGTATCTCATCGGGAGCGCTGAAATCGGCATCAAGGTGCTGAATGACCCCGAGCTTCGTGCCAGATATCTCGACGCCGAGCATCGTGGCACCAAGGTGCTGTATCTCTTTACGCACCAGCCTGGCAGCGTTCACACCACCAAAAAGGCCCTGCGAACAATCGATGATTTCAAGGGGCAGCGGCTGCGTTTCTCAACGCCTGCCATCCGCGAGTTCATCTCCGCCCTGGGCGCCACACCGATGGGTGTTCCACCCACCGAAGTGGCCGAGCAGCTTCAGAAAGGCACGCTGGACGGCGCCTTCACCGACTACGGTGGCGCCGGTATTGCGTGGAAGCTTGGGGGCATTTGCAAATACACCACCGAGCTCTACTGCTTCGTATCGAGTTTTGCGGTGGTGGCCAACCAGGCCTGGTACAGCAAACTCCCGGCCGATCTTCAAAAGCTCATCGATCAATCGGTGACCGGCATCGAAACCAATATCGGCAGTGGCTGGGATGCGCTGGATGTTCCCGGCAAGAAGGCCATGATGGACGGGGGCGGTGAAGCAATCCGGTTGTCCAAGGCCGAAGACGAACGCCTGCGCAAGATCGGAGCTGACGTGACCGAATCCACCCTGAAAGCCATGGAAGCCAAAGGCCTGCCGGCACGGGCGGTTTACGCCACCATGAAGTCGCTCGCCGAGAAACACGCCAAGACCTCGAAGAACTTCTGGGCCTGATGTCAGCCGCTCGAGTGCGCGCCCTCGTGGCGCGCCTCACGCTTCTGTTTGACAGCATCGCCGTTTTGGCGCTCCTCGCGATGATGAGCGTCACCACGGCCGATGTGCTGCTTCGCCGCTTCACCAACAAGCCAATCACCGGGGTCACCGAGCTTGCGGAACTTGCGCTGGGGGTGGCGTTCTTCATGGCTGCACCCGGGGTATTTGCCCGTGGCGCCAACATCACCGTCGACATGATTGATCAGTGGCGGCCACGCTGGTCGGCCGCCCTCAAACGGATGGCGGCGTTTCTGTCTGCGGTGATGCTTGGTTTTTTTGCCTGGCACATGGTGGGGCCGCTGGTTGATATCGTCGAGTTCGGCGACACCTCTGCAGATCTGCAGATCCCGAAGGTATGGTTCATGGCGCCAGCCTGGGTTGGCATCGTGCTCGCGCTTTTCACCTCGGTTGCAGTGCTGCTTGCTGGCGAGATCGATTCAGCGGGCTCGGAGGGCGCGCAATGAGCGTGGGAATGATCGGCCTGGTGTCGGTCGTCGGGCTGCTCGCGCTCATGATGGTCAGGGTGCCCATTGCCACTGCGCTCACCTTGAGCGGCGTGCTTGGCTATGCCGCGGCCCAGGGCTGGCCCGTCACCTTCCGTACGCTTGCCTCCATTCCCTATGAACTCACTGGCGCCAATCCCGGCGTCGCGTATTCATTCACGGTGGTGCCGCTTTTCATCTTCATGGGAGCGGTGGCCTCGCGAGCGCAAATGTCCTCGGAGCTATTCGCTGCGGCCAATGCGCTTTTCTCGGGCATCCGCGGGGCGCTCGCCGCGGCCACCATTGGTTCGTGCGCAGCGTTTTCAGCCATCTGCGGTTCGTCAATCGCCACCGCCGCCACCTTTTCGCGTGTCGCCATTCCCGAGATGCGTCGCTATGGCTATGACATGGAACTGGCCACGGGCAGCGTAGCCTCGGCCGGCACGCTGGGTATCCTGATCCCGCCATCGCTCATTCTGGTGATCTACTCGCTGGTGGCCGAAGAATCGATCAAGGCGCTGTTTGCGGCGGCCATGATTCCCGGCATTGCGCTTGCAGTCGGCTATGTACTGGTAATCGCGGTGCTGGCACGAATCCGTCCGCATCTCATGCCGGCATCGCCCGCTCAACCCTTGCGTGAACGCCTGCGTGCGCTCGCCGGCACCTGGAAGCTCGCGCTCCTCTTCGTGCTGGCGGTGGTTGGCATTTATGCCGGGTGGTTTTCGCCCACCGAGGCCGCTGCCGTGGCGTCGGCGGCTGCGGTGGCGATCGGCTTTGCCAGCAGGCAACTCACGCTGCGCGGCCTCTGGGAGGCCGGTATCGAAACTGTGCAGACCACGGCCATGCTGTTCATCATCGTGATCGGCGCTTTCATCTTTTCCCGGCTCATCGTACTCACGCAATTCCCTGGGGCGCTTGCCGACTGGGTGAACAGCGCGGGGCTCTCGCCCTGGATGGTGATTGCGGCGATCGTTGCGCTTTATCTCCTGCTGGGCACCTTTCTCGAAGAGGTCAGCACGCTTCTCATCACCGTACCGGTACTGCTGCCGCTCGTGAAAGGCATCGGCTACGACCCGATCTGGTTCGGCGTCTTCGTGACAGTCATGTCCACGGTGGGGCTGATCTCGCCGCCGGTCGGGCTCACCGTGTTTGTTGTGCAGTCACAGAATCCGCAGATTCCGGTTGAGAAAATCTTCCGTGGCGTGATTCCTTTTCTGGTCGCAGATGTGGTGTTGCTGGTCGCGCTGGTGGCTTTCCCTGCACTCGCCACCTGGCTGCCGAAGATGCTTGCCTGATTCAGGCATTTCCCGTTTCCCCAGCGGAGCTAATCATGTCCCGATCCGAGAACGCTTCAGTCACCCTGAAGGGCGGTATTGCCGCTGCAGCGGTGGCGTGTCTGGTAGGAGTTGCCGACGCGCAGCCGGTGCCGCAGCATGATGTCGCAGTGATTCGCGACTTCCGATTCCATACCGGGGATGTCTTTCCCGAACTGCGCATTCACTACACCACGCTCGGGAAGCCCGACGGTATCCCTGTGCTGGTCCTGCACGGCACGGCAGGCTCCGCGCAGACCATGCTGGTGCCGGGGTTCGGTGGCGAGCTGTTCGGACCCGGCCAGCCGCTCGATGCCGCGCGCTATTTCATCATCATCCCTGACAGCCTGGGCACAGGAAAAAGCAGCCGCCCCTCCGAAGGACTGCGAACCCGCTTTCCGCGTTACAACTACGATGACATGATCGCCGCGCAGTACCGGCTGGTCACCGAACACCTGGGCGTGAGGAAGCTTCGTCTGGTCATCGGCAATTCCATGGGGGGTATGCATACCTGGCTCTGGGCCCAGCGTTATCCGGACATGATGGACATCGCCGTTCCCATGGCCTCGCTTCCCACCGAGATGTCTGGTCGGAACTGGATGACGCGCCGGCTGATCATCGACAGCATTCGCAACGATCCTGACTGGCAGGGCGGCTACTACGCGCGCCAGCCCAAGGGTGTGCAGCGGGCGGTCGTGTTTTATGGCCTGGCCACCAATGGTGGCGATCAGGGCTTGCAGCGTCTCGCCCCCACCCGCGAGAAGGCGGATGCACTGCTTGATGAACGCCTGAACGCACCGTTTACCGCCGATGCGAACGATCTGCTCTATCAATGGGATGCCTCGCGCGACTACAACGCGGTGCATGACCTTGAACGTATCACCGCGCGGCTTCTGGTCATCAACTCAGCCGATGACGAGCGCAACCCGCCAGAACTGGGGGTGATGGAGCGCGAACTGAAGCGCGTCAACAACGTGCGGCTTCATCTGATTCCCGCGAGCCCGGAAACCTCTGGCCATGGCACGACAGGGCAGGCGCGCTTTTGGAAGCAAGAGCTCGAGCGGGAACTGCGCGAGGTGCCGCGCCGCTAGCCGGCTTGTTCGACTGCCGCGCGAACACCACGGGCCCACAACTGCGCTGCCGACATCAAAAATCCGATGTCGGTCTGGGTGGTGACAAACAGGGCGCCGCTTCGGATTGACGCGGCCTGCCGCTCAACGCTTCGGTTGCCGCCGCAGCCGGCGAATTTTCCGTGTCGCCTTGCCACCTCGATCACCCGTGCCTGGGCGGCCTGGATTTCCGGGTCGTCAAAGCGCCCCGCTTTGCCAATGTTGGCCGCGTAGTCGTTGGTGCCCAGGTGGATGACATCAATGCCGGGTACCGAACAGATGTCCTCGAGGTTGGCCATCCCTTCCGCTGACTCGATCATGCAGACCAGCAGACAGGCGTCGTTCAGCGTTTCGGTGGCCTCGGCGAGCGGTACCGGGCGATAGTCAAAGTGCGGGTAGCCGCCCACGACCGATCGCCCGTACGAGTGGCGCAACGCCGATCGCGAGTGCCGTGTGTGCGATGCTCTGAATGGATTCGAGATCGAAGATCGAGTGCTGGCAGTCGATGAACAGAAAGTCATGCCCGCTTGCCTTGGCAATGCGCGCGATATCCGGCGAACGGGCGAGCCGGACATTCAGGCCGAGCACGGGCTGGCCAGCAGCGAGTTTCTGTCTGAGCGGATGAAGGGACATGACGGGGTTCCGGAGGCAATTCAGGCCGGGCTCGAGCGCATCGGGAAGGCGCGAGTCTGAAGAAACAGGAACTCCGCGCGCAGGAGCGGGGTTGCGCCTTGCTCGCGCAGACCGAAGCCTACAACCGCCACGCGCTCGCCCTCGCGAATCTCGGGCACCTGCCATTGCGACATTCGAAAAAGCGGCGCGAGCTCGATTTCCCAGCGGGCAGCCTGCCGGGCGGGCAGGCTCGAGCGTGCGAGCAGTTGCGCAGCATCGACCGGCGCCGACTGGGCTGGCACGCTGCGGCGGGCAAGGTCGGGCGGCAGTTGTATGCCGGGAGCGGGTTCGAGCATGAATTCGGCGTGCGGGTTGCGCCAGCGCACCTGACGCGCAAAGCCTTCCAGATAGAGCGGCTGATCCTGGTTGAAGCTGCTCCAGCCGTGATGAGCCCAGGCGACCGGGTGCGACGAAAGCGCGAGCGCGGCGAGGCCGCCCACAACCTGCCTGCGATTCGAAACCGTGTTTGCAATCATGAAAGACCGACTCCTTTCATCATCAGGAATAACCGATCCAGCGGCCCAGCGAAACAATGGCGATCCAGATCAGCATGGAGGCAAGCGCGCTCAGCCGCGCCGTGAGGTCCAGCCGCGTGAGCGAGCCGCGCAGATGAAACCATACCGCGTTGCTCGCTGCGGCCGTGAGCATCAGCATCTTGAGCGTGAAGACCCGGTTGGCAAGCAGGTCGGCTGCCTGCGAGGCAAACATCAGCACGCCGCTGGTCACGCACAGGGCGGCGCCGATCGCAGCCAGACGCAGGCAGAGTGATGCGAGCGGCTGTATGGGTAGCGCCCGACCGAGCCCCCAAACACGGAGTTCAACCAGAAAAAGATTGCCGAGCAGCATGGCGATACCCAGCACATGGATGATCTCGAGCACCGGATAGGCCCAGGGGTGCGAAGCGATGGCGGCGGGATTCATGGCTGGAAGCGGAGGGCTCGCTGCCTGCGTTCAGCCAAGCAGGTGCGATTCGATTGATTTTTTGAGAAGCTCTCGGGTTTCTTCTGTTGCATGCTCTGTCGACAGCAGTCGTATCTGTTCCAGCCGCGATTCAGTGAGCCCTGATGCCGCGAGGAACTCAAGCGCGGCGTTTCGGTCGGGGTCCGTATCGGCTCGAGTGAGCGACTCAGCCAACACATGAATTGCATAGTAAGGGTTGCTCTCGATCAGCGATTCGTGAGCGAGTTTCTCTAGCGCTTCATCGGTTGGTATGGGTTCGCCCGCTTCGACCGCGGCGTCGCGCGCCTTGGTCTTGTAAGCCTCAAGGGCTGCAGTGCGCGCCTGTTCCGTGCCGACCTCATTCCGAAGCGCAACGTCGCGTTTCCCCTGGCGATAGCCATAGACGAGTGTGCCGATGCTGGTTGCTGCCGACACAATGCCGATACCCAGCGCGGCGATGCCCAGCGCAAGCGCACCCACGCCGGTGGCCGTGATGGCCGCGATCGCGAGCGACCCCCCGACGATTCCGAATATGCCCTTTACGATGTTCCACTTCGAGGTGTTGATCTGAGCGGAGCGACGCTCGACGGCATGCCGTCCGGCGCGGTTGATCACTTCGCTGTTTGACTGCCCCCGCGCCGTTTCGAGCGCGGTTTCGATGGCGTCACGACGCTGCGAGGCCTTGTTCAACCGATATGCCGCAATGCCGATTGCGGCACCGCCCGCCACGATCGCGAGGCCCCCTGCTAGCGTCCCGGCGACGTGCGAGGCCGCGACCAATCCGCTGCCCGACGTGCCACCCGCAAGCGAGATGGTAGCCTGCGTACCTTCAAGCGCAGACCGAACCAGGCCAGTGCCAGCGCGCGCGACATTGATGGCAGATTCTGCGGTGTCGCGCCGTGCCTCAGCGCGCGCTTGCAGGGCGATTGCGTGGCGTTGCGCAGACGCCCCGATTCCCCGGAGCTCGTCGGTGAGCACCTGCTGATCTGTCGTGAGTGCGTTGATCTGGTCGGCCAGGACCTGTCGGCGCTCGAACGCGTCGAGCTGGTGGATGCGGGCGTCCTGTCCCGGTTGACCGGCAATTTGCGCTCGTCTCTCCTGAAGAAAAGTGCGCTCAGGGTCCTGAAGCTTGGTCCGGAGCGATTCGATATCTTGCCCCAGCTTGATAACTCGATCCTTTATCCCCGGCATTAACAACGTAGCGCGGCTGCGTTGAAGCGGATCACCACGGTCGGGCGCGATCTGGCGATATTCGGATTCGAGCTGCATCAGCGCCTGTTTCCAGCTTGCGACCTGGTCGGTGTATTCGGTTTGAACAGGCTGGCATTGCGCCAGATCGGCCCGGGTTGTTGTGAGGGCCTGGTCGACGCGGCTACGGGCCTGAAGCTTTTCTTCGAAGGCGGTCGCTTCAGCCTGATAGCGGACCAGTTCCCCGTTTGCATCGTTCCTCGCGCGTGCCGTTTTTTTGAGCGAATAAATCGATAGCGCCGTGTCGATTCCAGCGAACGCGATGCCAACCAGCTCGCCCACGTCGCTGGCTGTGCTTGGGCCCTGATGACTTTCAGCCCCCGCTCGCCCAGCGTGCTCTGCGCCTCGCTGGATGCCCTGATAGCTCATAGAGAGCGCCAGGTCAGCGACGGCGATCGGCTGACTGACCACTCCATCGGCGACCTGCAGGGCGGTATCCGTCATTTGCGCGACCTGGCCCGACAGGCGCGCAGTGGCGTCCGTGCGCTGCGTGATGCGGCTCGCACTGAGCGTCTGAGCGGGCGGACCGACCATCGCGAGGTTGCCGACCGAAACGCGCGGCAGGGCGGTTAGCCGCCGCACCGGCTGCGGAGCCCCGACAGGGGTCAATGCAGACAGTCGCGACGACTGCGCAGACGCCGGTCCACCGCTGATCGTCGATCGGCTGGTCACCGGAGGAAAGAGGGACGACATGGGCTCGCTCAGGCGCGCTGATTGAAAAACCGTGCTGATCCCAGAGGATCCAGGTGTCCCGTTTCAGCGGATGCCGAGGCCTGATCCAGGCTTACTCGAAGCGCCTGGACCGTCTGGGTGAAATGCGTGAGGAGGTTGTAAAAACCGGTCTCGTCGAGCGCCGAAACCGGATGCTGATAACAGAGCAGCACTTCCCCCGAATGCGGATCGAGCGCAATGCTTGCGCCGCGGATGTCGCTGCTGAAGAGATTGAGTTTGAGAAGACGTTCGTAAAGCGCCGCCAGCGCAGCGCCCTCGTGCGCGGGTTTCGGCATGACCGTTCCGATCAGATACACCTGAGAGGACTGTTCCGGGACCTCGACCGCGATGCTTGCCTCGTTGTTGTACGCGAAAGCACATACGCCGGCCGCGTCGAGCGTGAGCGGGGGTGCAATATGCAGGACCGACGAAAAACGGGCGAGGAGATGATTGATGGCGTCCTGGCTGCTCATGGCGGGGGGCTGCCGGTCATGCTCGCTGGATGGCGGCTACGGTGGGCAGGCGGACACCCCGGAGCGCGAGTTCGTCCAGGGTCTCTCGACAGGTCTTTACGCCCTGCGCGACCGGTTCGATGATTGACAAGAATTCGGTTACGAAGAATCGCGTCATTCGGATGGCTTCGACCACCAGCGGAACAGGCAAGTTGCGCTCTGTATGCGGCAGCATCGACCGGAACACGATCAGCCCCTCATCATCGCTCAGAATGAACTGGCCGATTGGCGTCAGCAGATTGAGGCTGTGCAGGAGAAGCGCCGTGTCGGGTGAAGCGGACGCTTCCACCGTGAACGGAAGTGCAAGCGTGAGCTGCAGAAAGGCAATATCGTCGGGCGAGCGTTCGGCACCGAATGCGCCGGACAGCTCATCGGGAAACATGCCGTGCACTACATAGTTGCGCCCAGGCTGATCGATGTGGATCAGGCAGAACAGCTCCGAGATGGCCTGCGCTCCCCCGGCAGGAACCACCCAGGCGCGAAAGCCTGCCTCCTCGGCGGCTTTGGCAAATGACTCCAGCAGCACGGCGGACATCTGAACCCCTTCTGTTGCGCCTCGGAGCGATTCGGCGATTCCGGCGTGCGCGCACGCGGTTGACACCGCATTGTGGTGGGGCAAAGTATACGGGCTAAGCCGTGGGCATTTCCCACCGAGGCCGATTTGCTCGCCAGGCGTATGCTCGCGGGCTGACCGTCATCCGAGATCCAGTCGCCATGCGCCTATACAGCCACCGTGACCGAGTATTTCATCTGGGCCCGCTTGCGCTTGAGGCGCTGGCGCGTGTGCCGTCGTGCGAAGTCGATCGCACGGCGGTGCCCCCGTCAGACCAGCGGGCGTTGGGCACCGCGGCGGTTGCGCATGTGTTGGGTGAGTACTTCGGCCTGTTCAGAGGCCATCTCACCGGCCCGGTGGCGGCCGGTCGGGCGCCGATTCCAGACGATCCCGCATTGCGGGCGGCCAACTTGAAAGCCTCGGCTTATTTTCTGGATGCCAGCATCGTGGGTGGCTGCCGGATGGAGACCGACGACTGGCTCGCAGAGCCCATTCCCGGGCATACCCATGCGCTCGTGATCCTGGTTGAGTTTGGGCGCGAACCGCACGCAGGCGATCCGGGGGAAGCCTGGATTGCGGGCAGCAACTCGGCGCGCACCGATCTTCGTGCGACCGAACTGGCGGCGGTTCTGTCGGGCTATCTCAGGCGGATGGGTTTCTCCGCTACCGGGCATGCCGAAGGGGCGTCGTCCGTACATCTGGCAAGGCTTGCGCAGCGTGCAGGGGTTGCTCGCTCAGAGGGGGGGCGGCTCGCGGCGCCCTACCTCAGTCGCGGTTTCAGGCTGTCGGTCGTTACCACCGAACTGTCGTTCGAATCAGATCGTCCGCTCGATCCGACAGGGTCTCTCACGCCAGGCAATCCAGAGGTCGTGATGGGTCGGCACGGGACCCGCCCTGCATGGTGGGACGCCGAACTCGAGCGGCGACCGCTTCACCTGGGCCGATATCCCATGGAGCGAATTGCCCGACGAGACCGCCCCACGACCCTGGTCGAAGACGAGGCGATCGTGCGGGTGCCCAAGCGCGCCGATTTCTTCAAGCGTGCACAGGCCGGCGATCTCGGCGAGAAAGCCAGGCGTGAACGGATGCGGTTTCCCATGAAGCACCCCTACGCGCTCGGCATGCAACCGCTCATCGCCGGGATGGTGCCGCTACAGGGAGCGCGCGAGCCGCTCGTGCCCACAGGCATTGGCGGCGATCTCTCCGACCCCCTCGTCAACGCGCAGGCGGTCAAGGCGCTGGGCTATTTCCTGGGTGCCGATTTCGTCGGCATCTGCCGGGCCGAGCCCTGGATGTACTACTCGCACGACGAAGTGGAGGGTAAGCCCATTGCCGCCTACCACCGGTATGCGGTGGTGATGCTGATCGACCAGGGCTTCGAGACCATGGAGGGTGCCTCGGGCGATGACTGGATCTCCGCCTCGCAGTCGATGCGCGCCTACATGCGAGGCGCAGAGATCGCCGGGATCATGGCTGCGCACTGTCGGCGCATGGGTTACTCCGCTCGCTCACATTCCAATGCGCACTCGGAGGTCATTCACAACCCGGCCATCCTGATGGCGGGGTTGGGCGAAGTGAGCCGAATCGGTGACACGATTCTCAATCCCTTTATTGGCCCGCGTTCGAAAAGCGTTGTGTTCACCACCGATCTGCCGATGGCGGTCGACCAGCCGATCGACTTCAACCTGCAGTCTTTTTGCGAGGCATGCCGAAAGTGCGCGCGTGAGTGTCCGTGCAACGCGATTCCGTTCGGACCCAAGGTCATGTTCAACGGCTACGAGATCTGGAAGGCCGATGTCGAAAAGTGCACCAAGTATCGCGTCACCAACATGAAAGGCTCGGCCTGTGGCCGCTGCATGAAAACCTGCCCCTGGAATCGCGAAGACACAGTGGAGGCGGAGCGCCTCATGTGGCTGTCGATCGAGCATCCCGAACTCGCACCCGCGATCGCGGCTGATGACGACGCGGTCGGGCATGGTATGCGCAATCCGGTCAAACGCTGGTGGTTTGATCTCGAGGTGGTCGATGGCGTCGCTCAGCGCCCGCTTGCGGGCATCAACGAGCGTGATCTCGATCTTGAGCGGATTCGCCTCGGTGATCGGCAGAAGCTTGCGATGTTTCCGCCCGAACTGCAGCCGGCCGGGGGTACCACGCTAGACACGGTGGTTCCCGTGGATCGTGAGGCGGGCCTCGCTGCCTATGCGGCAGCCGAGTCGGTTGAGCGAGCCCGCGCCCGGCTTGCGGCCATCCCGGTGAAACCTGCGAGCTCCCCCGCGCGCTGAGGGGTGTAGAACCGAACCGAGGCTTCAAACGATCCCGGGCCTCTTCGTCCAAAGGAAATGTCACCCATGAACCATTTCTCAGTCCGTCACCTTGCCATCGCACTCATCGCAGGTTGTTGTTCACTCTCGGCGGTCGCGCAGGACTATCCCGTCAAACCGGTGCGAATGATCGTTCCCTGGCCTGCCGGCGGGTTGGTGGACATTGCCGCACGGGCTGTAGCAAAGGAATTGCAGGCCAATATGGGTCAGCCCTTTGTGGTCGACAACCGGGTCGGTGCCGGTGGGGTGATTGGCGCCGATCTGGCAGCGAAGGCTCCGCCGGATGGCTACACCCTCACCCTCACGACCTCGGCGATCAATATGAATGCCGCCCTGGGGCAGAAGCTTCCCTTCGATGTCGCCAATGATTTCGCGCCGGTGGCTGCTGTTGCCTATGCGCCCTCTGTCGTGGTGGTCAACGTCGGACTGGCCGCCAAAAGCGTTCAGGAGCTCACCGCGCTGGCTCGTGCGCGTCCCGGCAAGCTCTCTTACGCCTCCGCAGGCATCGGCTCACCTGCCCATCTGGCCACTGAGCTTTATAAATTCACCATGGGCCTGGACATTGCGCACATCCCTTACAAAGGCGCGCCCCAGGCCATCACCGACCTGATTGCCGGTCATGTCGACATCCTGTTCGCCAACGCAGCCGTGGCCTTGCCACAGATCCGTGCCGGCGCGGTACGCGCAATCGCAGTGACCGGCAACCAACGATTTTCGGCCTTGCCCGACCTGCCCACCATGGCCGAGTCGGGCGTCAAAGACTTCGAGGCCGATCAGTGGCTGGGCATTCTTGCGCCGCGTGCAACCCCACCTGCGGTGCTTCGCCGCCTGCGCGCCGAGATTGACCGCGCGCTGGTGAGCGAGAGCATGCGAACTGCGTTGACCGCCAGCGGGATGAGCGTTGCCTCGGTGGCCACCCTCGAGCAGTTTTCAGGCTATCTGAAAGCGGACCTGACGAAGTGGACCGACGTGGTGAAGCGGGCCCAAATCAAAGCCGATTGATTCGGCCCTCACCAGCATCGGAGCAGTAAGCCATGACCTCTCGCCCGCTTCAGCAGTCAGACCCGAGCGCACGCGCCATTCTTGGCAAGACGCTTGCGCAGTCGCGTCCGCATTGGCCTTCACCGGTCCGGGCACGCGCCGGTAGCCCAAACGTGATCGTCATCCTCATGGACGACATGGGGTTCTCGGATCTGGGGTGTTTTGGCGGCGATATCGACACGCCCCACATCGATGCGCTGGCGGCGGGCGGGCTCCGATTCACCGGCTACACCACGGTTCCCATGTGCACGCCCGCGCGTGCGGCATTGCTCACCGGGCGTAATCCGCACAGCGTGGGCTGTGGCTGGCTGTCACAGAGCAACCCTGGGTTCCCCGGCTACGGCGGCGAGATTTCGCTGGCGGCGCCGACCATGGCAGAGCTTCTTCGCGCCGGGGGGTATTCAACCCTGGCTGCGGGCAAATGGCACAACACCTATGACCGCAACAATCTGCCGGGAGGCGATACCCGCTCCTGGCCCATCCAGCGTGGGTTCGACCAGTTCTACGGATTCATGGGCGCGGAAACGAGCTATTTCCAACCCGACAACATGATGGAGGGCAACCACCCGGCCAACGTGGTGCGCTATCCCGACGATTATTTTGCGCCGGATGACTACACCCAGCGCGCTGTGGAGTGGCTCACGCAGCACGCGACCAGTTCGCCCGACAAGCCCTTCTTTCTGTATCTCGCGTTCCAGACGCCGCATGGCCCCCTGCATGCGAAGGCGTCGGATCTCAAGCGGTATCGCGGCCGCTTCGATGAGGGCTGGGATGTGCTGCGCCGCCGCCGCTATGAGCGCCAGCGCGCGGCCGGTCTGATCGAACCGAACGCGGGCTTTGCGCCACGCAACCCTGGTGTGCCGGACTGGTCGTCGCTCACCGACGATGAGCGCGCGCTCTTTGCGCGTTACATGGAGGTGTATGCGGCGCTCCTCGACAACGCCGATCAGAACGTGGGTCGGCTGATGCACTGCCTACGCCGGGTGGGTCTCTTCGACAACACCCTGGTGCTGCTCACTTCCGACAACGGCGCCAACGCGGTGGCCGGGCCGTCGGGCGTCATGAATCTGATCGGGCGCCGGATGGGTGCCACCGAAAACATGTCACTCAATTTCCGGCTGCTGCAGGAAGACCGGGTGGGAGACGCTGATACCTACGTCTGCTATCCCACCGGATGGACGCAGCTCAGCAACACGCCTTACCGCTATTTCAAGCGCACCCCCATGGCGGGTGGCATTCGCGTGCCGCTCGTGATGCACTGGCCCCAGAAGATTGCCGATCCAGGCGCCATCCGAAGGCAGTGGGTCCATGTCACGGATGTGTTGCCCACGGTCATGGACTACGCGGGTGCGAGCATGCCCGGGCACTTCAACGGCTTTCAGACCCAGCCCTGCGACGGCCGGAGTTTCTCCCATATCGTCGGCAATGCCAGCGCGCCGCCCGCGCGCGAGCGTCAATACTATGAATTGCAGGGTAGCCGGGCCTACATCTCGGGCGCCTGGAAGATCGTATCGCTCCAGACCCCGGACAAGGCGATCGATCTGGACAACTGGATGCTGTTCAACCTGGCCGACGATCCCGCCGAGATCAACGACCTTGCATCGACCGAGTCTGCGCGGTTGCGTCAGATGATCGATGAATTCGAGGCCGAAGCGGGTGCCAACCATGTCTACCCGATCGACACGCGCGATGAGCGTCGAAACCACCATGTGCCGCCCCATGAGGTATCACGCATGTTGATGCCACGCCGGTTCTATCCGGTGGGCCCTTCGGTGCCATCGTTGGTGGTCTCGCCCCTGGTCTGTGATCGCAGCTACCGGCTGGAGGCGTTGTTCGACTGGTCTCACGGGCAGGAAGGGGTGATCTTTGCACTCGGCGACCGCTTTTGTGGCCTCGCGCTTTTTGTGGAGGCAGGCCTGGTTCATTGTGTGTACCAATGGTGGCATCAGCCGACCACCTTGCCGCCGATTCCGCTGTCAGAAGGTCGCCAGCACTATCGCTTCGAGTATGTGGCGACCGGCGCGCGCAAGGGCCACGCGAGTGTCTGGCTGAACGGTGAGCCCTCTGCAGCGGGCATCGATCTGTCGCCAACCATGCTGCGCATCCCCACTGCGGGCATGAGCGTGGGGCTGTCGCGTCGGTTGTCGGTGAGTGAACGCTATGCGCATCGCGGCGCATTTCCATACGGTGGGGTGATCGACCACATTCTGATCGAGCCGGGTGAACTTGCCCCCGGAAGCATTCTCGAGCCCAGCGAAGCGAATGCGCAGGCTGCGATCCGGGCTGCGGCCGGAACGGCAGGCTGAGGACGTGCAGGCTGCGATCCGGTTAAGCGGTCTGATAACGATAGTGGGTGATCTGGTCGGCACCCCGCGCGGCGAGCGACTCAGCCTCGGGAGAGAGCCCAACCTCTTCGGTCGTGGCGCGGCGCAACTCGCGGCGCTGCGAAACATCGAAGTGGCGGCCGCGATGAAGCGTGGCCGTGTTGTCCCACATGACCAGATCACCGACCTGCCACTGATGCCGATAAATGAATTCGCGCTGCGTGGCATGTTCAAGTAGATCGAGCAACAGCAGTCGCGCTTC
This sequence comes from Betaproteobacteria bacterium, assembly GCA_009921765.1. The sequence goes on along the minus strand of RFXC01000018.1, from coordinate 5,569 downwards.
GGGTAACGGCATGCCTGGAATCTCGCAGGCGTGAATCCCGACGAAGAGGATCTTGCGTCCGGAGCGCGGATCGGTTTGAACCAGGGGCCAGACCGCTGGCTTGATCGCATCGCGCTGTTCCGGCGTGTAGTGGGTGTCGCCCAGCATGAATCGCGAGTGCAGTGCGTAGTGAACCGCCGCGAGCGGCTCGACCTGGCGCTTGCGCCAATCGGGAAGCGCCTCCCAGGCCATGCGAAGGTCGGCGAACTCGGTGTCGCCGCCGGTCTCTGGGGTCACCACTGAATACAACATCGAGTATTTCGCCCGGGGTTTCTGAAATGAGCTGTCGCTATGCCAGAGTTGGTTGGCCAGGTTGCTCACGATCTTGGCGTGGTCACGCGGCGCAACCTCGCCCTCGGCGGTGACATTGGAGATGTCGGCCAGTTCCTCGTGGCGAAAGCGGTGCGCCCGGGTTTGCACCATGCGTACGCGGCGCAGGCCGAGGTCCAGCGGGCCGAGCGCGCGTGCAAACGCAATCTGCTGATCCTGGTCGAGCTGCTGGCCACGAAACACCAGCACCGCATGCTCGTCCATGGCCGCCTCGATTGCGGCTCTGCCGTCCGGCCCCAGCGGCGTGCGCAGATCGAGATCGTGAACTTCCGCAGCGAACGGGGTGAGCGGTTTGAGGGAAAGCGTGAGCACGGCAGCGTCCTCAATCAAGCTTGATCTGAGCGGTCTTGACGACCTGGGTCCACTTGCCGATTTCCTCGCGCACAATCCGCGAGTACTCGGCATGCGTTGAACCCACCGGCTCCATGCCCAGCTGGTTCATTCGTTCGGTCACAGCGGGCGCGCGAACCGCCTCACCCAGGTCGGCACTGATGCGATCGAGAAGTGCGGTGGGCATGCCAGCCGGGCCGATGATGCCGATCAGGCTCATTGCCGAGAAGCCTGGCAGGGTTTCGGCGATGAGGGCGATTTCGGGCGCCGAGCGCGCACGTTGCGGGCTTGCGAGGGCAAGCATTTTCAGGCGTCCGTCACGCACCATCGGCATGGCTGAAAACAGGACATCAAAGAGCAGCGGCACTCGGCCGCCCGCCACATCCACCTGCGCCGGGGCACTTCCCTTGTAGGGCACATGAAGCATCTTGATGCCCGCAAGATGACCGAGCATTTCGCCCGCCAGATGCGTACCCGTACCCGTACCCGGGGTGGCGTAGCTGAGTGCATCCGGGCGGCTCCGTGCATAGGCGATCAGCTCGGCGACGCTTGAAAAGGGGGTGGACGGATGGGCGAAGAGCCCGAAGTGCGCTTGCCCGATAAGCGAGACCGCCGCCACTTCGCGCACGGTGTCGTAGGGCAGGTCGCTACGCAGCGCCGGATTGATCATGAGGGCGCTGATCGCCATGCCAAGCGTATAGCCGTCGGCGGGCGCACGGGCCACCAGCTGGGTGCCCACCACGGTACCTGCCCCCGGTTTGTAATCGATCACCACGGGCTGCTTCCATTGGCGCTGGAGCTGCTCGCCCATCACCCGTGCGACGGTGTCAGTGGGGCCGCCGGGTGCGAAGGGTACGATCAGCCGAACCGGCCGGTTCGGATAGTTATCGGGCTGAGCGGTGCAGGGGCTGGCGAGCGCGAACATGGCGAGGGGTACGGCCAGGAGGCGAAGAAAGGAAAGCTTCATGCGGAGCACCTGTCGAAGGGAACCACAAAATCTATCCGATGCACTTCCGGGTGTCTATCCGGGCACGCGCGATCGGGACATCTCGCGGGGCAGGCGCCTCGCGTGACAGGGCGGGTGGGCTGGGTTATGTTGGCATGGTCTCTCCAACCGGTCTTAAGCGATGAAACTCTCTTTGTCTGCGCGAGTGGGCGAACAGTTCTTCAACAAGCGCGTCGCTGCGCTCACCCTGTCTGAACTCGCCGACATCGCAGTCACAAGCGGCTATCACGCGGTGTGCATGCGCGCCTCGCAGGTGGGCGTCCACAGTTCTCGAGAGCAGATCGCGGAGGCGGCTGCGCTGCTCAGGCGCCGAGGGCTTGCGGTCTCCATGATCACGGGCGACTTCGCCATTCCTGAGAATTCCGACGAGGGGCCTGCTGCCCTTCGCGCGATCACGCCGTTTCTCGATCTTGCGGAGGCGTTTGAATGCAAGCTCATCAGGGTGGCGCTGCGTGTGGAAGAAGACATCGAGTGGGCGCGGCGCGCGAGCCTTGAGGCGCGAGAGCGCAATATCCGGCTCGTTCATCAGTGTCATAACCGATCGCTTTTCGAGCAGGTCGAACCCATGCTGCGGGTCGTTGAACGAATCGGTTGCGACAACTTTGGGATCACCTACGAGCCGGCCAACCTCGAACTGTGTGGCGAGTCGTATGGGGCGGACACTATCACCCGCCTGGCGCCCCACATTTTCAATGTGTATTTGCAGAATCAGCGGCTTGATCCTGCGGGTCCCTCGGTGATTAACACCTGGTGTCGGGGACCCATCCGCTTTGAGCAGATTCCGCTTTGGGATGCGAGGGGAATCAATTTCCCGGCCGTGTTGGCGCAGCTTGCCGCGGTGGGCTATCACGGCTATGTCACCGTGCACCAGGCCGGCCTGAACACCCCGGCAATCGATGGTTCCGAGAGCGCCCGGTATCTGAGAAGCATTCATGGCTTCGCGCCGGCGATGGAGCGACCGGTCTGACAAGCGATGAACCCTGGGAGGTCACATGTTTTCTCTGATCAAAACGGTCTTGATGTTGGTGATGGCTGGGCTGCACTTTGCAGGGACCGCGCAGCCGCTCAAGTTTCCCGAGCGCCCGATCAAGCTGATCATCCCGTTTGCTGCCGGCGGCGGCACCGATATTGTTGCGCGCATCGTGGCCCAGCGCCTGGTGGAGACGATGGGCCAGTCGGTGATCGTCGAGGCCAAGCCTGGCGGCGGTGGCGCGATTGCGGTCGCCGAGTTGATGCGGGCCGCGCCCGACGGGCATGTGTTGCTGATTGCCACGAGTTCGAACGCGGTGCTTCCGGTTGTCGCAGGGCTGTCATGGCATCCCAGCAACGACTTCACGCCGATCGCGATTGTGTATTCCTATCCGTTTGTGCTGGCCACCAACAGCGATAACGCGCAGCGGTTTCCTGATCTGGCCCAGTTCATCGCACGGGTTCGCGCGGAGCCCGACAAGCTCACCTGGGGCTCATCCGGTATCGGCGGCCCCCAGCATCTGGTGGGCGAGCACTTCAACAAGGTCGCCGGGCTCAAGATGGTGCACGTGCCCTACAAGGGCAATGCCCCGATGATTCAGGCGCTGCGCGCCAATGAGGTTCAAGTCGTCTTCGATACCCAGACGCTGATGATGCCGCACATTCAGGAGGGGCGCCTCAAGCCGCTTGCCATCACCTCGGCGAAACGTTCGTCTCGGCTACCCGATACCCCAACGCTGAGCGAAGCCGGGTACCCGGATCTTGCAGTGGAAATCACCAACTATGTGCTTGCGCCCAAGGGCACACCGGTTGCGATTCAGCGTGAGTTGAACCGGCAGTTCGCTGCGGCGCTTGAACACCCGGATGTGCGCGATCGGCTGCAGGGATTCGGGCATACCGTTCCGCTGGCCGCCGAGAATTCGCCTGAAGCCGTCAAGGCGCACATCGACCGTTTCAGCGCAACCTATGGGCCGCTTGCTCGCGAGGTGGGCGGCGCCAACCGCTGAGCGGGTTCCTGGGCCCAGGGCGCGACGCAGTCTTCATACGCGGCCACCTGCGAAATGAAGCGGGCCGAAGCAAGACTTTTTGCCAGACGATGAAAGCCAGCCCGTGACACCTGCGGCTGACACGACCAGATGGCTGTCTGGTGGCAACGGGCCAGGCACCGCTCGAGCAGATCGGGCGCGAGTTGCGGATAAAGATGGCCAACCAGCCGGCCCAGTTCGCGCGGGCCTTCGGCATTCATCCAGGGCCCGAAGCGGGCGAGCGCTTCAGCCATGGCGCTGAAGGCCTCGCCATGACGCTCAATGTTTTCGACGGTTGAAAGAAAGGTGGTGTAGGCCGTGGGCCCGCGTGCATGCGCGGCGTGAAGCGGCTGCCCGATTCCTTCGTCCAGCGCGAGGCTCACGAAGGGTTCAAAGAGTTGCGCCACATCGATCTGCCCCGTGGCCAGGGCGCGCAGATTGTCTGCCATCGGGGCGTCCGCATGTCGCCTGATCGTGCTCGGGTCGATTCCGATGTCGCGCAGATCCTGCTGCAGACACAGCCAGGGGGTGACCACTTCGCTCACCGTGGCGAGGCGCAGGGTTGGGAGTGCGCTGAGCGCGAAGGGCTCAAGACCGGGACGTCCCACCAGATAGAACGGATCGCGCGCGGCCACTTCGCCGAAGGCGACCAGCGAGTGCGGGCCGGTCGGGTTCTGGTCCCGATCTTTCAGAACGCGCATCGGTCCGCCCCAGACCAGATGAATGTCGCCTCGCAGCATGTCGGCGATCCCCGCGCCGGGTGAAGGCGAGGCGACGAGCGCCACCTCAAGCCCGCGGTCGCGAAACCAGCCGAGCTCCAGGCAGGCATAAAACGGCGCGTAGAAAACGGCCCGAAAATTTTCAGCGAGCTGAATGTTCACCATGGGTCCCTGAGAGTGCGCCGCCCTGGTCACCCTCCGGCGCTTGGTGTCAAAACTGCAGTGATGAGCGATTGCCGCCATGATTGTGCCGCGTTCCCCTTATCGATTCAGGATCAACCCATGTCACGACTTCGTACCTTGTTCGTCATCAGCGTTGCGGCAGGATGGTCGCTGGTCGCGGTCGCGCAGTCAGCCGCGCCGTCAACGCCGGCGGCCGGCTATCCGTTGCGACCGGTGAAGCTGGTGGTTCCAGTGCCGCCGGGCGGCGCTGCCGATTTCATCGCCCGTACGATCGCTCCGCGGCTCTCGGTGTCGCTGGGTCAACCGGTGGTCGTGGAAAACCGTGCAGGCGCAAGCGGCGCGATCGCTTCGGACTTTGTCGCCAAATCGGCGCCCGATGGCTACACGCTGCTGCAGAACTCAATCACCACGCATGGCATCGGGCCGCATCTCGCGAGCAAGCTGCCCTACGACCCGATGAAGGATCTGGTGCCCGTCACCATGCTCGCCAAGCTGCCGCTCATCATGGCGGTCAATGCGGGCACGGGTTGGCGCTCGGTTCAGGATCTCATTGCCGAGGCGCGTCGGTCGCCCGGGCGGGTGACGTTTGCGTCCTCCGGCAAGGGCGGTGCGCCGCATCTGTCGGGTGAGCTGTTCCGGATCGTGGCGGGGGTCGATCTGCTGCATGTGCCCTACAAGGGCAGCGGCCCGGCGGTCACCGATCTGGTGGGCGGTCAGGTGCAGATCATGTTCGACGGTGCGCCTTCCCTGATTGGGCAAGTCCAGTCGGGCAAGCTTCGGGTGCTGGCGGCGGCGAGTGCGGAGCGCAATCCGCTCGCCCCCGATGCGCCCACCTTTCGTGAGCTCGGCCTTCCCGGCATCGAGGTGGCGCTCTGGTATGGGGTGATGGTACCGGCTGCAACGCCTGCCGCCGTGATAGAGCGTCTGGCCGCCGACATTGACGCGGCGTTGCGCGTGCCCGAGGTGGT
>RFXC01000170.1 GCA_009921765.1 Betaproteobacteria bacterium | reverse complement strand
TTGAGCATGCGAGCACCTTCAACCGTGATCCAGCCTAGCGCTTCACGAGCCGTGATGGTGCCGGTGTCAGGCAGTTTTCCGTCACGGGCCTTCGCGCGCGCATTGTCAAACGCCTTCTGAGAAGCGAGTGCCATGCGTGCAACGGTGAACATGTCGCCGCTGATACAGGACTCGAGATCTACCCCGAGCGAGGGCTGGGCGCCCAGATCGCGAAGCCGCCCGGTGATCGCAAACCCGTGGCCCTGAAACATTTCGGTTTCCGGCGTGAGCGAGAAGCTGACGCCACGGTCCAGCATGAACTTGAGCTGCGCGTCGGTCAGGTCATTGCCGTGAACGATGTTGTTGTTGTCGCCAAGCAGGCCGGCCTGCCCCAGGCGGTCCCAGCCGTCGGGCACTCGCGCGGCAGCGCCCGCGCAATGCATGCTGGCAATGAGCCCGAACTCTCGCGCGAGCTTGAAGTCGTCGACCGCAACGTCATAAGTGGAGTAATGCGGCCCAAGGATGGCAAGCCCGAGTGTCATCAGCTGATCGCGCGAACTGAAGCGGGTTTTCAGCAGTCGCTCCACTTCGCTTCGGGGGTGGGGCACCTCCCAGAAAGGCTTTTGGCCAGGCTTGGGGTCAGGCTTTGGCGAGCCATGGAAAAACACGGCGCGGATCTGCGACTCGGCCAGGCCGTCAATCGCTGCATCGGTATGGGCCGGCGTGGGATTGTTGTGGCACCAGTCTGCGAGCGTGGTCGTGCCACAGTTGATCTGGTTCAAGGCGCCCACCAGATTGGCGATCCGGATGTCCTCGGGCGAGAACAGCGTGGCAAGGCCCGCATGCATTTTCTTGAAGTATTCGAGGATGGTCCAGTTGGCCGCCACGCCCCGAAGTCCGGTCTGCCAGGTGTGCATGTGCGCGTTGACCAGCCCCGGCGCCACGATCATGCCGCTCGCGTTGACCACCGCTGCGCCCGGCGCCGCCAGGCTGCGTCCGACCGATACGATCCGATCGCCTTCAACCAGCACGTCTCCCTGGGAAAGATCGCCAAGGGTGGCATCCATCGTGACAACCAAGCCACCTTTAATCAGGGTTTGCTTCATATTGAGCTCACAGGGATCGGGTCGGCCGGGATATTGGCGCAATTTGCACCAGCCAGCAAGGACGACTCGTAAAAGAGAGGGGATTGACGTGTCGGCGCCGGGCAACCGGGCGAATGCTCGCGGGCAGCGGTCGGCACAGCATGTCGCTCAGCCGTCTATGAGGCCGCGCTCGCGCAGCCAGTCGGTGGTCAGAGATACGGCCTCTTGCATCAGCTCGGGCTGTCCAACGAAATAATGCGTCGCCCCACGAACGACGCGCAGGGTCTTGTCCGCACTCGCCACTGCGCGGTAGATCTGTCCGGTATGTGTCTGCGGCACCGCATCATCAGCCGAATGTTCGATGGCAAGAAAGGGCACGTGTATGCCCTGCGCACTTCGTACCCCGTCGGCGTTGCTGTCATCGATCGACCATTGCGACAACCATGAGCGCAGCGTCGAGAATCGCGCAAGGCCCACTGGCCCGTTGTTCGCGACCTCGGGCACCCCCATGAAGCAGGTGCCGATTGGCCGGTCATTGGGCTCAATGCTGCCGTCAAGAAAGCGCGGATCGGCCATGGTGCGGTGCGTGACGAACCCTCGCTCCATCTCACGGCCGCCGCTGCGCTTGAGCCGCTCCAGTGTATCCCGCACCCAGGCGGTGCGGCGACGTGCGCGAGCGAGTTGCGCTGCACGAAACTTTGCAAGCCACTCCGCAGTGTAGGGAGGCTTCCTGTCCGGGTGATAAAGGTCGAGCTCGGGGTCGCGATGATCAGGATCGTTTTCGTCAAGGACGCTGGGGTCGATCCACTCGGAAAAGGTGTGTGCACGCGACATGTGTGCGGCCTGAAACATGACCGCATCGGCAGGAATCAGCCCGGCAGTCATGATCGAGCAGGGGTCGCCCGCCGGTGTGTGCGAAATGGTGGGGCGTTCTGCCTGAGACTGATAGAACAGCGAAAGCGAGCCCCCTCCTGACCAGCCGGCCAGCACCACGTTTTTGTAGCGCCAGACCTCGCGCGCATGGCGGATGTAGGCGCCCAGATCGACGATCACGTTTTCCATGATCAGCGCGCTGTCGTTGCGGGCGTAGCGGCTACCCGCGCACAGCACGTGCTGCCCGCTTTCTGCCATGGCGCGCGGCATCGGAAGCAGCTGCAGCGTGCTGGCCGGGTGCATGTAGATGATCAGGGTTCGCGACGGGACGCCTTCGGGAACATAACGAATTCCCTCCAGGTGGACGGTTCCCACCGAGCCCGAAAACCCATAGACCGACTTAAAGCTGGATTGCTCGGGAAATTGGACGTGCACCCACTCCGATTGGACGCGGTGCGTGGCGGCTGGATTCAAGGCGGGCGCTCCGGTGAATGAAGACTGAGGGTGGGCGAGGGCTAGTGCGACGCAGATCGTTGCTGCTTTTCGAGGGTCCAGCTGTCGCACAGCTTGCGTGCCCCGGCGCGATAGCCGCTCAACATTTTCTCCGACGCAATTTCAGCAGTGAGCTCTAGGCGGATTCCGTTCGGATCAAAAAAGTAGATGGAATGCACATACCCGTCATGGTCCACGGGTCCCAGCACAGAAACACCCGCATCGATCAGGCGCCTGCGGGCAGCGTCGAGTGCCTCGAGCGAATCGACCCGGAGCGCAAGGTGATTGACCCATGAAGGCGTGTTGGGCGATGGCGCTGCGACTTCACCATCACCCAGATCAAAAAAGGCGATGCAACTGCCGTCATGCATCTGGAAGAACAGATGCAGATGCGGATTTTCGTCGCCGGTACTGGGGACCCGCTCGTTTCGAATCGCGTGGACCAGGGGCAAACCGAGCAGATCTTCATAGAAGCGTCGCGTCTCCTCGGCATCGCGGCAACGCCACGCAAAATGATGCAGCTGACGAATCGGTACGAATTCAGACATGGCAGCCTCCCGGGATCAGTCCTGTCGCCGCGACAGATCGAAATAAAGGGTGGACAGATCGGTCCTCGCGGCAAGTGCGGCACACGACCCCTCCAGCGCAACGCGTCCCTTGATGAGCACATACGCGCGTTCAGCAAACGACAGCGCGATGTCGAGCTTCTGCTCCACGAGCAGCATCGTCAAGCCCTTTTGCTTCAGCGCATCAAGCGCCGTACGGATTTCCTGTATCACAAGCGGAGCAAGGCCCAGAAACGGTTCATCCAGGAGCAGGACCGCGGGGCGCGACATGAGCGCCCGGCCGATGGCAACCATCTGTTGTTCCCCGCCCGAGAGCGTGCCGGCAAGCTGCTGGCGCCTTTCGGCGAGGCGGGGGAAGAGCGCATAGACAAAGTCGAGCTGCTCGCGAACCGCGACCGCATTGTGGGGGCTGAGCCCCACCGAGCCAAGGCGGAGGTTGTCAAATACGCTGAGTGGTGCAAAGACCCGGCGTCCCTCGGGAACCTGCACGATCCCGCGCGCGACGATCTGGTGCGAGGGTTGGTCGATCAGTTCATGCCCATTGACGGTGATCGAACCGGTTCTTCTGGGCAGAAGCCCGGAAATGGCGGCCAGCACCGTGCTCTTGCCCGCGCCGTTCGGGCCAAGCAGCGCGATTGTTTGCCCGCGGCCGACCGTGAGGGTGACATCGGCGATGGTGTCGTGCTGGGTGTAGCCGCCATGAAGCATGGAGAGTTCAAGCACGGGCAAGCGCCCCCAGGTCACCGAGATAGGCCTCGACCACGGCCGGATCGGCAAGGATCTGCTCAGGCGTGCCTTCGGCAATCCGGCGGCCGAAATTGAGTACAACGACCCGATCGGCAAGCGACATCAGAAATCGCATGTCGTGCTCGATCAGAAGCACCGCGATGTTGCGCGAGGCGATCGCGCGAATGACCTCGCCCAGTCGCGCGCACTCTGCGGGTGACAGGCCGGCCGCTGGCTCGTCGAACAGCAACAGTCGGGGCGATCCGGCCAGCGCCCGCGCAATCTCCAGCAAGCGGCCCTGTCCAAAGGAGAGCGTCGACACGTCGGCGTCCAGCCAGTCGCCAAGACCGACAAAGTCGATCATCTCGGCGGCACGCGCGCGGCATTGCGCTTCCGCCTGTCGCGCCGAAGGCGTTGCGCCGATCACCTGCCAGAGCGTGCATCCGATCCGGGTGTGCATGCCGACCGATACGTTCTCGAGCAGCGTCATGCTGGGGAAGGGTTTGTTGTGCTGAAACGTGCGCATGATGCCGCGCGCAGCGAACGCATGGGTGGGGAGACCCGCGAGCGATCGACCATCAAACTGAATGGATCCTGCCGACGGGACGAGCGCGCCAGCGATCATGTTGAAGGTGGTGCTTTTGCCGGCGCCGTTCGGCCCAATGACCCCCAGCACCTCACCTTCGCGGGCGTCGAAGCTCAGATCGGCGACGGCCTGAAGACCGCCGAACCGCCTGGAAAGGCCGCGTACCTGAAGCAGGGCAGCGGACGCGGTCATTGCGCCGGTCCTTGCGACTGCGCGAGACGCCGACCCCGCAGTGCCGCCCAGAGTCCGATCAGGCCCCGAGGCTGAAACAGGACAGCCAGCACCATGACCAGACCAAACACGAGCGCGTGGTGGTGACCGATGAGCGGCGACAACACAAACGGCATCAGGTAGAGGAGGATTGCGCCGATGATGGCGCCCGCGTGGCTGCCCGAGCCCCCGATGATCACCATGAAGAGCAGCAGGAATGCGTTTTCGAGGCCGAAGATCACCGGGTTCACTGTGTTGTCGACGAAGGCATACACGATGCCGGCAAGACCTGCGAGCGCACTGGTGATGACATAGGCAATGACGCGGGTTCGGCGCGGGTCAATACCCATGGCGGCCGCAGCTTCAGGGTTGTCGCGTACCGCGCGGCAGGCACGTCCGAAGTATGAGCGATCCAGGCGCCAGAGCACGGCGAGCGTGCCCAGCATCAACACCACGATCACCACCGTGTACCACGGCCCCGTGATGCGAAACCCGGCGATCTCGGGAATGCGGTAATTCGCGAGCCCTCCCGTTCCACCCGTCACGCTCCCGCCCTCGTTGAGTAGCACAACGAAAAGCTGCGCAAAGGCCAGCGTGGCAAGCGCCAGATAGAAGCCATCCAGTCGCGTTGCCGGAATGGCCACCACCAGCGCCGCGAGCGCACAGATCAGCACAGCGGCTGGCACCGCAAGCGGCAGTGCCCACTGCAACTGCGTGGTGAGAATGACGATGCTGTAGGCGCCGATCCCGTAGAAGGTGAAATGCGAGAATGCAACCTGCCCCGAAATGCCGAACAGAAAGTTGTAGCCCAGGGCGAGGGTGACCCACAGCAACAGTTTCCGGTAGATGTCGGTCTGATAAGCCCCCAAAACGAAAGCAAGCGCCGAGAGGACAAGCGCGGCAACGAGATAGCCGATGAGTGATTTCATCAGCGGGCCTCGCGGGCGCGCAGCAACCCGGTGGGGCGCACCAGCAGGAATGCAATCAGAAGCACCAGGGGCACACCCATCGCAAGTCCGGCCGGAACCGGGGCGTAGCGCACGATGAACTGCTCTGTGAAGGCGAGGATCAGCCCGCCCAGCAACGCCCCCTCCACGCGGCCGACGCCGCCGATCACCAGCGCGGTGAATCCCTGAATGGCAAGCGGCAGCCCCATCATGAAGTGGGCCGACACATTGGCCGACACGAGGAGCCCCGCGAACCCCGCAACCGCGGCGCCGGCGGCAAACGCAAGCGCGGTGACCCGCGCAAGGTTGATGCCCATCAGCGCCGCAGCGCGGCGGTCGATGGCCACGGCCTCAAAGCTCCGACCGGTCAGGGTTCGCTCAAAGAACAGCCACGTTCCCGCGAACACCGCTAGCGTGCAACCAATAATGAAGAAACTCTGATAAGACCCTGCGAGAAGTCCCAGCTCGAGCCGACCGAAGCCGAACGCCCCAGGCACGGGCCGCGGGTCGGGACCGAACCCCACCGAGACCAGTTCGCGGAACACGACCAGCATGCCCAAGAGGGCGAGGATGGGCGCGAGCACTGGCGCTCCCCGCTCGACGAGCGGCCTCACAGTGAGGCGCTCCGTTGCCCAGCCCGTAAGCAGCATCACAATCACAACCAGGGGCAGGCCGAGGAAGTAGGGGACGTCCCATGCCGAGAGCAGTACGAAACCTGCGAAGGCGCCAACCATGCCCCATTCGCCGACTGCAAAATTGATGATGCCGGTCGGGCGGGTCATCAGCAGGTAAGCGAGCGCGAGCAACCCGTAAATGCAGCCGCTTGCCGTCGCGCTGACCAGCAGTTCAAGAAAATCACGCATGAAGCGTCGAGCGCGAAACGGCGAAGCGCTTCGCGCCGAAGATCACTTGAGCCCGACGTGCACCACCCGGCCCTGGCGGTCGCCCTCATAAACGCGCACCACCATGCCGTTGGGGTCGAAGCCGGTGCGCTTGCCCTCTCGGAACTGATAGGTGGCGCCCGCGCCGCCCATCACACCGACATAACCAGTGGTTGCCTGCATGGCTGCGCGGACCTTTTCCTTGTCGGTGCTGCCGGCCCTGCGGATGGCATCGGCGACCATCATGACGCCGTCATAGCCGTAGCCCATCAGGTTGTAGGGCTCGGCACCCGAGTCCTTGCGGTAGGCCTCGATAAAGCGAGCGGTTTCGGCCTTGGCGGGGTCGAACGCATCAACGAACACGACGCCGTCAAGCAGGCCCTTGGCGACTGCCGTGTACTGGGGGACAGACAGGTTGTAGTTGCCAAGCACCGGGGTCTTGAGGCCGAGTTGCCGGTAAGCACGCAGAATCAGCACATTTTCCGGTGTGAGCACGCCAGCCATGAAGAGCGCCTCGGGCGTGGCAGCGCGAATCTTCTGCATCTGCGGCTCGGCGGTATTGGCGCCCCGCGGAACCACTTCCTCGGCGACCACCTGAATGCCTGCTTTCTCGAGGCCGGCCTTGAAGAACCGGTTGATCAACTGTCCGAGGTCGGAGTTGTCGGTGATCAGCGCAACACGTTTGAAATTCTTGGAGCGCGCATAGGCAAGCAGCGTGGCGATTTGTGTCGAGCCCAGTGGCCCGGTCTGCCAGAAATTCGGGTTGTCGATCTGCGTGGTGAGCGTGTCGCCGCTGTTCGACGGCGTCATGTGCGGGGTCCTGGTTTCAAGCGATACGCTTTGCGCCTGCTGCGTGGCGGGCGTGAGCGATACCGACAGAATGAATGCAACGCCCTGATCGACCAGCTTGCGCGCCGCTGTGGCGGACACGTCGGGGCGGCCTTGGTCGTCTTCGGTGAGCAGTTCGATCGGGCGACCCAGCAACCCGCCCTGGGCATTGAGTTGCTTGACCGCAAAGGCCGCGCCGATGGCCACCGGCTCGGCATAAGGCTTGGCCGGACCGACCCTGTCAGTGATCATGCCGATCCGAACCGGCGTCTGCGCCAGCGCTCCGGCGGCGAACAACGTGAATGCTGCGCCCGCCGAAAGGGCGAGGGCCTCCCTGCGCAGGGTGGAAATTAATCCGGTCATGTCTGTCTCCTCCAAATGCCGGGGTGGTCCGGCGAAATATCAGCCCTCGCACTATTCCGGCGAGTGGCCTGCTGTCGGGGGTGCGTTGCCCCCGACATGGTGTGGCGAATGTGCGCCGCGACCGATGCGCACAAACGCTTCCGAAACCTCAGCCTCTGGAACCCAGCTGCCGGATCCAGTTCTGCAACGCAAGCATCTGTTCGGCGATGATCTTGCGTGTGGCCTCATCCGTCAACTCTCCCTGCTCGTTGAACCGGGTGTGACACGCGCCGATGAACACCTCGGGCTTTGTCAGAACGTTGGCCTCCAGGCCGCCGATGATCTTGCGAAGATCGTACTGGCTGCGCGCGCCGCCGAGTGGGCCCATGGTGGCCGACAGAATTGCGGTGGGCTTGCCCTTGAAGGGTTGCGGGTTCAGTCGCGAAAGCCAGTCGATTGCGTTTTTCAGCACGCCGCTCACAGAAAAATTGTATTCGGGACTTGCGATGAGCAGGCCGTCGGCCTGTGCGATTTCCGCGCCCAGCGCCTGCACACTCGCCGGGAATCCCTTGGCCTGCAGGTCGCCGTTGTAGAGCGGCACGGCCGAATAATCAACGACCCGGATGGACATGCCGTCGGGGGCGAGCGCTGCCGCCGCCTGCAGCGCAGCGTTGTTATAGCTTTTTGCCCTGAGGCTTCCGGACAAGGCAACGACTTTCAATGCACTCATGTTGAATCCGCGTTAAAAAGGTGGGAAAGGAGGGAAGGTGTGATGAAGCCGGCGTACTGCCTGATCCATCGCTCATGACGGCTGGACACAGCCCTCGCTGATGATACCGTCAAGCCGACCCAATACCGGAACGGTCTGAACCTGCGCCGAGATTGACACGAGTCTGGCCGCGCCTCTAGGCTGAATGCGATCGAGTCATGAAAGCATCGTATGAAACGCAGACACCTGATCCAGACCTTGCCACTGCTGGCGCTGCCAGGCGCGCTCACCGCCCAGCCCGCGTGGCCCGATCGACCGGTTCGCCTGGTGGTGCCTTACCCGCCTGGTGCCTCGACCGATGCACTGGGGCGAATGGTTGCGCAAAAAGTCTCGGCTGCGATCGGTCAGCCGGTGGTGGTGGAGAACCGTGCTGGGGCAAGCGGCATCATCGGCACCGAGCATGTGGCCCGCGCCGCCCCCGACGGCTACACATTCTTGCTCGGCACCGATTCCACGCATGCCTCGAGCACGCACATGACTGCGACGCCAAGCTATCACCCGATTCGCGATTTCACTCCGCTCACGCTTGCGGCAGCCAACCCGATCGTGCTGGTCATCCATCCCGGGGTCCCGGCGCGCACGCTGCCAGAGCTGATTGAATGGCTGCGCAGAAATCCGGACAAGGGTGGCTTCGGAAGCTCGGGCGCGGGGTCGCCCCATCATCTGTCAGGTGAATTGCTTCGTGAACGCTCGGGTGCCTCCCTCGTTCACGTTCCCTACAAGGGCGGCGCCCCCGCCATTGCTGACCTGATCGGAGGGCAGATCTCCATGGTGTTTGCAAGCGCAATCACCATTCTTCCGCATGTTCAGTCAGGCCGCCTGCGTGCCATTGCGGTGACCAGCGCTGCGCGGTATCCGGGCTTGCCTGATGTCGCGACCGTTGGAGAAACCTATGCAGGATTCGAGATGGATTCGTGGCTCGCGTTTTTTGCGCCAGCCAATCTGCCGGCCCCGATACAGATGCGCTTGAGCAGCGAAATTCGTCGTGCAATCTCAGACCAGGAGAACCGGGACAAGCTGGCGGCGGGGGGACTCATTGTGGTCGCCAGCGACCCAGCCGAGCTTGCCCGGGTGGTCGAGCGCGAGTTCGCTGCTCGCGGACGGCTCATCCGCGATGCTGGGCTGCGCGGTTCATGATGGCGCGAATCGCGCTGTGTTGGCGGTCTGACGCGTCTCGTGGCTACGCT